>CAIWBA010000292.1 GCA_903910765.1 uncultured Bacteroidota bacterium
CCCAATACGAAAGGATGTCGCTTTCACGATGTGAAAGCGACATCCTAATATAATGATAAATGTATTGGTTGCGCTTGAACATCGTGAAAGCGCATACCTACTATTTTAATCAGGTAACAACATGGCCAACTTTGCTTCTAATTCCGCATGCAATTTTTCACTATTTCCTAAGATGCGCATTACAAATTTTCCATTTTGATCAATTAAAAACTTGGTTGGATAACCATTGATATCATATTCCTTAACAAGATCAATAATAGCAGGATCATATAAAACTTGTAACCAAGATAATCCATCTTCTTTGATTGCTTTACGCCATGCTATATCTTGCTTCGCTTTATCTTTCGTACTATTAGCTGCCTCATTGGAAATCCCAATAATTTCAAAACCTTTTGCATTGTATTTATCATACAATTTTTTTAATGCAGGATGACTCATCCTGCAAGGCACACACCAACTTCCCCAAAAATCCACTAAAACCACTTTGCCTTTCAATGCACTGATATCAACAATATTACCATCCATGCCAACTTGTGCAAATGGGATTACAGGTTTTCCAATTGCTGTTTTTTTATTACTTTCTATTTTAGCTATTAAAGCTACCCCTGTAGTTGATTGTTTTTGCAAATCATTTAATAAATTAAATTTAATTTCTGATTCGTTAATGGGAAGAATTAAAAATAAAGATTGTAAAACCAATAAACTAGTAAATGATGCTGGATTTTCATTCAAAAATTGTATGCGCATTGCTTGGTTTTTCTTTTTTAAAGAAATCAACTGTTGCGTAATATCATAATTCCCAATCGTATCATTCGCATTTCGTTTTTGATTTTGCAATTTTTGTAACCCCCATGTTTCTATTGCACCTGGCAAATCTTTCATCCTAATGCTATTATATAATAATACTTCTGGATGTTTACTTAATATATCAGCTTTAAACACTTCTTTAGCATCCGCATTGATTTCAATATTTGTATTAGCCAATAAAAATCCTAGCGCTGGTGACGGCATTATTGCTTTCCCTACTCTTAAATACAAACTTGTATCCATAATCTCAACCCTAACTAATTGAGGATCCTCCACTTTACCTTCCCAAATAACCAAGTCTGTATCACTTTTTACAAGTGTATCTACGTCAGACTTCCCATTTTTTTGAAAAGATACTTTTACATTATGATCACCTAATCCTTTGATATGCATAGTAACCTTAAATGCATCTTGTGCATTTAAAAATAAAGGAAGAAAGTAAAAAACAAACGAAACAATTTTTTTCATATTAATTTAGTATTTAATTATTATCAACCATGTTTGGATTTAATTTTAAAATAGCAGGAGGAATTTTAAGTGTTAGCCTTTCAGACTTTAAAGTGTAAGTTACTCCATCTAATGGATGTGTACCATCAATGTTATTATACACAGGGTCTGTAGATAATCTTCTCATATCAAACCAGCGCCAACCTGTACCCGCAAATTCTCTTAAGCGCTCATCTAATACGGACTTAACTATAGCTGCTTGTGTAGTTGATGTAACTATCGCTTCTGTTGCTGACATTCTACTTGCACGGAAAAATTCAAGATCCGCTTTTGCACCAACCAAATCAGCGCCTCTTGCTTTACATTCTGCCGACATTAAATACAAATCCGCTAAGTTAGGGCCCCAATTATAGGTCGTTGGTGAATTTCTTTGTTGGCCTGGTAAACCCGGAGCAACAATAGCATTCGCAGTACTATTATTATAGAAAAACTTTTTTCTTTGATCATTAGTCGTATATAAATTATAGATACTAGGTTTTAAATAGACCGTATTTCTTGCAGTTGCCCAGTTGATACTCATTTGTTTCAAATAAATATTTTCAGTACTTACAGTTTGTGCAGGACTTTTACTTGGCCCTACCCAAGGCTGACCTGTCGTTACCCATGTTGGCATACTGGTATTATAATTATATAATCCTAATGCTAATTTATAATTTGGAATAGAAGTTCTACAATTATTCAATGCTGTTAAAGCATTTGGATAATCGCCTTTCCAGAAGTAGGCCAAGCCTAATAAATAATACCCTCCAGTTTGCCCAAGCCTTGCTCTATTCAGTGTTTGAATAGGTAAATCAGGAATAGATTCTTTTAATTCATTTATTATAAAATCATAAACAGCTTGTACGGATGCTCTTGTATAATTATCTCCACCCGCGTTAGCCAAAGTTACAATTGGGATACCCAGATCAGTGGATGCAGTCTGAGCAGAATAAGGCTTCGCAAAATAATTAACCTGCATTAAATGCATGTAAGCACGATTAGCACGCGCTTCGGCTAATAATTGTTTTTTGTCCTGCATAGCGCCATCAGGTACATTCATGATATTATTAGCAACAACGTTAAAAATGTAATTTTGTGAATAAAATGTTCCCCATTCACTTGACTCATCTTCAATTTGAAATAAATCATCTTTCCACTGATACGCATTCTGATAATATAAAGGCTGCGTTGCTAAATAAGCACCAGATGAAAACACATCATCCGACATAACTACAGCAGCTCCTGGGTACCCAAGAATAGAGGCCAATGAGCCAGGAATGTTTCTGACATTAATAAAGGTGTACAAATTGGTATTGTTAAACAACCCATTGTATTCTTCTACAGTATTAACTACATCAAGTCCTTTGGGAGTTATGTCTAAAAATTTATTACAGCTTGTGATAACAAACAAAAATGTAATAATAAAAATAGTATTGAAAGTTTTTAATTTCATGGTAAATATATTTAAATAATTATTTGAATGAGGTTCTAACACCAATGGTGAAAAATGCAGGCATTTTACCTGTTCGAGTTCCAGCTGATAAATTATAAAATTCTGGATCAATATCGTATTTATTATTTTTCCACAACATCAAGTTGTTCGCTTGCCCATATATTGAGAAATTAGAAAAACCTACCCTACTAACTGCTTTCTGAGATAATTGATATGAAATAGTCAAATCCCTTAATTTGGCATAAGAAGCACTTTCAATATTTGTATTTCCTTGTGTATATAAATTTACATATCTAAGTGAATTTTGAGCAGTGTTACCAATATATTTTGGTACATCTGTTTTCAATTCATCTCCTGGCACTTGCCATCTATCATTGAAATATGTTGGTATATTATTTGTAAGTCTTCCAGTATAAAATTGATTTACATCACGGCGCATCACATTTCCAAAATTATATACAATTAAAAATGATAAAGTGACTCTCTTGTAAGTTAAATTATTGGTTATACCGCCAAACCAAAGCGGCTGTGTCGTTCCCATATACAATGGATCATTTAAGTTTAAATCTCCAAGTAATCTTGCCGTATCCGTACCATTTGATTTAAATGTGTAAGGATTACCCTTAGCATCTAACCCCTTGTAATTATATGCAAACAATCCATAGGCTGAATAACCTTCAACAAACGTTGAATTTACTTTACCACTGGTCGTAAGTGCACTTGCGGGCTTTAACTTAATTACCTTATTTACATTATTTGCTATGGTAAAAGTGGTTGTCCATCTAAAATTTTTATTAATAATATTAACTGTGTTCAATTGAATTTCAACTCCATGGTTTTCAATATCTCCTAAATTATTATAGGCATATGACCAGCCTGATGTTGGATCAACTGGCTGATACCCTAATAAATCAGTAGTAATTTTTTTATAAACATCTACCGTTCCAGAAATGCGATTATTTAATATTGAAAAATCCATACCCGCATTGGTTGTGGCGGTTCTTTCCCATCTTATATTTTCATTTCTTGGTACTAAAATGGTATATCCAAGACCCATACCACTAAAGTAAGCCACATTACTCGCAGACACAATATCAAAAGGTCCCGCAAAACCAGGATTAGGCGCATTACCTCCAAGTCCATAAGTAAATCTAAAGTTCAAATTGTTAATTTTTTCAACATTGAAGAAGGCCTCTTTTGACAAATTCCAAGCGCCTCCCAAACTCCAAATTGGCTTGTATTGTAAACTTTTATTAGTCCCAAATAAATTAGATTGATCAAAACGAATACTTCCATTTATGGAGTACTTTCTATCAAATGTATACGCAGCGTTACTATATCCTGAAATAAAGCGTCTTTCATTTTCTAAATAGGAAACTGGTTTTGAAGTCATTAAATTATTTGTTGTCCTACCGGTTAAATAGTTAACTGGATTCGTAACACCCAAAGTAGCTAATGAGTCTTCATTATATAAGGAATAGGTTAAGGTTTGATAATCATACCCTCTTCTATATGTTTGTACAGACTTATATAACTCATTGCGCACTTCGGCACCGGCGATCATGTTAAATTGATGCTTTTGATTAAATACCCTGTCATAGTTCAATTGGTTACGTAAGGTCCAACTTGTAGTTGTATTATTTTGAGTAGAATAATGCCCCCCTTTTGAAGGTAAATAATAGGTTGGGTTTGAACCTGCAACAGTTGCCGCCTTAGTAAAATAGACTAATTCATCTCTCACTTTATATGAGTCTTGATTATAATATTCATAATTTTCTAAAGAACCTCTTTGGTATTGTACGCGTCCTTCATATGACAACCCCTTTATTATTTTAATAGTCAACCCTGCATTAATTCTTGAAGTCATATTCATTTGATCATTCAATGTTTTACTCGGCTCACTAAGAGGTACATAATCTAAATTTGTTTTACTAGCCAATTCTGAACTAGCCCTAAATTCCTCCATTCTTTTTAAATACGCTTGAGACAATGGATTGCCTGACTCATCAGCAAACATGGCATAAGGCAAATAATTATTATTGCCAAATGGCAGGCCTGTCAATAAAAATTTGGACGTTTTTTCATATGATAAATTTGTTAATAGGTCCAATTTAATGCTTGGTGAAAAGTTGAAATTTTGACGCAAATTCATCTGATATCGATTAAGATCGTTTTTTGTATCGCTTTGATCCGCTGTATATGCTAATGATCCATAGTAAGAATGAAAATTACTTCCCCCTTCAAATGTTAAACTATGATTTGACAAAAATGATGGCTGGGTTAAGTACTTTTTAACTTGGTCAGTATTATTATATCGCGAAAGTGAATCAAACCTTGCATTTGCAGTTGTTTGTGTTATTATACCTCTAGCCAAATCATACTGAATTCTTTCATGAGGTGCAATGATGGGTGTTGCGCCCACACTATTAATAGCATTCGCCCATGGATAATCAGTATTTGAAAAAACCTGCTTACTCGTTGTTAAAAAATCACTTGTGTTCATCATATTATAGTAATCAAGATCAGGTGTGCCCCTAAATGAAACAAACCCGTTATAATTAACACGCATCTTTTGATTGGTAGTTGTATTCTTCCCCTTTTTGGTAGTAATAACAATTACACCATTCGCAGCTGCGGAACCCCATATGGAAGCCGCTGTTGCATCTCGTAAAATACTAATTGACTCAACATCATCGGGATTAATTAAAGTTTTGACAGAATTATAATCTGCCATTGGCACTCCATCCACTACAATCAATGGCGATCTTGCTGCTTGAATTGAACTTAAGCCTCTAATTAGAAATTTTTCATTTCCAGCGCCATAATTTACAGCAACCCCTGGTACAATACCTTCAATTCGATCTACTACATTCATACTATTTGACTTATTTTTAAAATCATCTGTAGTTATTGTAGAAAATGAACCAGCACTCCTTTCTTTTGTAATTTTTTGGTATCCTGTATTAATAATTTCAACAGATTTTAAAATAATAGTTTCTGCAACTAATGTTACGAGTAATTGCTTGTCTGTTTCAATTTTACGCTGTGTTGTCTTAAATCCAATGGAAGAAATTAAAATGGTCTGTCCTGGCGTTAATTGAATTTGAAAATTACCATCAATATCTGTTACTGTTGCTTTTCTGGTGTCTTTAATCAAAATAGTCGCACCCACCAAAGGAGCTCCAGTAGTATCAATGATTTTTCCTCGAAGAATAATATCAGCTACTGGCGCTTCTATTCCTGAATTATTTTCAGCAACAGCGATTTTATCTTTTAATATAATAGTATTCTCTACTATAAAAAATGAAATTGGTAAATTTGAAAAGCAGATTGCCAAAGCATCTTTCATGGGTAAATCCTTAACATGAATACTCACCTTGCCTGCTTTATTTAATAATTCGTCTTTAAAGAAAAATTGACGTCCAGTTTGGCGGTTAATTTCATTAAAAACTTTTTGAATACTTACGCCATCCATGGAAAGTGATACATTTTGAGAAAACGTTTTTGCACTCACTTGCAAAAATGCCACAAATAAACAAATAGCGGTAAACTTAAAAACTAAAAATTTTGGTCTATATTTTTGTTTTTTTTGTATACCGGTTCGAATCAAATTTTTAAACATACACTAGATTTTAATTGAATTATAAAAACGATTTTCTAAATTTTTAATACACATATATTTTTTTGCCGTCAATTTTGAAACGGACTCCGCCCGCCTCCATGATTTCCAGCACCTCTAGTAAATTAGCATTCCTATTAACAATACCAGAAAATGTCTCTTTACTTAATTTGCCATCAAAAACCACATCAACATCATACCATCTACTTAATTGCCTCATTATATCCTCAACATTCATTTGTTTAAATACAAATTGCCCATTTTTCCATGCAATTACTTCTTCCATTTCAACATTATCAATAATTGATAAATGCCCATTTTTAAAATATTGAGATTGTTGGCCAGGATTTAAAAATTGCAATTTATTACCAAAATCAACTTTTACTTTTCCTTGAACCAAGGTCGTCTTTACACTATACTCATCCTGATAGGCATTAATATTAAACACAGTCCCAATGGCTTCAACCTTTCCCATATTTGGTAAGATTACTTTAAATGGTTTTTGAACATTATGTGCTATTTCAAAATAACCTTCTCCCGTTAACGCTACAATTCTTTCGTTTCCACTAAAGGTTGTCGGATACTTGATAGAGGATGCTGCATTTAGCCAAACCTTTGTTCCATCATCCAATAATAATTTATATTGGCCCCCATTGGGTGTAGTTATGGTATTATAAATAGGTGGCTCATTTTGACCTAAAGATTGATATACAATTTCCCCATTCTGTATTGACAGATTAACGTTTTGCTGCTTAGTATGAAAACCATTTATAGAATCATTCAATAAAATAATCGTACCATCAGCCAGAGTGAGGGTCGCCTTATTGCTTCCAGGGATAATATTGTGTTTTAATTGTAAACTATAATTAGATTTTTGATTTGATGTAAACTTCCAAAACTGAAAAGCTCCTACTATGACAAAAAACAAAATTGCAGCACTTGACAACCAAAATACCCTACTAAATTTGCTAATTTTAGGCTGATTCGTATTAACTGTTTTATTTGCTACTTTTTCCCAATCTTTAGTAGCACTGAATGAAGCAAAAATCGCCAATTCCGCAGATAATGATTCCTCTGTGGTAAGCTCATTGAATAAAGCTAGGTTTTCATTAGAAGCCCCTTTCCATTTTAAAAGTATATCGGATTCTTCCTTAGATAAATCATTTTGTAAGCTCTTTACTATAAGGGCGGCAATATTATATGAGGAATTAAGTTCATTTGACATAATGACTAGCTTTAGTATTAATACACTTCAACGCAATAAATGGGTGAAAGCTTTGGAAAATAAATATATGCCCTGTCCAGGTTAAGAAGGAAGCAATCCAATTAATAACAGATAGGCGCTATTGGGTAATTTCAAACGTAATAACTTTAAAGCCCTTTGTTTTTGGGTTTTAACTGTATTTATAGACACACCCATTTCATTGGCAATTTGATCATTTTTCAAACCTTCAAAGTAAGCAAGTTGTAAAACAGTTTTACAACCTACAGGTAAGTTTTCAATGGCATTATGTATAGCTACTAATGCTTCTGCTTTTATTAGATGTGCTAAGCCCTTTTCTTCCTCCAAAGTATCATCAGTTAATGTGTCTGCATACTTTTTTTCAACTGAATCGTGTCTAATATAATTCAAACAAGCATTTCGTAATGATAGATATAGGAAGTTTTTAATGGCTAATTCGGAACTATACTCATTTCTTTTGTGCCAATACTTCAAAAACACATCCTGCGCTAAGTCTTTAGCAGCTTCTTGATTCTTTAACAGCTTAAAGGCAAAATAACATAATCTAGCATAATACGTATTAAATAAATATTCAATATCTAAATTGGGAGAAATATTGTTATTCTCAGTGATCAAATTGGAGATTTTAATAGCTTGAAGATACAATTAAAAAAGTATGTTTTAGTATACCGCCTTAAACTGCTAGTTAATAGGCTTTTATCCCAAAATCATAATAATAAACTGGCGTTCCCACAGAAGGAAAGTTAAACTTTAGCGAAATCTGATTCACGCCAACTTTAAGCAACTTCATCGCTTGATCAGAAAGTACGGTTTCACTAATTTTTACCTCCGGATCATTCTTTAAAAAATTATTGAACTGCATCACATAGCTGCCATTAATATAAACTTCAGTCATGCCTGTATTACATGCTACCAAGGATAAATTTGAAGGCAATGATGTTAAAGTGAACTCCTTATTTAAAAACAAACTATTTGTACTCCAAGGGGTATTTACTTTGGGTGTATTTTTATTTTCAATGCCAAAGGGCGCTATGCCTATTTGAAAATTTGCATTCGCTGAATTTTTAATCCAATCATTGGAGGGTGTTGTAAAACTATAATTCCATTGTTGGGGTTCATTCATTGAAAGTGGCAAAATAAATTTACCAGTAACCGTCGGCTTAAAAAATTGTTGATGCAACGCAGCAAATGTGGCTTCTGGAAGTTTACTCAGTTTTCGATCATAGGTCATCCATCCACTTATCTCATCTTCAACATCACTTATTTGTGTATATACCACAGCATTTAATCCATACTTTTTAAGTTGGAATAAATCATCCAATAAAATTTTATACTTTTCTATTAATTCATCCGATGATTTCACAACGCCTTTTTTAAAGTCAAGGGTCCAATCGGTTTTTAATTTGATTTCCGTTTTTAAATCAGGGGTCCATAAATGACCAGGGATCAATAAATCAAAACCTCCCGCTTCTCCTAAAACCAGGGCTCGATCATAATTTTTATTGACCAAAGCAACCGCTGGATGAATGGTATAATCATGAAAATCCCTGATATCTCCTACCAGCTTATCATTCCAGCCACTCGCATTAATCACTAACCTGGAAGGATCCTTGGCTTTTAAAGCAGCGGTTAATCTTTCGGTATCATATTGCCCCCAACTTTCATTAAACAACACCCATTGAATAATAGATGGATGATTGTATAATTGATCCACGGTTAAATTATGTTCCAATTCAAAATCACTTGGATTTGCATTACTTTTCGCAGCAATAAATTTAGTTGGACTCACCATATCCTGCCAAACTAATATACCTAATTGATCACAATGATAATACCACCTTTCAGGTTGTACTTTCATATGCATTCGATCCATGTTTGCACCAATCTTTTTTAAATAGGCAATATCATACCGCAAGGCTTGATCAGACGGCGCAGTCAAAATACCATCTGGCCAATACCCTTGATCTAGCGGCCCAAGCTGGTAGATGATTTCATTATTTAAAAAAATACGCATATACCCTTTCTGATCACGTGCCATTGAAATTTTACGCATGCCAAAATAACTACTTACCTCATCCACTACTTTCCCCTCCTTGATTAAACTCAATTTTAAATCATACAAAAAAGGATTTGTAGGGCTCCATAATTTTGGCTGATTTAATTTTAAAGTAATTAGGTCCCCCACTGAAGTGATTATATTAGCTACCTCCTTACCCTGATCAAAAGCTTGAATTTTTATACGAGATCCTTGCGTTGCACCCAACATATTTGTTTGCAATGAAATACTTGCATTATCAATATTGGGAATGATTTTTATACTTTCAACCGCGACCTCATTGATGGGCTCCAACCATACCGTTTGCCAAATGCCACTTGTGGCGGTATACTTTGTTACATTTCTGATTGCAGGTAAAGCTTGCTTACCAATGGGTTGCGACCCTTCATTGGTTGGATCCCAAACCACTAACTTTATTTCATGCGATGCTTCATTATTTAAAAATCCAGCTATATCAAATTGAAAATGATCATATCCGCCTTTATGCATACCAACATATTTTCCATCCACCCATATTTTGGTTTCATAATCCACGGCTTCAAAATGTAGAAATAATTTTTTTTGATGCCACTTGGAAGGAATGGTAAAAAAACGTCGATACATCATTTGCTGCTTTCCAGTAATCGTTTCTTTAATTCCAGAGAGTGCCGACTCAACACAA
>CAIWBA010000293.1 GCA_903910765.1 uncultured Bacteroidota bacterium
CCTACAAGTGTAGCTAATAAAATTATTTTGAAATTATTTTTCAAAATTTGAATTATTAAACTAACCCATTCTTTTACCCATGCACTCATTGAAAAACTGGGTTCATTAATTATATTGGAAGTGTTGTTTTGATTATTTTCAACTGACATAGTAATAATTATAATTTTAATATAGCCGCTAAACCAACTAATGCTGATAAAATACTTGTGATAGCCGATAATTCAGCGACCGATAATCCTTTTTCTTTATCAGGCATTTCAGGTACAAATATTTTACTACCTGGCGTGACTCTTGGATAAAATTTAAAAAACAAAAAGTGTTTTTGTTTTTTATTAATCCCGTTTCCATATTGTATATAGGCTTTCGCTAATGAAGCTCTATTTTTTACACCGCCTGCAGCTGAAATATAGGACTTAAAACTTCCTGATTCATACCTGGTTAATTGTGGACTATATACAGCACCAATAACTTGTACAAATGGATCGTTACGTGAAATAAACAAACTATCTCCGGGTAATAATGCCAATGACAAATCACGAGAATTATTATTGGCAACATCTACGTTCACCCCAATCAAAACCCCTTTTCTGTATACTTGCAAATCCTTTAATGAGCCATACTTAGTTAAACCACCTGCCCTTGCTAAAATATTTTCAATAGTTTCATCTCTTTTTTCCAATACATAATTGCCTGGAAAATAAACTTCCCCTGCTACTTTAATATCCCCTAAAAATACGGAGTTCAATAATCTGGGTACAAAAATATAATCTTGCGCTTGCAAAGTGAAAGTGTTATCTCTACTGGATAAATTTGAATCTAATTCAAGTTTGATCAAGTCAACTAATTGATTAGCCAATGAATCAGTTCGGTTGTTTTTTATTCTTGACAGCTCAACCCTATGATAAGCAGCATCTTTCATAAATCCCCCACTCATAGCAATCACATCCTGTATTTGCATACCCGCACGGAACATTATTTTTCCTGGGTTACGCACATGACCGCCAACGGTGATATATTGCACTTCCTCTAATTCTTGCTTTGTATATATTTGAATACTATCCTCGCGTTCCAAAATAAAATCAGTACTATTTTGAGCAAACTTATTTAAATCAACTGCTACCAAAACACGATCCCTTGCATTAGTTAATCGATAAATGGTTGCTCTTTGCATAAATGCATCTGATCGTAAGCCATCCGCTTTTTTTATTAATGCTTGTAAAGTTAATTTTGGTTGAAACCCATAATCACCAGGGCGATATACTGCACCTGTGATGCTTACTTTGTTAATATATACAGGTGCTTTTTTTTCTGCATAAATAGAATCGCCTGGTGAAGGAATGTAATTTGCAAATAAATTGGCATCTACTTCCTTATATGTTTTTTCTGAGCCATTTAACTGAACAATTTTTAATCTATCAGTAAAGGCAGAATCGTTAAACCCACCAGCATATTCTATTGCTTGTTGTATACTTTCATTAGGTCTTAATTCAAATACGCCAGGCCTTTTTACCATTCCCCCAAATTCCACCCTTTTTATATATGGGCTATACATGATAACATCCTGATCCTCCAATCGGATATCCTTTGCCATTTTTCCGTTTTGCAAAAACTCATACAAATCAATATTGGCAATGGTTTTATTGTTTCTGATCACCTTAATATCTCTTAGGGTTCCATTTTCAGTTGGACCTCCTGAATAATATAAAGCATTAAACACCGAAGATAATGCTGAAATTTGATAGCCTCCTGGCCATACCGCCTCACCAATGATTGTTATTCTTACACTTCGATAATTAGTCATTGTAATTGTCAACTGTGTTCTATTTAATTTTAAAGCTGGATAAGCTGTTGACATTTTTGCTAAAATCCTTGCCTTTGCTTCATCCATGGTTAATCCACTGACATTAATTAGTCCAACATATTCAATTTTTATGTTACCATCAGTGTTAACGGTACAATTAGCTGTTGTTTCATTTAAGCCTGTTAATGTAACATCTAATTCATCATCGGGCCCTAGTATGTAATTTTTAGGGGTGGCAAGTCGTAAGTTGGGTTCAAATTTTATATTTGGATTTGCAAAAAATTCATACCCATACTTGTTCGTTATTTTTTTTATAATAGGCACTTCTAATACCCAAGTGCTATCACGCATAAAACTAGAAGTATCTTTTATCATGCTCATGTCGCTAAAGGAACTTTTTTTGGCACCTTGTAAAGCAACTAATCGCTTTTTAAATTGACCTACTTCAGAGGGTCTCAAGCCCTTTTTTACCAAAAAACTCATTGCATCACTTTCAGACATCCCATTGGCAGATGCTTGTATCCACAATTGCATGATTTGTTGGTCCGAAAATTGACTAATTCTAGCGCTACCCATATTTACATTTGCGCCACTGCTCATTTGTGCTTGTAATGGTTTAAAAACCAATAAAATAAGCACAAATACCACTAAAAACTTTCCTAATAATTTGATCATTTAAATTAACTTATAAGCGTAAAAATACGACAATTGCGTCATAAAGCACAATTCACTAATAGGGCGAAAATACGAGCCCAATATTTACCATATCACTAGTTATGGGATTTTGCAATAATGGCTTCATTTGATATGCACTATAACCAAATAGAATGTTTACATTACTATATAACTCATAGCTACTTTCAAAACTGAATTTGTTTGTTTTATATTGAGGATTAAAGCCATAGATTGGTGAAGGGGTTAAAAAATACTGCTGCTCTATTGATCCAGCCCCTCCTTTTGCCATAACACGATAATAAGCCCTTAAATTAAGCCTTGGCTTAGGATGATAATTAGCGATGAGTTCAATTCTATCAGCATTGGAACCCATCCAATCACCAAGGGGATAATTACTATTTGAATAATTTTGTGCTGGTAAAAAATTACGGTACACAAATGGGTATACTTTATTAAGCTCGGCAGTTAATGTAAGATAAGGCAAACCTATATCCGTAACACTCGCTCCTATTTGATAAGCTATTTGATTGCGCGACTTAGTGGAATTAAAAATATTACTTACCCTAATTTCATCAATAAATAATTGGGCATACAAATGCGTTTTAGGAATTTGATTTCGACTACTAATTCCCATAAAAAACTGTCCATTGGCACCTGTAGTAATTTTATCATTGTATTTATTGTTGTCATATGCCTTAAAAAAAGTTAAAGGCATAAGATAAGCAGGCTCCAATTGATCGGTATAAACTATGGATTCTCCTAAATGAACACTTAATCCCTTCATCGGCCTAACTTCAACAAAGTGTATTGCATAAAACTTAGGTATAAAGGACTCCCTTTTACCACCATACACCGAATTACCTGTGCCGTAGCTTTTTAAGGAATCAATTACCCCACTTTGCAACCATGCATGCATATAGTTAACACTCATCCATTTTGTTGGATTATATTGAAATCGATAATAGGGATAAGAAGGCGATTTGCTTGACAAAACCAAATTACCCGTTTTACCATAACCCAATACATTTTGATCCTGTCCCACGGTGATCATCCCCTTATTAAATCGATAACTCAAATTGGCATTAAACTGGCTATAAGATAATAAGTTGGTGTTAATGGTTTGTTTGCGATTAAAGCCCATGAGTGTATTATCAATTCTTAAGGAATCATAATCACCCGTCTCATTCACATCTCTAACACTTAACTGAAAACCAATACGCTTACCAGCATAACCCATCATTTGAAATCCAGTACTCACCAACTGACTTGTTTTTTTTGAACCCTGAAATCCTATTTCAGCCAATGGATCTACCATTAATCTAAAATTATCATCACTATAATTCAAGATATGTGGTTCCTTAAATAAGTTTTTTTTGATTTGTTTAAAGACCGTTAAACTTTTAGGGATATATGCTTTTTCTAAATTATCAAAACTATAATAACTTATATAAAATGTAAGTTCATCATGCTCAATCTTTGTAAGGTTTTTATTTTGTTGTAATTGATTTAATAAATTAAATACAGTTGCCCTATCTACTGGCTTCATTAAATCATTAAATTCTATTGCGCCTTTTTGTGCCATCCTTTCTAAATAGGCAACAACCGTTTGTTGATGTGTAAATACCTGCGCAGTTCCTGGATTAGCATTAAATAAAAAAATGCACCCAACAATAATGAAAAATAATTTTACTGAATTCAATGTGTATGTTTTAATATGCGCCTTGATCGCGTAACATTTTAATAATGGTTTGCAAAATAATTTGCAAATCCAATGTAAATGACCAACGATGTATATAATATAAATCAAAATTAACGCGCTTTTCCATCTCCTGATGGGTGCGCACTTCGCCCCTGGATCCATTGATTTGCGCCCATCCCGAAATTCCGGGTTTTACAATATGCCTTTTTAAATAATTATTCACTGTTTCCATAGAGGCTATATTCATTGGAGTAGGATGAGGTCTAGGGCCCACCACCGACATTTCCCCCTTTAATACATTCCAAAATTGTGGTAATTCGTCCAAGCTAAACTTACGCAAAAACAAACCCAATGGCGTTATTCTTGGATCATTTCGAGAAGTTTGATTAAAGTCGGTATCACCATTATTCATATACATTGTCCTAAACTTATAACAAACAATAGGCTTATTATTTAAACCCCATCTTTCTTGTTTATAAATAACGGGGCCTTTAGATGTTAAAC
>CAIWBA010000294.1 GCA_903910765.1 uncultured Bacteroidota bacterium
ACTTGGCAAATTGATCGTAATTTAAATACCACCAATGTTTGTATTGCGAATTGTAAGTTTTGTAATTTTTACAGAATCCCAGGACATGCCGAAGCATACATTACTGATATGGATACCTATCGTGTAAAAATTAAAGAAACACTTGCTTGGGGCGGAGACCAATTATTATTACAAGGGGGACATCATCCAGAATTAGGATTGTCTTTTTATACCGGAATTTTCAGTCAAATTAAATCTGAATTTCCAACCATTAAATTACACACTTTAGGACCCCCAGAAATTGCACATATTGCAAAACTGGAGAAAATGAGTCATACCGATGTTTTAAAAGCATTGGTCGCAGCAGGTATGGATTCACTCCCAGGCGCAGGCGCAGAAATTTTAGTGGATCGTGTTCGTAAATTAGTATCGAATGGAAAATGCGGTGCAGATGAATGGTTAGATGTAATGGCTGCAGCACATCAATTAAATATTACATCGAGTGCTACCATGATGTTTGGCCATGTTGAAACCTTAGAAGAAAGATTTATTCATTTGGTTCGTATCAGAGAAGTGCAGGATAAAAAACCAACCAATGCAAAAGGATTTTTAGCATTTATTCCTTGGACTTTCCAGGACGTAGATACCTTACTTACCAAAATAAGAGGGGTACATAATTTAACAACGACCGAAGAGTATATCCGCATGATTGCCATAAGTAGAATTATGCTGCCTAATATCAAAAATATTCAAGCAAGTTGGTTAACCGTGGGTAAGGCCACTGCGCAGGTTTGTTTGGAAGCAGGCGCCAACGATTTTGGTAGCATCATGTTGGAGGAAAATGTGGTGAGTGCGGCAGGTGCACCTCACCGCTTTACTTATAAATCCATACAGGAAGCCATTGCCGAAGCTGGTTTTGAACCACAATTAAGAAACCAACAATACGAATGGCGTGAATTACCAGCTGGTATCATGGAGCAGGTAATTGATTATTAAAGTTTGGGTCTAGGTTTTAATGTAACTTTTTTACAAGGAGTTCGTTATAGGATTATAACGCTCAATGCCCCATCATGACTGAACAGGATTACAATAATTGTGTAGATGAACATTCCAATGGAGTGTACCGCTTTATTGTAAAAAATATCAGAAGTACCCAAGATGCAGAAGATATTGTGCAATCTGCCTATGAAAAACTTTGGGTAAACCGGGAAAGTGTAGCTCCACTCAAAGCAAAGTCCTATTTGTATACGGTCGCCTATCATCAAATGATTGATGTGATTCGAAAGGAAAATAAAAAACCTACCACGAACGAGTTTATGGAAGTGGATCAGGTCACGCACCAAACCAGTTCCGAATTAAAGCAAAATTTATTAAGCGCCATTAATTTACTCAACCCTACACAAAAAAGTTTGGTGTTGTTAAAAGATTATGAAGGCTACTCCTATCAAGAAATTGGAGAAATTATGAATTTGTCCGAAAGTCAGGTGAAAGTTTATTTGCATCGTGCTCGGTTATTTTTAAAGACCAAATTATTGGAACTCGAAAAAGTAAATGCGTAACCATGGAAATTACCCAACATAATTACGGGCATTATTTTTTGATGTATATCGATAATGAACTTTCCGGGGAGGAAAGGGCAGCAGTCAATGACTTTATCATGCAATATCCAAATTATGCAAATAAGTTGGAGGCATTACAACAACTTAAGATTAGTCCAGATACCCTGATTTATGAAAATAAATTTTCATTATACAAATTGAGCGAACAGGATGAACAGAGTATTACTTATTTGGATAATGAAATGACTAGTGAGGAAAAAGCAAGTTTTGAAAATAAATTGTCCGCAAACACTTCTTTACAGTCTACTGTAAAGCAATGGCAGGGCGCTTTTCTTACTACGCCAACGAACATAGAGATAGCTCCAAATTTTAAAAACAGCCTATATAAAAATTCAGCGCAGATAAAGCCTTTGTGGGCCACTGTCACATTTAAAAGATGGGCATCAGTTGCGGCAATATTGCTTGTAGTGATTGGGTACAACCTATTTAATGCGGAAAATAAGCAAGAGGCACCCTCCTTTACCAATAATAATGGAGTGAAAACGGAATTAAATAATACGGCAGTGATTGAAATGAATGATGGCACTGACATAAACGCCACAAAAAGTGCAACCGCTTTCAACAAGATAAAAAAAGAAACATTACTGCCAATAGTAAATACAAATGTGCAAGCCCAAAATGATTACGCATACAGCAACTTAAATTCATTAAATAATAAAAATATTGTGGGGCTTAATGATGATGTGGCAATTGCATTGTTAGTTAAAGAAGATATAAATACAAAAAAAAATAATGAAACTATTACGTTACCCAAGGAAATACGCCCAATAAGTATTTCAAATGTAAATGAAGAAGCAAAAAATAACTTTGAAGCAATTATACCAACCCAGGTGCAATACAGCAATATTGATACAGACGAGGAGGAACGTGTCATTAATATTGCCAACCTAGAAATTGATGGCGCAAAATTCAGAGAACTGAGTCGCAAAATTACCACCCTATTTAAAAGAAACAAACCCGAAAATGATAAATATAAATAAAATGAAAAAAGTAAAGTTACTCTTGGTATTAATGATGTGTTATGGAATGGTAAACGCACAATTAGATAGTAGTGTCAATAAAACGAACCCTTTAAAAGCCGATAGTATTATCATATCCTCGGATAGTGTATTAATTGGAAAAACTATTTCCGCAGATACCATTACCATCGGTAATATCCTTATTATTAAAAATCAACGAGATCAAGACAATAATAAAATCAAAAAAGCAACTTTGTTTTCAACCAATAAAGATTCCGTTCAAGTTGGTCCCGTACTCATTGTGACTGATAAAAAAGCTAAAAAACCAGATTTTAAAACGATCATAAAAATTGGCGACGCCTCCTACGGCAGACCTATAGATACCAGTGAATATAGTTGGTATAAAGGGGAAT
>CAIWBA010000295.1 GCA_903910765.1 uncultured Bacteroidota bacterium
ACCCAATGGATTGATTTGCCTTAAAGGTGGCGACTTACACCAAGAAATTTTCGAAAGTGGTGTACGCCCTAAAATGATGTCTATCTATGATATTTTCCCAGAAGAATATTTTCAAGAAAAGTTTATCATTCAAGTTAAGAAACCTTAATTATTTTATTAGTTAGGTATTTCTAATTTATTATTACTTCTATTTAAATCCGGCATACGATAGCTTGGATCAATTTCAATTGATTTTAAAGCAGATAATGGTTTGCTTGTTTCAAAAGTATAGGTTGGCGCAACCCATTGCCAATTCTTATGTACAATGCGATTAACTGAACTTTCAGCCCCTTTCGCACCTAACATTAAATCAAGTGGCATATAATGTAATTCAGTTGTACCATCTTTATAAGTGATTAAAACTTCAATAGGCATTGGAAGTTTACCTAGTCGTTGGATGCTTATGATCGCTGTATTATTTCCTGCTTGAATATCATTCAAACCATAATCAATTGTTTTGGTTGAATTCACCCAATATTCTTTTAACCATTGTAATTGTATGCCACTTGTTTTTTCAGCTACACGGAAAAAATCATTCGCATTAGGGTGTTTAAATTTCCAAGTGTTATAATAATTTAATAAAACAGCATCGCGAACTGAATCTCCAATAACATAGCCTAATACCCCTAATAAGGTTGCTCCTTTTGAATAGGCTGCATTACTATAAGCATAGTTGGTATTAAAATGATCCGCATGTGTACTTGCGGGCTCTTCCAATCCACTCTTAGCTAAAGCCATATAGCCTGCATAACTTCCCGCTTGGGTTAAAGGCAAATCTAATTTTGCTTTTTCTACACTCGCAAATACTTGTGCCTTTGCACGCTCACTTATAAAAGGAGATTGCACAGCTGCATTTGCATCATACCATCTTGATACTTTACTTTCAGCAAATGTTGCAAAACCTTCGTCCATCCATGCAAACAAACTTTCATTGCTTCCTAAAATTTGCTGATACCAATTGTGCATCCACTCATGAAAAACGGTACCCAAACTTGGACCTTTAATTAATGTTGCCATTGCGTATTCCATACCACCATCCCCTCCTTGAATAAATGAATATTGTGGGTAAGGATATGCGCCAAAGTTTTTTTCAATAAATGGCAACGCTTTTTCAGCAGCATATAAAACATTGGCCCATGCGCTATCTGATTTAGCATCTTTTTCTTTATAATATACATGTATTGTTAAACCCTTACGAACCTCCTTGGACAAATGTTTAAAATGATCATCTGCAGCCCATACAAAATCATGAATATTATTTCCTTTAAAATTCCATGTTTTTACCCCTTGTGCATTTGCAATTGCATTTGGATTTTGTAAAACCCCTGTTGCAGCAACCGTATAGTTTTTATCTAATTGCAAGCTCACATCAAAATTGCCCCACACGCCATAAAATTCACGTGCGATATATGGATTGGTATTCCATCCTTGATAATCATACTCCACCATTTTCGGATACCATTGACTCATTGAAAAACGAACCCCTTCGGCATTGTCTCTGCCTGTTCGACGAATTTGCTTTGGCACTTGCGCTTCAAATACCAATGATAATTTTGCAGAAGATTTTGGTGCAATTGGATTGGTTAATTGTACTTCCAGAATGGTTTCTTGTTCAATTAATTTTTGCGCCTTACCTGCAATTAAAATTTGGCTGACTCTTTGGTAGCCAATTTCAGTGGGTGTTAAATATTGAATACGATCCTTAACCCTTCTATCCCAGTCCTGCATAGTTTCTTGCCCTAATAGAGTTGCATTTGAAGCAGTCACTTCACCGCGTCTAAAATTGAGTACATTTTTTCCCAATTCTCTACTACGCACATCCATGGATGAATTGGGTTGAAATGCATTCCAGTATAAATGGAAATAAACCTTACGTAAAGTGTCTGTTGAATTATTGGTATAAACAATTTCCTCCGTTCCTTTTACAATATTTGTAGCTACATCTAATGTTGCATTAATTTTATAATCAATGCGTTGTTGCCAACGATCGGCTTGCGCGGATACTCCGCTTACAAAAGAAATAATGGCAATAAAAATGAAGGCTAACTGCTTGTACATAGGATTAAATTAAGAAGCTAATTTAACTAAAATATCATTAAAATTTTCATTTTATATGCACCTAACAAAGCTTAGTGATATTTAAACATAAACTATTGTTTTTTTATTAACTCATTCACCAACTTTTCAAGTAAATCTAAGCGCTTCTTTTGATCTTCGATTATAACTTGTTGCTCTTGAATTGCTTTTACCATAACTGGCAATAAATTACCATATCTAGCTTCTAGCTTATCAGGATTATCCTCACTTACTAAATCTAAATTTATTCCAATTGAAGAGCCTTTTTGCAAAGCCAATAATTCCTGTGCAATAAATCCAGCAGACTTAATACCTACTTTTGCTTTGTCCCTCGTATTCCAAGTAAAAGTGACTGGTCGTAATTGTTTTACAAAATTTATCCCTTCCAAAATATTTACAATATCAGTTTTGTCACGTAAATCTGACAGAGCTGTAATCGAAGTAGCACCAGATCTAATTTTATTTACACTCGCATCTCCTAATGTTATTTCATTATTAACTGAGCTTGATGATGGCTGAGAATTATACCCAATTAATGTATTATTATGTCCAGATACCAATTGGATTCCTGATTGATATCCTATTGAAGTGTTATAATAGCCAGTAGTGTTACTTACTAATGCTTCAATTCCAAATCCTGAATTTCCATAGCCACTTGTATTCTGGGATAATGAACTGAATCCTGCTGCTGTATTATAATCTCCAGTAGATGATAATAATGATGAAAATCCTAAAGCTGTATTTCTAACACCCGAAACATTCGTTTGTAAAGCTTGATTTCCAACCGCAGTGTTAAGTGATCCACTTGTATTAGAAAGCATTGACGCATATCCAACTGCTGTATTTTGTGAATTGGTATTATTATATAAAGATCTAAATCCAACAGCTGTATTATAAGTGCCACTATAAACTGAATATAAAGATTGAGATCCGACTGCTGTATTTAGATCTCCTTGGAAAAGCAATTTCATTGAATTAAAACCAACTGCAGTATTATCATGTCCATTATTTAAATTTTCTATTGAACCAATTCCAACTGCAGTAGTATTTAATCCATAATATAAATTAGATAAATTTTTATGACCTAAAAGTACACCACCAGTAAAATCATAGCTACCGCTGCTACCTTGTATTTTTGCATCATTTAAGTCATTTAACGAAGTCACGCTTCCACCTCCACTTGGTGCTGCAGAAGCCCAAGTAGTACCATTAGAAGTTAATACATTTCCACTAGTTCCTGGTGCAACTAGATTAACTGTACTTGTCCCATTTCCAACTAATACACTATTTGAAGTCAAAGTAGTCAAACCTGTACCTCCATTACTTACCGAAATTGCACCTGAAATTTTAGAAGATGTAATTGAGGCATCTGCAACTTTAGCAGTGCTTACTGCACCATCTGCAATTGTTGTATTGGTAATTGCCCCTGCACCGATACTAAAAGTTGTTCCGGTTAATGTTAGGCCATTACCTGCCGCATAAGTTGTATTCTGATCTGACCCAGGTATGCCTAAGCTTGTTATATCAG
>CAIWBA010000296.1 GCA_903910765.1 uncultured Bacteroidota bacterium
GGATAATAAAATACCAATGATTTGTGTAGTAGCGAATCCTAATACTGGACCTAATCCAAAGTAAGCTAAAATACATGCAGTTAAAAGGGTAGTAACGTGTGCATCCAATACTGGAGACATAGAACGCTTATAACCATCTGTAACTGCCAATTGGTAACTTTTCCCTTTGGTTAATTCCTCTTTAATTCTTTCGAAAATAATTACGTTCGTATCTACCGCCATACCAATGGTTAATACCAAACCGGCAATACCTGGTGCAGTTAAAGTAAATCCAAGTGCACTTAAAATTCCTATTGTGAAAAGTAAGTTTAAGATCAATGCAATATTTGCAACCCATCCACCAGTGTTAAAGTACAATAACATTAATGCAAAGATGACAAGGAATGCAATTCCAAATGACATTGCGCCACCTTGAATAGAGGCCTTACCTAAAGTAGGACCCACTTGTTGCTCTTGTACAATTTTTGCTGGTGCAGGTAATTTACCACTCTCTAAAATTTGTGCTAAATCCTGTGCTGTTTTTAATGAGTAATTACCAGAAATTTGAGAATTACCAGTAGTGATTGCATCATTTACATTAGGTGCAGAGTAAACGATATTATCTAAAACAATGGCAATTGGTTTACCAATATTTCTTGTGGTCATTTTACCCCAAATACTAGTACCTAATTTATCCATGTTCATTTTAATCGCCACCTTTCCTCTTTCATCAAAATCCTGAGCAGCATTAGCAACATGATCACCTTCTAATTCAGCGATACCGTTATCTAATGTTTTAATTGCGTATAAAGGAAGTACATCTTTTGTTTTAGGATCTTCTGATTCTACTTTACCATACATGAAAACCAAATTCGTTGGGAATTTAGCTCTTACTTCAGGCATTGCTAAATAAGCATTTAAAGTAGCGGTATCTTTTTTCAAAGTATAACCAATCTCAGCAGGGAAAGTATACTGACCATTTTTTCCTTGGTAAGGTTGTGTAAATTGAACTGTTCTTAATAATGGATTTTTATTTGCTAAAGCTTTTGTTGTATCTGCTTTAGCGCTTGTATCTGTAATACCATTTAAGCTTGCTTCAATGGCTTTATCTGCAGCAAGTATACCCGCTTGGAAATCTTTATTTTCAAAAGTGTACACTTCAAAAAATTGAAGATTTGCTGTTGATTGTAAATAAGAACGTACACGCTCTTTATCATTCACACCAGCTAATTCAATGCTGATAATTCCTTTGTTGGCATCTGGATTAATATTCGGAGACGCTAAACCAAAACGGTCGATACGTGTTCTTAAAATCCGGTAAGTATTGTTGAAGGCTTGCGTTGCTTGTTCTTTTAAGTAAGTAGCTGTTGCATCATCAGATGCATCAAACTTTAATTTACCATTACTGCGTGTTGCAAATAAAGGCGCTAATTTACCAGTTGGATTGACTGTTTTATATTCATCTGCGAATAAGGTAATTAAGTCAGCACTGCTGTTTGCTTTTTTTGCTACTGCATTGTTTAATGCGGTATTGAATGAAGCATCTTTTGTGTAATTGGCTAATGATTTAATCAAACCATCTAAACCCACTTCCATGGTCACACTCATACCACCTTGTAAATCAAGGCCTAACATTAATTCTCTTTCTTTGGCAGCACCATAAGTAGTCAAACCAAAAGCTAATTTGGTTTCCTTTGTACTATCTAATAAATGCTTGTAATAGGCTTTTTGAACATCACTCACACTATCGTTGTATAAAAACTGCTGTTCTTTATCATTTGGATAAACAGATTGTGCAGTAGGTAATTTTTTTACCCAAGCTGCTGCCTTAGCTTCCATTGATTTTTCATGGCTACGAACGAACCAAGTGAATGACAATTGATAAAGACAAATTAAAATAAGCGCAAATGTAAAAAAGCGCACTAATCCTTTGAGTTGCATAATAGTTTGGTTAACTGATTTTTAGTCGGCAAATATAATGGAAACAAGGCTAAAATATGGGTTTAAATCCATTATTTTCCTAGTTCAAAGTGATATCAAAATACAGCGGTGAATTCGCTGGAATTGGACC
>CAIWBA010000297.1 GCA_903910765.1 uncultured Bacteroidota bacterium
AATATACTTGTGCATTGTTGGAGGGGTGGCATGCGAAGCGCAGCGGTAGCGTGGTTATTAGACTTATATGGATATAAGGTGTATCAGCTAACTGGTGGTTACAAAGCCTATCGAAATTGGGTATTAAATCAATTTATTAAAGAATACCCTATTAAAATATTAGGGGGGTTTACGGGATCTGGTAAAACTGAAATATTACACGCACTCCAACAAAGAAATAATACAGTGATTGACTTGGAAGGATTGGCCAATCACAAAGGATCCGCATTTGGCGCCATCGGACAAGCGGTACAACCTTCACAGGAAATGTTTGAAAATAAATTAGCCACTGCACTTTTTACTAATAAAACGGATCAACCTTTTTGGGTGGAAGATGAAAGCCAACGTATTGGACTTGTGATGATCCCAACTTCCTTTTTTGTACAAATGCGTAATAGTGTTTGTCATTTTATTATTATCCCTTTTGAGGAGAGATTAAATTTTATTGTACAAGCCTATGGTAGTTTTGATGTCCAACTATTAATTGATGCCACTGTAAGAATACAAAAAAGATTAGGTGGATTAGAAACTAAAAACGCGGTGCAATTTTTTAATGATAATAATATTATTGCTGCATTTGCAATTTTACTTAAATATTATGATCGCTGGTATGAAAAAAATACGCTAAGCGCATCGCCACCAAAATTACTGGTGCAACAATTCAACGCCGAAAAGGTTGATGCAAGTAACAATGCCATTTTGGTTGAAAAAAGATAAATTAACTGACATTAATCCTATTTAGAATACCCAAGATGAAGTATCTTTATTTTGTTATAGCATTTTATTTACCGAGGGGTCAAAACATATAAATATATTGGAATATATGGAAGCCCTCACGATTGGAGTTGGAATCATTTTTAAGTTATAATTTATGCAACAACTACTTGCTTGGTGGTTTTTCACCATAAAAGGATGGCAAACAAAAGGAAGATTCCCTTTTGAACTCAAAAAGGCGGTTTATATTGTTGCCCCGCATACCCATAGTACCGACTTTTTTTTAGGCTTAGCAGTAAGAAAAAAAATGCATTTCCATTTTCTTCGATTTTTAGGCAAAAAAGAACTTTTTGTTCCACCCTTTAGTTGGATTTTACGCTATTTGGGCTGTTACCCTGTAGACCGTTCAAAAAATAATAATTTGGTAGACCAGGTGGTGAAAATATTTAATGAAAAGGAGACCTTTCATTTGGCTTTATCCCCCGAAGGAACCCGAAAGAAAGTGTACAAATTACGCTCTGGATTTTACCATATTGCTAAAAAAGCAAATGTCCCGGTGGTCATGGTGGCCTTGGACTTTTTCAATAGAACCGTGGTTTTTACTGAACCCTTTCATTTAACTGACGACGAACACGCTGATAAACGAAAAATAATCGATTTTTTTAAGGATTTCAAAGGATTTGTCCCAGAATACAGCATTACGGGCGATATAGAATGTTAAGAAAATGCAGAAATTTCAAAATAGTTTTTGGACTCTAAACTATATGCTTATTTTTGTGTTAGCCATTGGCTCAATTATATAAATTAATTAAAAACAGATACAATATGAAAAGTAAAATTTTTTTAGCGCTTGCTATTATTAGTCTTGGTGCTTATTCTTGCGTTAGCCCTAAAAAATTACAAGAGGCAGAAGCAAAGTATGGTCAATTAAATGGTGCTTATGCTGATTTACAAGGTAAATACCGTGATGCACAGGATCAAGCTGCAAAAGCAAAAAATGAAACTGATAAATCAAACTTTGTTTCAAAAACAATGCAAGGAACTATTGATGACTTAAATAAGCAAATTGAGTTCTTAAAGAAAAACAACAATGTGGTTTTAAATCAACTACAAGATATGTCAGTGGTATCAGGTGCGCAAGCAGAGAGTATCAAAAAATCTTTAGAAAATATTGGTTCAAAAGATTCTTATATCCAAACCTTACAGGGTTCTATGGCACGTAAGGATTCAATGAACATGGCACTAGTAATGAACTTAAAAGGTGCCATTGGTGATTTGAGCGATGGAGATATTAATATCAAGGTGGAGAAAGGAGTGGTATATGTTGACATCTCTGATAAATTATTATTTAAGAGTGGTAGCTATTCTATAACTGACAAAGCAACAGTGGTATTAGGTAAGGTTGCTAAAGTATTAGCTGCACAACCAAATATTGAATTCATGGTAGAAGGACATACTGATTCTAAACAATTATTAGGATCTGATAATGTTATGGAAGACAACTGGGATTTAAGTGTTAAGCGTGCTACTACCATTGTAAGATTATTACAAGAGAAATATGGTATTGATCCTAAGCGCATGACTGCAGCTGGAAGAGGTGAATATGTTCCTGTAGCTGAAAATAATTCTGCTGCAAACAGAGCTGCTAACCGCAGAACTAGAATTGTAATCTTACCTCAATTAGATCAATTCTTTAAATTATTAGAAAAGAAATAATTAAATAATGAATGGGCTTTTAGTATAAAGCTGGTTTCATATATTATTTTCAATATTTAACCCCTGCACTTTTTCGGTGTGGGGGTTTTTTATTTGTTTTTGTTTTTCCCCATCTTCCATAAATGTAGGAACTCGTCGTATCTTTGAATGATGCAAGCGTATTTAGAAGGTTTAAATGAACAGCAAAAAGAGGCCGTCATTCATATGAATGGTCCATTAATGATTATTGCTGGCGCGGGCAGCGGTAAAACAAAAGTATTAACAAGTAGGATTGCACACTTAATGAATAGTGGTGTAGATTCCTTTAATATATTGGCGCTGACTTTTACCAATAAGGCAGCTAAGGAAATGAAGGAACGTGTC
>CAIWBA010000298.1 GCA_903910765.1 uncultured Bacteroidota bacterium
GATAAAAATATTTCATCCAACTTGGACTTGGATTTGAACGATGAAAATATTCCGGACACCTACACTGGTAGTTATGAAGGTATTGTGCCTATGTTGAAAAGATGGTTTACTTCCTCACAAAGCACCGATGTATTAAAAGCATGGGTGGAGCAGTTTATGGAATTGAATACTTGCCCAACCTGCGAAGGTGCTAGATTAAGAAAAGAAAGTTTGTGGTTTAAGGTGAATGAAAAAAATATTGCATTTTTAAATGATATGCATTTAGATGATTTGCAGGAGTGGTTTAAAAAACTACCAGCAAAATTGGATAAAAAAGATGCGCTAATTGCAAGTGGGATATTAAAAGAAATTGATGATCGTATTTCTTTTTTAATGAATGTGGGTTTATCCTATTTGTCCTTAAGTCGCCCTTCCAAATCCTTGAGTGGTGGCGAGTCGCAACGTATTCGTTTAGCAACCCAAATTGGATCTCAATTACAAGGGATTACTTATATATTAGATGAGCCTTCAATTGGACTTCACCAAAGAGATAACCAAAGATTAATCACTGCGCTAAAACAATTGCGTGATATCGGTAATACGGTATTAGTGGTAGAGCATGATAAGGATATCATGATGGCGGCAGATTACTTAGTGGATATTGGTCCAAAGGCGGGAATTCATGGCGGTCATATTGTTGCACAAGGAACTCCGCAAGAAATTATCAAATTAAAATCGGATACAGCACTTTATTTGGCAGGAAAAAAGAAAATCGACATACCGGCAGAACGCAGAAAAGGTAATGGTCAAATCATAAGTATCAAAGGAGCCACTGGTAATACACTTCAAAAAGTAAACTGTGATTTTCCATTAGGTACATTCACTGTTGTCACGGGTGTGAGTGGAAGCGGAAAGTCCACATTGATCAACGAAACCTTGTATCCAATTTTATCTCAGTATTGTTATCATAGTAAAACTAAGCCCATGCCTTATGTAAAAGTGGCAGGCATAGAAAATATTGATAAAGTAATCGAGATTGATCAATCACCTATTGGTCGAACGCCTCGAAGTAATCCTGCAACCTATTGTGGCTTTTTTACTGATATTAGAACTTTGTTTGCATCTGTACCTGAAGCAAAAATTAGGGGCTATCAAGCAGGTCGTTTTTCATTCAATGTTAAAAATGGGCGTTGTGAGGTATGTGAAGGAGGTGGGATGCGTGTTATTGAGATGAATTTTTTACCAGATGTATATGTGCATTGTGAAAAATGCGGCGGTAAAAGATATAACAGAGAAACACTGGAAATTAGGTATAAGGGCAAATCTATCAGCGACGTATTGAATATGACGGTGGAAGAAGCTTGTGATTTTTTTCAAGCAGTGCCATTTATCTATCGCAAATTAAAAGTATTATTGGAAGTGGGATTGGGCTATATCACGTTAGGGCAATCAGCGGTTACCTTAAGTGGTGGTGAAGCGCAGCGTGTAAAGCTGGCAACTGAATTAGGAAAGAAGGATACAGGTAAAACATTTTATATACTAGATGAACCCACTACGGGTTTGCATTTTCAGGATATACAATTATTAATTGGTGTATTGAATAGATTAGTAGATAGAGGCAATACCGTATTAGTCATTGAGCATAACATGGATGTAATTAAAGTAGCCGATCATATTATAGACCTGGGTCCTGAAGGTGGAAGTGGCGGGGGACTGATTCAGTTTGCAGGTACGCCGGAAGAAATGATTAAAAAATCAAAAACACATACTGCTAAATATTTAGCTTTAGAAATGAAATAGGCGGAAGCTAGATTTTGTAACAAAATTCATACTTATTCGTTCTCTTCAATAAATTATAAAACACCTTTTTGAAAAATTCATTATTATATCGCACTTGCTTTTTGTTCATTATCATTCTGATTCATTCAGTAGTATTGCATGCGGGTACTTTACAAGGAACTGTCAAGGATATGAAAGGGAAGGAAATACCATTCGCTTCAATTAGTGTCAAAAAAACAACCAAGGGAACTACGGCTAATAGTAAGGGGCAGTATAGTTTGCAATTAGCTAAAGGAGAATATATTCTTGTATGCCAAAATATTGGATTTAAGACCAATGAGAAAAAGATAAAAATTGATGATAATGTCACCACTATTAATTTTGTTTTAGAGGAACAAGAATATGAATTAAAGGAAGTAGTAGTATCAAATAAAGCAGAGGATCCTGCCTATGAAATTATCAGAAATGCGATTAAACAAAGACCCATCTATTTAAAGGAGTTTAATAATTTTAAATGTCAAGTGTATTTAAAAGGGCAACTACAATTGCGGGATTATCCCAATAAGTTTTTAGGTGACACCGTTGATTTTGAGGATGGGGATACCAGTAAGGCGAAGCTCTTGTATTTATCAGAAACTTTTGCAGATTATTCTATTAAAGACAATCAAAAAAAAGTCGAAATCACTTCCACCAAAGTGAGTGGTCGTAGCAATGGGTTTGGATTTGGGAATCCAAATATTATCTCATTTTACGAAAACAATATTGTGGTAAGTAATGCCTTTAATCCACGAGGATTTATTTCACCCATCGCGGATAATGCACTAAATTATTACAAGTATAAATACTTAGGGTCGTTTTACGAAAATGGGCTTGAAATTTGTAGAATTAAAGTGACACCCAAGCGTAAGCAAGAGCCTTTGTTTACAGGGTTTATCACCATTATTGATGGTCGTTGGTGCATTCATAGTGTTCAGTTGAATTTATTAAAGGAACAGCAATTACAATTAGTAGATACAGTGAGCTATGCGCAAATATATACGCCCATTAATAATCAATGGGTAGTAAAGCAACAAGTGAGTAATATTGCAGGTAGTTTTTTGGGTTTCAAATTTTATGGTAGCTTTTTGCAGGTGTATAATCAATATGAAATCAATAAAATTTTTGGTCCCAAGTATTTTAGCAATATTGTCATCAAATATCTAGATAGTTCTAATAAAAAATCATTGCAATTTTGGGATAGTGCACGTCCGGTCTCTTTGCTTCCTAGTGAGGCTTTGGATTTTATTAAAAAGGATAGTCTAGAAAAATTACGATCTACGCCAGCTTATATGGATAGTGTGGATAGGGTCAGGAATAAACCCAAGTTTTTTAATGTGTTTATAAGAGGTTATAACTATAGCATACAAACTAAAAAAACATTCCTGCGATTTGATCCTTTGCTCACCACCTTTCCAACTTACTTTAATCCTGCAGAGGGAAGGGTGATGAATTTTAGAATGTCCTATTCAAAACAATACAAAAGGTATAACAACTTACAAATTAATCCGGCTTTAAGGTATGGGCTAAGTAAGCAGCAGTTGTATGGGGAACTAATCACCAATTATACATTCCCTACAAAATCAAGATCCTCCATGAATGTAGGCTTTGGGAATAATGTTTTTCAGTTTAATAACAATAATCCAATTACAGAATTGGCTAATTCAGTAGGCGGATATATCTGGGGTCGAAATGATATGAAAACCTATTCCGCTTCATTTTTTAAGATTGGTTATGGTCGAAATTTTGGACAGGGTATTAATGCTTCGGTGAATTTGCAATATCAAAACCGAAAACCAATGGACAATGTGATTGAATTTTTCAGAGGTAAAACATTTGCGCCTAATTATCCTACTATTTTAATGAATACGAATCTAGTCCCGCATAAATCATTGGTGGTTAGTTTTAATGTTACTTGGAGACCTTTCTCCAAATACCTTGAACTCCCTGAGCGTATGATTAATTTAGGTTCAAAATACCCTACGTTTAATTTTAATCTAGCAAGCGGTTTGAAATCAATCGCAGGAAGCGATGTTGATTTTGTAAAGTGGCGGGTAACCGCTTCGCAAAATTTGAATCTTAAACTTTATGGTAAACTAGATGCAAAAGTTATTGTAGGGGGCTTTTCCAATGCAAATAAAGTATTCACGCCTGATTATCAACACTATTTAGGTAATGAAATAGCGGTGAATAATAACTATATGAATGGATTCCAGCTATTGCCTTATTATACTTTTAGTAACACAGCATCTCTTTATACCGAATCCCATTTTGAGTATCATTTAAATGGCTTTATCTCTAATAAAATACCTGGCTTTAAAAAATTAAATTGGTTCTTTGTCCTTGGCGCAAACACCTTGAATGTAAATGGAAAACCTAACTATTTTGAAACTTTCGTTTCTGTTGAAAAAGTATTTAAATTAATTCGAGTTGATTTTGTAAATGGCTATTTACAAAATGGACCCATAACACAAGGAATTAAATTTTCCTATAAATTGTTCTAACGACGAATCATCGGGATATGATCAATTTCATCCTCGAGGTAAATTTCACCCGCCTGTTCAAAGCCTTGTTCGTTGTAAAACTTTTTTAAATAAAGTTGGGCACCAATTTTTATAGGGCCTTTGCCAAAAAGTTGTTCGCATTGCTCAATGGAATATTGCATTAACTTTTTACCAATACCCATTCCTCTATATTTTGCTGCATTTGCAACTCGGCCAATACTCTGATAGCCTTTATAAACAATGTCTTTATCAAATAGGCGTGTTGTTGCAATAAGTGTTCCGTCAATATAGCCAAGTACATGATATGCTTTTTGATCATTGTTGTCCGCATCTAAAAATATGCAGTGCTGCTCCACTACAAATACATCACTTCTTAATCGCAACATTTCATAAACTTCTGCTACAGATAAGTCTGAAAAATGTTTGGTAACCCAAGTGGTATTATTAAGTTGACTCATAAAACAAATGTAATTAAAAATTAATTAGGGTGTATTGACTAATAGCCATATTTTCCTTTCCATCTTTCACTTAAGAACTTTTTGATTTCTTGTTCTCTTGCATTTTTTTGCGGCTGGTATAATGCGGTATTTTTTAATTTATCAGGCAAGTATTCTTGTTCAAGGAAATTGTTTTCACCCAAATGTGAATATTGGTAATCTTTACCATAGGATAAATCCTTCATTAATTTAGTAGGGGCATTTCTTAAATGAAGTGGTACAGGTAAATTCCCTGTTTTGTCCACTAATGCAAGTCCATGATTGATGGCTTCATAGGAGGCATTGCTTTTTGGCGAACTGGCTAAATATATCGCACACTGGGAAAGTATAATTCGGCTTTCAGGGTATCCGATTTTTGTTACTGCATCAAAACATGCATTGGCCAATAAAAAAGCGTTTGGATTTGCATTGCCAATATCTTCACTTGAAAAAATAAGCATACGACGTGCGATGAATTTCACATCTTCGCCCCCTGCAATCATTCTGGATAGCCAATACACTGCAGCATTAGGGTCGGATCCACGCATACTTTTGATAAATGCGGAAACTATATCATAGTGCTGTTCTCCATTTTTATCATACAGTGCAATATTGGTTTGTGCAACTTCCATCACCCAATCATTGGTCAATACCAAGGGCGATCCCGATTTTTCAATATCGATTAACGCTTCAACGGATAACTCTAATAAGTTTAACAACTTACGTCCATCCCCGCCAGATAGTTGAAACAAAGCTGCTGTTTCTTTGATCTCAATATTTTGACCTTGAAACATTTCATCCTTTTCAATGGCTTGGTGTATTAATTTATTTAATGCCTTTTCATCGAGCGCTTTTAAAATAAATACTTGACATCTGCTGAGTAAGGCACTATTTACTTCAAAGCTGGGATTTTCGGTGGTGGCGCCAATTAATGTGATGATGCCTTTTTCTACAGCTCCTAAAAGTGCATCCTGTTGGCCTTTATTAAATCGGTGAATCTCATCTATAAATAATAGGGCACCTTGTTTTGATTTGGCTTCTTCAATAACTTCTCTTAATTCCTTTACGCCACTACTAATGGCACTGAGCTGATAATAGGCACTATTAAATGTGGTGGATATGATATTAGCTAATGTTGTTTTGCCTACACCCGGCGGCCCCCATAATATCATAGAGGGGACTTTCCCTTTTGTAATTGCTTTTTGTAAAACGCTGTCCGGGCTGGAGAGATGTTCTTGTCCTACCAAATCAGCAAGTGTTTTGGGGCGTAATCTTTCAGCTAAAGGGATGGCACTGTTCATTTAAATAAAGGTACAAAATTAGCAATACAAAATTTGACGCGGGAACCACCATTATTTTGGGATAAAATCAAGTTGGTACCTTGACTTTGAAAAGTTAGTCATGTTAAGGTTTGAATTGTAAAATTCTATTCAAACAAATAGTCATAGCGCTTAACCAATCTAAGGGTAGTTCTGATATGCACTATGCCAATAATTCCAGTAACCAATAAAAATACGGATACGCCTTTTAATATAGAAAGGATCATTTTACTGGTAATTTCAGCAGGGAATCCAGATTGCTGTTCTAAAAATTGGTCGATGAAGCCGCTTAATACTTCATTGGTTGAAATAAGTATACTAATAGAATTAATGAAAAATAAACTACACAAAAATAAACTTACATAGGCATTTACTTTGATCCAATCCTTTGATTTTTTTGTTTGCGTTTGTTCGCGTTCCACACCATTTTTTAAAAACTTAAAACTAGTATAGGTATAAATAACCAAGCAAGCTACTATGAATACCATAATCAGCGCACTTGGATTTGCTAATGAAGTGGCTAAAATGATGATATCTAAAAATGCAAAAAATAAAGCTATTGGAATTAAGCAATAGGAGAGCACTGTGTACAATTTCATTTCATTCGACATGAGGACTGATGCGTTTAATTTCAATAATTTATTTCAAATTCAATTTTATATGAAGCTCTTCAAATTGTTTATCGTCAATACTACTTGGCGCATCTAGCATTACATCACGACCGCTGTTATTTTTAGGAAAAGCAATAAAGTCACGAATACTTTCACTGCCACCTAATAAAGCGCATAAGCGATCAAAGCCAAAAGCAATTCCACCATGTGGTGGTGCCCCATATTCAAAAGCGCCTAGTAAAAATCCAAATTTATGTTGTGCTTCCTCGGGGCTCATGCCTAGGGCTGCAAACATTTTTTCTTGCAAGGCGCGTTGGAAAATACGAATTGAGCCACCCCCAATTTCATTTCCATTTAAGACCATATCATAGGCGTTCGCCTTGATACCTGCATAAGGATGCTCTAAATATTTTGCAGCGTCACTAATTTCAGGTGCATTGTTAATCATAATCTCAATATGATCCGGCTTAGGTGATGTAAATGGATGGTGTCTAGCTACCCAACGATTACCTTCCTCGTCATATTCGAATAATGGGAAATCTAATACCCATAACAATTTAAATTCGTCTTCCTTTCTATAGCCTAGTTGTTTGCCTAATTCCAAACGAAGCTCGCTAATAGCTTTTCTCGTTCTTTCTTCTGCACCCGCTAATATTAAAATTAAATCGCCAGCTTTTGCATTTGAAGCAGTTGCAATTGCCTTTAATTTATCTTCTGAATAAAATTTATCTACACTGCTTTTATAAGTGCCGTCGGCATTACATTTAATGAATACCAAACCTTTCATTCCAATCTGCGGTCTTTTAACCCATTCAGTTAATTCGTCAGTTTGCTTGCGGGAGTATTCGCTACATCCTGGAACTGCTATGGCAATTACTGTTTCGGCTTCGTCAAATACTTTAAAGTCAACACCGTTAATCAGTGCTGCTTGATCCCCTTTATCTGAAAATACATGCGTTGGCTTTTTTAAATTACACAATTGCATACCAAAACGAATATCTGGTTTGTCATTACCAAACTGCCACATCGCATCTTCCCAGGTCATGCGTTGCACCGTTTCGGTGTAATCGATATTTTTTACATCTTTAAAAATACTTTTAATTAAACCTTCAAACATGTTCAATATATCTTCCTGCTCCACAAAACTCATTTCACAGTCAATTTGTGTAAATTCTGGTTGTCTGTCGGCTCTTAAATCCTCATCCCTAAAGCATTTTACAATTTGGTAGTATCTATCGTAACCACTCACCATTAAAAGTTGTTTAAAGGTTTGAGGTGATTGCGGTAATGCATAAAATTCACCTGCATTCATTCTGCTAGGCACCACAAAATCACGCGCGCCTTCGGGGGTAGATTTGATTAAAAAAGGCGTTTCAATATCCATGAATCCTTTTTCATGTAAATAGTTTCTGGTTGCACGATTTACATCATAACGTAATGCTAAATTCTTTTTTACCGCATTTCTTCTTAAATCCAAGAAGCGATATTTCATACGAATATCATCGCCTCCGTCCGTATCATCTTGAATGGTGAATGGCGGAACAGCAGATGCATTTAATATTTTAAATTCGGCAACTTTTACTTCAATATCTCCTGTAGGAATATTTGCATTTTTACTTGAGCGTTCAATGACTGTTCCTTTTACTTGAATAACAAATTCTCTTCCTAATGGATTTTTATCCAATTCGGTTTGAAGCTCTTCTCCAATTAAAAGTTGCGTGATACCATACCTGTCTCTTAAATCCACGAATGTAATTGCACCAAACTTGCGAATGGTTTGTACCCAACCGGCAAGGGTCACATTTTGATTAACAAATTGACTATTTAATTCTCCACAATGGTGCGTACGATACATAAAAAAATATTGAAATAGGTTTGGACTGCAAATATACTTCAATTCCCATAAATTCATCATCTTTGCGCCATGACCCATTCCCTTATCTCAAACCGCACTAGGCGCATTGTTTTGTCAGGTTTTTTCTTTTTTACTGGTATTTGTTTTGCCAGTTGGGCGAGTAGGATTCCGGATATTAAAATGCAGTTAGGTTTAAATGATGCAGAATTAGGGGCGATACTATTGTTTTTGCCTGTGGGTTCCTTTTTAGGGATCCCTATTTCAGGTAGTTTGACTTCCATCTACGGGAGCAACAGAATGCTCAAAATTGCCGCTGTTTTATACCCGCTTTCCTTAATTTTAATTGGGACAATTACACAAACATGGCAATTGGGAATATGCTTATTTATTTTTGGCATGGCTGGCAATTTTTATAATGTAGCTGTGAATACACAAGCTGTTGTATTATCAAAATTATTTGAGAAAAGTATCATATCCACCTTTCATGGTTTTTGGAGTTTGGCTGGTTTTGTAGGGGGATTGGTAGGCGGACTTTTTGTCGCAAAACAAATTTCACCCTTACACCAATTCCTTTTTGTAGCAGTAGTTTCAATAATTTATTTGGTATTTGCGCATCCTTATTTAATGCCTTCTGAAAAAAATAAACAACCACTCAATAAATTATGGAATAAGCCGAGCGCACTTATGTTGCAATTTGGTTTTATTGCCTTAGGAAATATGATTTGCGAAGGCATGATGTTTGATTGGAGCGGATTATATTTTCAAAAGGTGGCATTAGTGCCCAATGAATATCGCACCCTAGGGTATATTAGCTTTATGGCTTGTATGACTATTGGTCGCATGTTCGCAGATATTTTAATTAGTTATTGGGGTGCAAGAAAACAATTAATGTTAAGTGGCTTATTGGTGACTGTTGGTTTAATAGTTGCGGTGATGTTGCCGGGTATGATTATCAGTGCCATTGGATTTATGTTGGTAGGGTTTGGCGTATCATCAGTCATCCCCACCATTTACGGAACTGTTGGCAGGAGTGCTGCACCTGGGCAAGCTAGTATTGCTTTAGCTTCAGTATCATCCATTGGATTTTTTGGCTTTTTGATTGGGCCACCCATCATTGGATTCCTGTCCCAAGCGATTGGTTTACGATGGGCATTTTTAACTGTTTCCTTATTGGGATTAGCCACATTTTTTCAATCCTATCGTTTGAAAAAGCACTTGGATTAATAAATTACAAGGTCAAATTTTCTTCCTTGTGCGATGGCTTATAAATAAGATAGTAATATCCTAAAATTAAAATACCTGTAACAAATGGGATCATCGCTAAGTGCTTCACTGTGGTGTTCCCAAATACAATTAAATTATCTACGCCAAAAAATTCACTGCACATCCAAAATGAGTTGGCCATAATCCAAACGGTGATCGCTAGGTTATGTGCTAATTCAGAAAAAATATTTCGCGTTCTATAAGCGATAATTATCGAGATAGTTAATGTTGGAATAATCATTACAATTCCCAATGGCTTCCAAAACATACACCAAGCAATATCTTTAAACAACCAAAATACGATATGTAAGTTTTCCATTTTACGGTACTTCAATGGAATATTATAATTGTCGATTGTATTGTTACTCATGGCCATTATTTATTATTGATTATTTTTTATTTCGGGATAAAAATATTCTTTTTTTTATTTTTCCTTTATTTAAGTCGATAAAATTGAAGTAAATCTTTTAATATCAGCTTCTGGTTCAATTTTAGTTCCATTTTCAATGTGATCTAAAAGTTGTTTCGCAAAATAAGGGGCAAGAGAGCAACCCTTTGTACCCATACCATTACAGATACCCATTTGCGGATAATTTGGATGTAGCCCCACAAATGGGCGCCTTTCGGTATTGGCGGGCCTAATACCAACCAAATGATCTATGACTTCATAGGGTAGTTTTAAAACGGCATTCAGTGCTGCAATCATCTTATCCTTAAAGCCTTGACTTGGAAGTGCATCACTAAAACTCCATTCATAACTAGACCCTACCCAAAACAAATCATCTTTCCAAGGGACAATGGTTATGTTGGTTTTATAAATATTAGTGGGAGCAAGTCCTTTTATTTTTACTATTAATGCTTCTCCTTTATTAGGCACAAATGGAAGGGATTTAAAATAGGGATTATTCATAGTATTAAGGCCATCGCAAAATATTATTTTTTCAGCACTTATATTTTTCCATGCAACACCGTGCTCGGTTATCGTCATCGCTGCAACATCAAAATAATCTTCAATAAAATGAGCGCTTATTTTTTGCCGACCTATTTTTAAAAATTGCATTAAATCAATCCAATAACATTGCTCAATTTCACCATTGCCAAAAGGAGCATTAAAGTATTGTGCTAAAGAGGAATGATCATTTTCCTTTAAATAAATATTATCATGTGTAAGCCGGTAGTCAAAGCTTTCCTTCATTTGCAGGGAAGGGTGTATTAATGCAATGGGTGCATCTTTAATAATAGGGATATTTTCATCCTGCTGGAATGCTTTGTAAGCGGCAATAGCAAAAGGGAGCAGGGTATCAATCATCCATGTTTGCACAATTCTACGTCCAGTTACTGGATTAATTACACCACTTGCAACACTGGTTGCGGAACCGGTGTTTGCATCATTTACAATTTTAAATGTGATGCCTTGTTTTAGTAAAAAATAACTTAGCCAAGTGCCTGTTAATCCCTGGCCAACAATTAAATATTTTACTTTTTCCTGCAATTTATTTTGCTTTTTTTGTGGGTATAGTTATATGGATGCTGTCCTTGATTTCATTGACCCTTGCGACAATTTCAATATCAAAGTTTCCACTGTAATCAAAAGGTACGGTAAAAGGAAATTCTGTTTCAAATGCTTCGTTTTTTATTGTCGTAAAATATTGAAACGGAAAAATATTTACAAACCAACCGTCCACTGATTTTTTTGTTTTGTGATTGATCAACGCTAAAGTAAGTTGTCCCGTTTTTTCTTGCAATAAATTATGTCGCACTTTTACTTTTAATTTAATGGCTTGTCCTAATGTTAAAAAAGTGGGCGTGGTGCATTCAATTTTAATGTTGGCTTTTTTATTTACGCTACTTGAATTTTGCGCAATTGTGTAAATGCAAATCGACAAAAATAAAAATAAAATACTTACGCTTTTCATAGAACAAACTTACAATAAAAAATCCCTTATCGTTTTAGGATAAGGGATTTCAGTATGCTTTATTTAAATAATTATTTTTTTAGTGCCTTTGCCATTGTGATTCCAATGTCTGCAGGGCTAGCACAAACGTGAATACCGCATTCCGCCATGATTTTCATTTTAGCAGCAGCGGTATCATCTGCACCACCAACAATCGCACCAGCGTGACCCATGCGTCGGCCTGGAGGCGCTGTTTGACCTGCGATAAATCCGACTACAGGTTTTTTCATATTATCTTTAATCCAATTGGCAGCATCCGCTTCCATGCTTCCACCAATTTCACCAATCATGATGATACCTTCCGTTGCAGGATCATTCATTAATAATTCAACCGCTTCTTTAGTGGTAGTTCCAATGATAGGATCACCACCAATACCAATGGCAGTTGAAACACCCAAGCCTGCTTTTACTGCTTGGTCAGCTGCTTCATAAGTAAGTGTTCCACTTTTTGAAACAATACCAATGGTTCCTTTCTTAAAAATAAAACCTGGCATGATGCCCACTTTACATTCTTCTGCTGTAATTACACCTGGACAATTTGGTCCTATTAAACGTGTTGTTTTACCTAATAAATAGTTTTTAGCTTTAATCATATCCTGTACAGGAATACCTTCTGTAATACATACTACTAAAGCAATATTTGCATCAGCAGCTTCCATGATTGCATCCGCTGCAAAAGCAGGAGGTACAAAAATGATACTCACATCAGCACCTGTATTTTTTACAGCATCTGCAACAGTGTTAAATACGGGTCTATCTAAATGGGTTGTTCCGCCTTTACCTGGAGTTACACCACCTACTAATTGTGTTCCATATTCGATCATTTGACTTGCATGAAAACTACCTTCAGTTCCGGTAAAACCTTGAACTATTACCTTTGAGTTTTTATTAACTAATACTGACATTATGCGTGAATTTGTTATTTGTGGCGCAAAAATAGGCTAAACCCAGTTTTTTTGCCCTTATTTCTCAACAAAAATTCCATGTTTTTTTATAAATGGCTTTCATGTAGTACTTTTGTCCCTCGTCAGACAAATAAAAATTAAAATTATGGCAACAACATCAGACATTAGTCGTGGAATGATTCTAAAATTGGATAATAATTTATATACTGTAGTGGAGTTTGGAGAAAACAAGACTGCTAGAGCGGCTGCTAAAATTTGGGCTAAGCTTAAAGGAGTAGATAACAAAAGATCAATTGAAAAGACATGGAATAGTGGTGAAAACATTTTCCCAGTGCGTGTTGAAAAAAAGACCTACCAATTCCTTTATAAGGATGACAGTGGCTATAACCTAATGAATAATGAGACTTTTGAGCAAATAGCAATGGCTGAGGAAATGATTGATGCCCCTCAATACTTGATTGAAGGTGCTGAAGTATTTGTTTTCATGAATACCGAAACAGAAATGCCTATTGGTGCTGAGTTGGCTGAGAAAATCGAGGTATTAATCACCTATTGTGAAAATGGGGTAAAAGGAGATACTGCAACTCGTGCTTTGAAAGCAGCAACGATTGAATCAGGCGCAACCGTAATGGTACCTTTATTTGTAAATGAAGGAGAAAGAATCAGAATTAATACAAAGAATGGTGAATACGTGGAGAGAGTTAAATAGATTTTATATCGGACTTTATTGAAATATAAGTCCTCATAAAATCACTTTAATGATTTTCAAAGGGACCCCATAAAGGAGTCCCTTTCTTTATATCGGACTTTATTGAAATATAAGTCCTCATAAAATCACTCTAATGATTTTAAAAATGTCCCGAAGCTTCGGGACATTTTTGTTTTTTAGCCTAAGTTCAGCCTTTAAATAGGCCTAAAATAGCTTAAAATACCCCGAATCCTCGGGGTATTTTTTTGGCAAAAAATGGCCATTTTTAATAAAAAAAGCCCCTTTTTTTGTGTTTTTCGGTAAAAAAACACCAATTTTACCCAAAATTGCCAAATATGGACTTGAAACAAATTCACGATTTAATTAAAGTAGTTAACAAGAGTAATATCGGTGAAATTAGCATCGAAGATAAGGATGGTAAAGTAACCATTAAGCAAAAGGAAGAAAAGGTAACAGTTACCACAGCCCCAGCGCAAATGTATACTTCAGGCCCAGCAGCCCCAGTTGCGCAAGCAGCCCCTGCGGCACCAACAGCTGCGCCAGCAGCTCCTGTTGCAAGCAACTTGATTACTATTAAAAGTCCAATGATTGGAACATTTTACCGTCGTGCTTCTCCTGATAAGCCATTGATGGCAGAGGAAGGAACAGAAGTGAGCCCAGGTAAAGTGGTTTGTATTATTGAAGCCATGAAATTATTTAACGAAATAGAAAGTGAGGTAAAAGGTACCATCGTTAAAGTATTGGTGGAAGATGCAAGCCCAGTGGAATATGATCAGCCTTTGTTCTTAGTTGAACCAGCTTAGGCTTGGTCCCATTTTCTAATTTAAATTAAAAAAATGTTTAAAAAGATATTGATAGCCAATCGTGGCGAAATTGCTTTACGTATTATCAGAACCTGTCGTGAGATGGGTATTAAAACAGTAGCAGTTTATTCTACTGCTGATAAAGATAGTTTACATGTAAAGTTTGCAGATGAGGCAGTTTGTATTGGAGGTCCTAAAGGACAAGAATCCTATTTGAATATTCCACATATCATGGCGGCTTGTGAAATTACAAACGCTGATGCGGTACATCCAGGATATGGATTTTTAGCGGAGAATGCAAAGTTTGCGCAAATATGTGCGGATCATGGCATTAAATTTATTGGCCCCACACCAGATATGATAAATAAAATGGGGGACAAGATCACGGCGAAAGAAACCATGATTAAAGCGGGTGTTCCTGTAGTTCCGGGTGGTGAAGGTTTATTAGAAAGTGTAGACGCAGCAAAAAAATTAGCCAAAGAAATAGTATATCCTGTAATTATTAAAGCAACTGCTGGTGGTGGCGGAAAGGGTATGCGTGTTGTTTGGAAAGAAGATGAAATTGAGAAAGCATTTAATGATGCGAAGATGGAAGCCGCAGCAAGTTTTAAGAATGATGGGTTGTACATGGAAAAATTTGTGGAGGAACCAAGACATATAGAAATTCAAGTAGCGGGTGATCAATATGGAAATGTTTGTCATTTAAGTGAGCGTGATTGTTCCATTCAACGCAGACATCAAAAATTAGTAGAAGAATCTCCTTCTCCATTTATGACTGCTGACTTAAGACAACGCATGGGTGATGCTGCTATTAAAGCTGCTTCTGCCATTAATTATGAAAGTGTTGGTACGGTGGAATTTTTAGTGGACAAGCATCGCAACTTTTATTTCATGGAAATGAATACACGTATTCAAGTGGAACATTGCGTTACAGAGGAAGTAGTGAGTTATGATTTAATCAAGGAACAAATAAAGATAGCAGCAGGTGAAAAAATTTCAGGTAAAAATTATGAGCCTAAATTACACGCTATTGAATGTCGTATCAATGCGGAAGATCCTTACAATGATTTCAGACCTTCGCCAGGAAAAATAACTGTATTGCATACACCAGGCGGACATGGTGTTCGTGTAGATAGTCATGTTTATGCAGGTTATGTAATTCCGCCATATTACGATTCAATGATTGGTAAATTAATCACAGTTGCACAAACGCGTGAGGAAGCGATCAATACCATGTATCGTGCCTTAAGTGAATACGTGATTGAAGGCGTGAAAACAACCATCCCTTTTCATTTGCAATTAATGCAAAACGAAGATTTTAGAAAAGGAAACTTCACAACGAAATTTTTAGAAACATTTAAGTTGAAGTAATTTTTATTTAGCATCCTAATTTTTTAATTTTTCGGGTGCTAAAAAAATGAGGATATTAAAAAAGGCTCCCACGATTTATCGGGGGAGCCTTTTTGTTGGGGGGTATTACCTTTGGGGAATATTTTATTTCCGCTGTAAGTGTTGTTATCTTAAAAACAACATTTCTCTATACTTAGGTAAGGTCCATAATTCGTCATCTACCAATTGCTCTAATTTATCAACGTGGTAACGGATTTTATCAAAGTATTGCGCCTTTACTTTTGCTTCATAAGCAATTGCTTTTTCTCTTGAATCAGTAAGGTTATTGGCAACTTTTCTTTCTTCCACCATCGCATAAGTATTTTCATACACTTGTTGGATATGGGTACTTACATCCTTTAATAAAGTTAATTGACCCTTGTATAATTTTTCAGGTAATGCAGCTTCACGCAATAAGCTTACATTTTTCAATAATTCATTTTGATACTTAATCGCAGCTGGAATAATATGGTTGGTTGCCAAATCACCCATCACACGCGCTTCAATTTGTACTTTTTTAATGTAGGTTTCTAATTCAATTTCATAACGTGCTTCTAACTCCGCATGTGTGAAAATGCCATTGTCCTTAAATAATTTCTTAGATTTTTCAGTCACCATTGCATCTAATGCAACAGGGGTTGTTTTTAAATTAGGTAAGCCTCTTTTCTCTGCTTCCTTATGCCACTCTTCGCTATAGCCATCACCTTCAAACAAAATCTTTTTACTAGATACAATATACTTTTGAATCACTTGCATGATTGCGATTTCCTTTTTATCACCTTTCTCAATTAAAGCATCTACTTCTGCAGCAAATTTTACCAAGGTATCAGCTATGATTGTATTTAACACCGTCATTGGATGACCGCAGTTTGCAGTAGATCCTACCGCGCGGAATTCAAATTTATTTCCAGTGAATGCAAAAGGGGAAGTTCTGTTACGATCGGTATTGTCAATCATCAACTCAGGAATACTTCTGTGTAAATCTAATTTTAAAATCGCTTCATCTTGCTCATCAAATTTTCCACCGACTCTTGTTTCCACATCGTTCAATACTTTGGTTAAGTATTCTCCAATAAATACGGAAATAATTGCAGGAGGTGCTTCGTTGGCGCCTAATCTAAAATCATTTGAAGCAGATGCAATGGATGCTCTTAATATATCTGCATAGTCATGTACTGCTTTAATGGTGTTCACAAAGAAAGTTAAAAACATCAAATTGGTCTTTGGCGTTTTACCTGGCGCTAATAAATTAATGCCAGTATCCGTCGCCATACTCCAGTTATTGTGTTTTCCACTTCCGTTAATACCAGCAAATGGTTTTTCATGTAACAAAACCACCAAGCGGTGACGTTTTGCAACGCGTGTCATTACATCCATTAATAAAATGTTATGATCCACAGCGATATTACATTCTTCAAAAATAGGGGCACACTCAAATTGTGCAGGTGCTACTTCATTATGTCTTGTTCTTAAAGGAATACCTAATTTGTATGCTTCATTTTCATAGTCACGCATGAATGCATAAATTCTTTCAGGAATAGATCCAAAATAATGATCTTCCAATTGTTGGCCTTTTGCAGGCGCTGAACCAAATACGGTACGACCGCATTGCACTAAATCCGGACGAGCATTAACCAATGCTTCATCAATCACAAAATATTCTTGCTCCCAACCTAGTGTAGGAACCACCTTTGAAATATTTTTATCAAAATAATTACAAACAGTAACAGCAGCTTTGTTGACTGCTTCCACTGCTTTCATCAATGGCGCTTTGTAATCCAATGATTCACCGGTGTACGCGATAAATATTGTTGGAATACATAATGTTTTTCCACTTCCAATTTCAATAATAAAAGCTGGTGAAGATGGATCCCATGCAGAATATCCTCTTGCTTCAAAAGTGGCTCTTAATCCACCATTTGGAAAAGAAGATGCATCTGGTTCTTGTTGTATTAAAGCAGCGCCATCGAATTCTTCAATCGCTGTGCCATCTGATTTTAATGTAAAAAATGAATCATGTTTTTCAGCAGTCGCGCCACTCAATGGTTGAAACCAGTGTGTGAAGTGCGTGACGCCTTTACTCTCTGCCCATGATCTTAATCCTGTTGCAATTTGGTTAGCTACAGCGCGATCAATTTTTTTTGCGACCTTATTGCTATTCACTAAACTTTTATAAGCCTCATCACTTAAATATTCTCTTGCTGTTTTTAAAGTAAAAACACTTTCATTAAAAATGGTGGTGATTTTATGCGCATTAACATTGGGTGTGGGTGTTGAAACATGACTTACATGTTTAACGGCCTCGGTTCTAAGTGACATATATGATTAAATTTTATATTAGCAATTAAACAAAGTTAGGCGCATTTGAGTAGGAGTAATCAACAAAAAATCCCCCAAATTGGGGGATTTTGATTAAAAACCTTGTACGATTGATGACTTAAGTCAATTTTAAACCTAATTATTTCACCTTAAACTTTTGCAGTTTTTACTGTTTTGATAATTCTAGCAGCAACTTTATAAGGATCAGCGGCTGAATTTGGACGACGATCTTCCAACCATCCTTTCCAACCTTTTTCTACCGCACCAATTGGGATACGAATACTAGCACCTCTATCTGAAACCCCAAAAGAGAAATCATGGATACTTGCTGTTTCATGTTTACCCGTTAAACGTAAATGGTTATCTGCACCATAAACATCAATATGTTCTTTTACAAATGGTCGGAAAGCTTCACAAATAGTATCATAAGTTTCTTTCTTACCACATGTTCTTAAAGTGGTGTTAGAGAAATTCGCATGCATACCTGAACCATTCCAATCTAAGGTACCTAATGGTTTACAATGCCAGTTAATGGATACGCCGTATGTTTCACCAATTCTTTCTAATAAATAACGTGCAATCCAAATTTGATCACCTGCTTCCTTTGCGCCTTTTGAAAATATTTGGAATTCCCATTGTCCTGCAGCAACTTCTGCATTTATACCTTCAATGTTCAAACCCGCGTCAATACAAGCGTCTAGATGTTCTTCAACAATATTTCTTCCGTATGCATTTTTAGCACCTACTGAACAATAGTAAGGGCCTTGTGGTCCAGGATATCCTCCTTCTGGAAAACCTAATGGTTTATCAGTAGCTGGGTTCCATAAAAAATATTCTTGCTCAAAGCCAAACCAAAAATCATTATCATCATCTTCAATAGTTGCTCTTCCGTTCGTAGGATGAGGGGTACCATCTGAACTTAAAACTTCACACATCACTAAGTAAGCATTTTTGCGTTGTGGATCTTTGCAAATAAAAACTGGTTTTAATAAACAGTCACTTGAACCTCCTGGCGCTTGCTCAGTGGATGATCCATCAAAACACCACATATCACAGTCGGCTAATTTGCCGCTGAAATCTTTTTCAACTTTTGTCTTACTTCTTAATGACTGTGTTGGTTTGTAACCATCTAGCCAAATGTACTCTAATTTAGAAACTGCCATAGGGTAGGAAATTTAATATTAATAAATAAAATATATGTTTAAAAAGGTATTTAATACATGGATTTGGGCGAAAATAAAAAAGAATATTAAAAAAGTA
>CAIWBA010000299.1 GCA_903910765.1 uncultured Bacteroidota bacterium
ACAAATACTCTCCAATGGCAAAAGGGATGACCCCAGTGATCATCCGCAAACCCATGGCACCCCATTTAAATACCAACTTAGTGTAGGCCAATTGTACAAATCCAGGGAAAAAAGTGCAAATCACTAGCACTATGGCCAATATTTGCCATATCCATTTTACACCCCATTTGACTATTTGATTACCCTTTTTCAATCTGGAACTTATTATGCGGTAAAATTAGGATAAACTTTGTCTTTTGGTTGGTTTTTACTAACTTTGCCACCCTTATAAGTACGGTTATGAACCAAAACAGGGCTTACGAAATAGCATTTGTGGGTTTAATACCCGGTTTACACGAGTTAGAATACCGTATTGAGGACAAGTTCTTTACTAGTTTCGGACCGCAGGATTTCGAAAATTGTAACACATTGGTGAAACTCAAATTAGAGAAGAACCAAGGTTTTATGCAACTGCATTTTGATGTGGATGGCAAGGTGGAAACCATATGCGATCGTTGTGGGAATCCCCTAACGGTGCAATTATGGGACGAGTTTAATCTGATTGTAAAATTAGTGGACGACCCCGACACCATGAATAGCAATGAAGAGGATCCGGACATATTTTATATTGATCGACACGAAAGTCATTTTTCAATAGCAGCTTGGATTTTTGAATTTATAAATTTGAGCATCCCCTTGCAAAAAGTTTGTAAGGAAACTGAAAAAGGCGAATCCACTTGCAACAAGGAAATACTGGATCAGTTGCAAAAGTTTAGATCAAACCCCAATGAAATTCCAAACAATAAAATTTGGAAGGATTTAGATAAGTTTAAGGACTTAGGAGAATAAAATAGAAAACAAAAAAGTAAAGAAGAACAAAAGGAACAAAGAAAGTAGAAAAGTAAAATAAATATAAACTAATTAAAACATAAGAGATGCCTAATCCTAAACGCAGACACTCACAACAAAGAAGTGCTAAAAGAAGAACTCACTACGTAGCGCAAGAAGTTACCTTAAGTAAAGATGGCACAACAGGTGAAATCCATGTTCGTCATCGCGCGCATGTTCAAGAAGGTAAATTATACTACAAGGGTAAATTAGTATCTGAAAAAGCGCCTCTTAAAGCGTAATTCAAATAAAAATTTAATGAATATCGGTATTGATATGATGGGTGGTGATTTTGCACCACTAGAAGCTGTAAAAGGCGTAAAACAATATCTTACCAATTCTGATAACAACATATTTTGCATTGGTGACCAAACACAACTGAAACAATTATTTCAGGAACATGGTTTTTCGTCACCATTTTTGCATTTAGTACATGCCCCTGAAGTAATTGGGTATCATGAACATCCAACAAAGGCTTTAAAAGAAAAACCGAACTCCTCCATCGCTATTGGATTTAAATTGTTAGCTACTGGTGAAATTGATGCATTTTTAAGTGCGGGTAATACGGGAGCCATGTTGGTCGGTGCTATGTTTACTATTAAGCCGATAATTGGTGTTTTAAGACCCACCATTGCCACCTTACTTCCAAAATTAAATGGACAAACAGGCATATTAGTGGATGTTGGTTTGAATGCAGATTGCAAACCAGAGCAATTAAATCAATTTGGTATTTTAGGCAATTTATATGCAAAGCATATTTTAAATATTACTGATCCTTCTGTTGCATTATTAAACATGGGTGAAGAGGAAGGCAAAGGAAATTTACTTGCACAAGCCACCTACCCTTTGTTAAAAGAAAATACAGCCATTCGTTTTATTGGTAATGTGGAAGGCAGAGATGTTTTCAATGATAAAGCCGATGTCATCGTATGTGATGGATTTACGGGTAATATTATTTTAAAAACTGCCGAAGCCATGTATGATGCTGCAAAGCATCAAAATTTGGAAAACGATTCCTTCTTTGGACGTTTCCATTTTGAGAACTACGGAGGCACCCCTGTCTTAGGTGTCAATAAACCTGTCATTATCGGACATGGTATAAGTAATGCTAAAGCATTCTCCAACATGATTGTACTTGGGGAAAAATTGATCGCTACAAAATTCTGCGAGATCATCACAACGAATTTTGCGAATCTCTAGTAATTACTAACATCTCTTAGTTTCTCTAATTTTTACGCTAATTTTACAAAATCAACATTGATCAATAATCCTATGTGGTTAAATAATATTTTAGAGACCATTGGCAACACTCCTTTAATTCGTTTAAATAAAATAACTGAATCTATTCCAGCGACGATATTAGCGAAGGTGGATTATTTTAATCCTGGTAATTCTATAAAAGACAGGATGGCTTTAAAGATGGTTGAGGTGGCAGAAGCTGACGGAAGATTAAAACCAGGGGGGACCATCATAGAATGTACCAGTGGTAATACCGGAATGGGATTAGCATTAGCTGCTATTGTCAAAGGTTACAAATGCATATTCACTACTACCGAAAAGCAGAGCAAAGAAAAAATAGATATTTTAAGAGCCATGGGCGCCGAAGTATTTGTTTGCCCGACCAATGTGGAACCTACTGATCCAAAAAGTTATTATTCTGTGGCGCGAAAATTTGCTGAAGAAATACCAAATTCCTTTTTTGTAAATCAATATGATAATTTAGCGAATCGCCAAGCACATTATGAAAGTACCGGTCCTGAAATTTGGGAACAAACGGAAGGAAAAATTACCCACTTAGTTTGTACTGCTGGAACCGGTGGCACTATTACAGGTATTGCAAAATTTTTAAAAGAAAAAAATCCGAACATTCAAGTATGGGCGATTGATCCAGTAGGATCTCTATTGACACATTATTTCAATACTGGAGAAATTGATCATAGTAAAGTAGCCCCTTATATTGCAGAAGGATTTGGAGAAGATTTTATTCCTGAAAATTATGACATGTCCGTCATTAATCATTTTGAACAAGTAACGGATAAGGACGGAGCTTTGATGACGCGACGATTAGCCAAAGAAGAAGGTCTTTTTTGTGGCTATAGCGCAGGTAGTTGCCTACAAGGTTTAATACAATTAAAAGATCAGCTTAAACCCACCGATATTGTTGTTTGTATTTTTCACGATCATGGTAGCAGATATGTGGGCAAAGTATATAATGACGAATGGATGAAAAGCAAGGGCTTTTTATAACCGCATTCTCCTATTAGACTAACCTTTGTTTGGACAAGAATTTGTATATTTGCCACTCAATATGTAAACTATGAGTAAGTACCCTTCCGGCGTTTTATTTGGCAAAGAATTAGAAGCATTATACAACGATGCCAAAGCCAACAATTTTGCAATTCCAGCAGTAAACACAACAGGCACTGACACCATTAATGCAGCTATCGAAACAGCCGCAAAGGTGAATTCTCCTATCATTATACAATTTTCAAACGGAGGTGCGCAATTCATCGCTGGGAAAGGCATGCCGAACGATAATATGCAAGCAAATATTCAAGGTGCTATCGCAGGTGCTTTACACGTTCACCAAGTTGCTAAATTTTATAAAGTTCCTGTCGTATTGCACACGGATCACGCATCCAAAAAATGGCTTCCTTGGATCAGTGCATTAATTGACGCAGGAGAACAATACAATAAAGAAAAAGGACAACCTTTGTTTAGTTCACACATGTTGGATTTATCCGAAGAGTCTTTAGAAGAAAACATTCAAACATCTGCTACCTTCTTTAAAAGAATGGCGCCATTGGGAATGAGCATTGAAATAGAATTAGGTGTAACGGGTGGTGAAGAAGATGGCGTTGATAATAGCGGTGTTGAAAATGACAAATTATATACACAACCTGAACACGTAGCATATGCATATACTGAATTAAGTAAAATCAGCAATATGTTTACGGTTGCAGCAGCTTTTGGAAATGTACACGGTGTTTATAGTCCAGGCAATGTTGAATTAAGACCCGATATTTTAAATAATAGTCAGGTATATATTCAAAACCATTTAAAGACAGAAGCAAAACCTGTTTACTTTGTTTTCCATGGCGGTTCTGGTTCTCCTCAAAATCAAATTAGAGAAGCCATTGGATATGGAGCAATTAAGATGAATTTAGATACCGATTTGCAATGGGCATTCTGGGAAGGTATTTTGAAATATTATATTAAGAATGAAGCCTACCTACAAACCCAATTAGGAAATCCTGATGGGTCAGACAAACCAAATAAAAAGTTTTACGATCCTAGAGTTTGGCTAAGAAAAGGGGAAGAATCCTTTATTTCACGTCTAGAAATTGCATTTAACGACTTAAACTGCATTAACCGTAACGCTTAAACAAAATTTTAACACAGCCATACTAACCCAAAATTAGGTGGCTGTTTATTTTTTAATAACTTCATAATAACGAAACCGATTGCATAAGCACAGCTGCTATTATAGCCCGTGTATAATTTTAAATCGATGCTAATGAAAAACCGAGAAGAAGATATTGAAGTAAACCTAACTGGCGAGGAAACGATTGGCAATGATGCTAGTAAATCCAGGTGGTTTAAAAGAATAAGAAAAGGGATTACTACTTCCACTGCAGATAAAAAAGAAACACCTGAAGGATTATGGACAAAGTGTCCCTCCTGCAATCACATATGCACTAGTTCCGAACTAAAGGAAAATTTGTATATATGTAGTAAGTGTAATTTTCACCATCGCATTGGCAGTGATGAATATTTTGACATTTTATTTAATGATGCCGAATTCACTGAACTGTTTGATAATATCAAAAGTAAAGATGCTTTGAATTTTACTGATTTGAAAAATTATCAAAAACGATTAGATGAAATTCATGCAAAAACAGATTTAAAGGATTCAATGCGTGTTGCTGTTGGAAAAGTAAACGACGAATCAATGGTAGTTGCTTGTATGGACTTTGAATTTATAGGCGGTTCCTTAGGTAGCGTGATGGGTGAAAAATTTAGTCGCGCAGTTGATTATTGCATACAACATAAACATCCTTTTTTAGTGATTAGCAAAAGTGGTGGCGCACGTATGATGGAAAGTGCGTTTAGCTTAATGCAATTAGCAAAAACAAGTGGTAAATTATCCCAATTATGTGATGCAAAACAGCCATTCATCTCCTTATTAACCGACCCAACTTTTGGCGGTATTTCAGCAAGCTTTGGCATGTTGGGCGATATTAATATTGCGGAACCAGGTGCTTTAATTGGTTTTGCAGGCCCTAGGGTCATTAAGGAAACCATAAAAAAAGATTTACCTCCTGGCTTTCAAAGAAGTGAATTTTTATTAGAACATGGATTTTTAGACTTCATCATTGATCGTAAGGAGTTAAAAAACAAGCTTTCCGAAGTTGCCTTCCTTTTTAGAAATTAAAAGGCCCTTCAAGCTAAGTTTCTAATTCAAAAACAGAATACTTATATTACTTTTGTTCCCGGTCCCGAGTATTCGAGACCGGGATTATTTTTTATGGCAAAAGTTGTTAAACAAACCGAACTCAATAATAGGCAAGCCTATTTTAACTTCCACATCGAGGACAAGTATGAGGCTGGCATTGTATTGTTAGGCACTGAAGTAAAATCGATTAGGGAAGGCAAGGTGAGTTTTAATGATTCCTTTTGCATGTTTGACAAAGGAGAACTTTGGGTAAGGGGTTTATTCATCAATGCCTATACCCATGGTAATAAAAATAACCACATTGAAGTACACGATCGCAAATTGCTATTAAATAAAAGAGAACTTGAAAAACTAGAAGGCAAGGTCAAAGAAAAAGGTTTTTCCATCATCCCACTTCGGATTTTTTTTAATGAAAAACGCTATGCCAAAGTGGAGATTGGTTTGGCAAAAGGTAAAAAGGAATTTGACAAACGAGAAACCATCAAGAATCGTGATGTCGACAAGGAAATAAAACGCCTACTGAAGCGCTAACTTTACTGCCCTCCCCTTTTATAATTTTTTTAAGCATAAGATGAATAAATGCTATGTCGAGCGAACATTGTGAGCGAAGCGATCTGAGAGCCGAGGCATAGGTGTTTATTCTCTGGCGCTTAAAAAGAATAATAATTCTTTTACTCATACTTTTTCTTAGGCGCATCTGCTCCTTTTAATTGTTCCGCTATAGCACTGGGATGTGGCCGATGTGTAGTTGCATAAGCAACACCAAGTAGCACTATAAATGCGCCAAAAGACCAAGCCAATTCCTCAGGAATTAACCAATACCCCCAGGGTTTATTGATTTTAGCATTTGCAGGTTCTCGTAGTTCATATATAACTTCAACACGCGCTCCTATCCTATCATGATAAGTCATTGAATCTACTTTGATGGAATAATATTTTCCATATTCCGAGTATTCCGCAACAATATGGTCTTCCTTTAACTTAATAATCGCAGGCGCAGTTTCACTATCAAAATAATCAGGCTGCCTACTAAATGGCAGGTATAATAAAAAACAAACTACAAATAATATGATCGCTGACTTAAGCAATGTAAAAATTATATTTTTAATTTAAAAAAAGGGGCGCTTCCATTTTGAAGCAACCCCTTTTAATTATTTTGAACGTAAATACCTAGTTACTCAAACTTCTAAAGTCAACAGGAACTAGTTTACTTACCCCAGGCTCTTGCATGGTAACACCATAAATAACATCCACTGCACTCATTGTTTGCTTATTGTGTGTTACAATAATGAACTGTGAGTTGTCACTGAACTTTTTAATCATCTGCGTAAACTTGCCCACATTCGCATCATCTAATGGCGCATCCACCTCATCCAAAATACAGAATGGTGCTGGCTTGATTAAGTAAATAGCAAATAGCATTGCAGTTGCAGTTAAAGTACGTTCTCCGCCACTCAACTGACTAATAGAAGACGGTTTTTTACCTTTAGGACGAGCGACAATCTCAACCGCAGTTTCAGCTAAATTATCTGGATCCACCAATATTAAATCACAAGAATCTTCTTCGGTAAATAATGCTTTAAATACTTTTTGGAAGTTTTCACGCGCTGTATTGTAGGTAGCTAAAAATGCCTGATTCGCAGTGGCTTCTACTTCCTGGATGGTTAACATCAAACTATCCTTTGCAGTCACTAAGTCATTCTTCTGTTCCAAAATGAAATCATATCTCTTTTTCATCTCCGTATACGCTTCAATGGCTGTTGGATTTACTTCACCCATATTTTCCAGACGTTTTTTCATTCTATCTGTATTGGCTTGTAATTCATCCAAAGAAGTGTCTGTTAAACGCCCTTCATCTAAGATATCTTCAATTTCAACCTTGAATTCAACATTCAATCGCTCTTTGGTTCCTGCTAATTGTAATTTCAAGTTATTTAACTTGTCTTTAATCTCGTTGATTAATTGATCAACCAATTCCTTAGATTTCACCAAATGCCTTAATGCACTTTCCTTTTCCTGTAAATCATTTCTTAACTTATAATAAGTTTGATCCGCTTCATTTAATTTTAATTCTTCTTCTTCCTTAATTCTAATTGATTCAACTAAGCCTTCTTGTAATGTGGTTAATTGTTCTCTGCTTTCAATAATAGCCGCTGAAGCTTCCGTTAATTGAACACTATTCGTTTGAATTTGTGCATGTAAATCGTTTAATTGATTTTCCTTGAACAAAACTTCTTGTTGTAAAGCCTCAATTTTACTTTGTTGCTTCGTCAATTGCAAGTTCATCTCATTAAACTCACCGGATGCTAAATGATAGGCTTGCTCAGCAGCTTGATAAGCCAACTCAATGGCTTCTAATTTAGTTTGTGTTTCCTGTAAGGATATATTCAATGCATCAAAAGCAATTCTTGTATCTGCAATTGCAGTATGCTCAAATTGTAACTTTTCTTCAAATTCTTTCAGTTTTGTAGCAGCAGAGGTTTGGGCTAATTGTAAATTTTCTAATCTATTTTTATTTGCAAACACTTCATTAATTAAAGTATTCACCAATTGCTCTATCGCTCTAATCTCATTCTCCTTCAACAATTCATTAAATTCTAAAACAGCATTGTGCTTCACCTGAATTTTTTCCTTTAATTCATTCACCACTTTTTCTTGTGATTGAATATCGGCTAATAATTTTTCTAGATTTTTTGCACGGCCAATTTTTTTACCTTCGAAAATTCCCACACTACCACCAGTTAAGGTATACTTCCCTTTAACGTACTTACCTGTTTTTTCTAAAAGGATACCGTCAAATTCGGTTTGTAAAGCTTGCTCATTTTCAGCAATAAATACATTACCTAATAATTGACTCGCCAAAGCAGCATATTTACTATCTACTTCCAACACTGACAAAGCAGCAATGGTATTAGCAGGCGCAGCTACAGCACTTATTCCTTTAAGTTGATCCAATAAGAAGAAATTAGCTTTTCCTTTTTTGTTTTCATCTAACAATTGGATTGCTTGCAAACCTTCTTGTAAATTATTGACAACATAATAGTTTAAATAAGGCTCCAATACATTTTCAACGGCTGTGCGATACGCTTCCTTAACATATAAAATGTCAGATAAAATAGGTGCACTATGATTCCACCCTGTATTTTTATGTAAAAATTTTACGCTATCAGGATACCCTTCCATGGAGTCCACTAAACTTTTCAATAAATCGTACTCATTCTTTTTGGCATCTAATATTCTTGTTTCATCGGCCAATTGAGATCTTAATTTTTCTAATTGCTCCTGCGTTTCAAAAATCCCCGCCTTTGCATTGTCATGTTGCAAATGTAATTCAGCCAAATGTGCTTTATTAGAAGCCAATGCAGCTTCTTTTTCTGCTAGTTGCGCTGTTATAGTTTCAATTTGTGTAACCCTTTGTCCTTGCTCCTCTTCTAACTGGAGTTGTGAT
>CAIWBA010000300.1 GCA_903910765.1 uncultured Bacteroidota bacterium
AAAAATACGATACCACTCATGCTATCCAAATAACCAGCCCCTGTTTGCGTAACAATTTCATACACACTTCTTGAAAAAGTAACTGCAATTGCAAGCGCGATGGGCGCATCAATATTTAACCACTTTTGACGAAGTCCCGTATAGGCCGAAATAAAAAAGCCACTTGCACTATAAAATAATACAGGCAATGATAATAGTAAGTTAATATAAATAAAAAATACCCTTAAGTTCCCCAATTCAATTGCATTATTAGACAAATACTCGGGAAAACTAAGCATCATAATATTACTAAAACAAAAACCTGCAATCCCAATTTTAAAAAGTTGTTTTTTATTTACTTTCTTTTTCTTTAACCAATCATTGCCCCCCAAATGAATGACTGGCGCATACCCTACAAATGCCAATAATTGCACCAATTCTTTTAACGATATTAAACTTGGTTGATATACCACTTTAATTTCCTTTTTTTCAAAGTGGGTTTGCGATTGAATAATCCCTGGATTTATTTTATGCAAATTTTCCAATAACCAAACACAACTAACACAATGTATTTGAGGTAAATAAAAAACCACATGTGCCTGATCACCTACCTTAAATTGAATTAATTGCTCCTGGATGGCTTGGTTGTCTAAGTAATTATATTTATCTGAAACAAAGTGTCCTTTTGCCGTCATACCTGGCATGTCCGTTAAATCATAATACTGGCATAATCCATTTTCATCCAATAATTGATAAACCAATTTGCAACCGGCACAACAAAATACTTTATCGTTCCAATGTATTGAATCATCACAATCAACCCCGCAATGGTAACAATGTTGTGCCATATAGACAGCAAAGATGCCCCCTAACTCATACTACTAAAATGAGCCGAATCATGAAAATTTATGATAAATATCATACATCCTACTGGCTTACTGAATCATCTTCTGAAATTGCGGATCCATCAAGTTGGTTGCCTCATAATATCCTTGCTTATACCAACGCATTCTTGCCAATAAACTGGCCATTTGTGGTTGCATTCTATTTCTCGCACTATTCATTTTGCTTACGCTACTTGGAGAATGTTGTTTTGTAAAATTGAGGAATGCTTGCCAAGTGCTTTCATTATTATATTGGGTCAATAATGCTTGTACGTTTTTCAACTCATTCATTTTGGATAAGTTGGAAAGATAAAAACCAAGTGCAAATTCGTTGACTAAGTTATTTTGTACTACTAGATTATTGCTTGTATCCATTAAAATATCACTGCCTGCAACCCACTTGTCAGGATAAATACCACCCCCACCAAAAACTAAATTTCCCTTAGGTGTCTTAAATGAATTTCCTTTGAAATTAGAATCAGGAATACCAATGGCATCGTCGTGTATTCTTTGAACATATGCATCGGCATACGCCTCCTTCCCTAACACATAAGGGCGTTGAATATTTCTTCCCAAGGGCGTATAATATTTCGCTGTTGTTAAACGCAAAGCCCCCCCATTTGATAAATTAAATTGCTGTTGCACCAATCCCTTTCCAAATGACCTTGTTCCAATAATTGTTGCCCTATCCCAATCCTGCAAGGCCCCAGCCAATACTTCACTAGCCGACGCGGATGATTCATTCATTAATATTGTAATTTTCCCTTGTTCAAAAAGCCCTTCTCTCTTACTATAATAATCAACCCTAGGTGAATGTGCACCTTCGGTATATACAATCAATTTATTGCCAGGTAATAATTCATCTGCAATGGCTACTGCTTCAGATAGTAAACCACCTCCATTATTACGCAAATCCAAAACCAATGACTTCATCCCTTTTTGGACCAATGGATCCAAGGCTTGCATAAAAGCTTCATAGGTGCGATCTGTAAACTTGCTTAATTTAATATATCCAATCGTATCACTGATCATATAATATGCATCAATCGGTGAAATGGGAATATTCGCTCTTGTTAATTGCAATGGTACTTGCTTATTTTTTCTTAACACCAATAATTTCAATGGGCTATCTGCTGGGCCTTTTACTTTTTGCCTTACTTCATCCGCTTGCAAATTTCCTCCTGAAAGTTTTATCGTATCATTTGCTTTCAATAAGATGTCCCCTAACTGAACGCCCCCCTTATAGGCAGGCCCGTCCTTTAAAACATAGCTGACATAAAAACTATCTCTAAACTGCTGAAATTCGATGCCAATCCCTTTTAAGTTAGCTGCCAATTGTTCATTCACATCAACCAAATCAGCAGGTGGAATATATACAGAATGTGGATCCAATTGGCTTAAATAATAATCAGCCAATTTAATACTTGCACTATCATTTTTTAAGGAATCCACATATTTGGTTTGCACAATTTGGATCATTTCTAAAATCGGATCTTGTTTTGATGTAAATAAACCCCGCATAGATAAATCTCCCTTAATAAAAACCCCAATCACAATACCGACAATAATCATTAGGGCATATGAAATGGGGGTAAACCAATTTGTATTTTTCTGTTGCATGTGCATTTTATTGACTACAAAATTACATTATTTAAAGTTTAAAATGGACTTAATACACTTGCGTATCCACTATTTTGTGTTAATTTCACTGCTAATTGGCAGTTATGAAAAATTATATAATAGCAGATAGTGGCGCTACAAAATGTCAATGGACGATTGTACAAAACAATAAAAAGCAATCCATAAGCACGACGGGTATTAGCCCCTACTTTTTATCCACGGATGAAATTGCTGCAATTTTAGTGAAAGCCTTTTCAAAAAAGATCAATGTTGAAAAAATAAATGCCATTTACTTTTATGGTACAGGTTTGAGTAATCCAGACAATGTGAAAAGTTTAAAGAAAGCGCTGAAATTAGTTTTCAAAAACGCTACCCTTGATATTCAAACTGATTTAGTGGCCGCTGCACGTGCCACTTGTCAAACCAACAAAGGCATTGCTTGTATTTTAGGAACCGGATCAAATACAGGGTATTATAACGGAAAAATTATTGCTAAAAACAGTCCCGGCCTTGGCTATGTTTTAGGAGATGAAGGCAGCGGCGCCTACCTGGGCAAAAAAGTGTTACAATATTTTTTGTATAAAACTTTTGACGAAGAATTAATGCTTTGTTTTGAAAAAAAATACAATTTAAATCGTTCTGAAATTTTAAATAAAATTTACCAAGAGCCCTTACCCAATAAATATTTGGCTTCCTTTGCCATTTTCTTAAGCGAGCATCGTGGCCACTATATGATTGAAAATATTATTGAAGATGGGTTGAATGACTTTTTCTACACCCATTTAAATAAACTAAATGAGTCCTGGCTATACCCTATTCATTTCACCGGAAGTGTCGCCTATGCTTTTAGAGATGTAATTAAACAACTCGCACTTGTGTATGAAATGGAGTTAGGGAAAATTACCAAATCACCCATGGAAGGGTTGATCGCTTATCACAAAAACAACAAATAGTTGTAGTACATGCACGAAATTGAGCCCTATTTTCAATGGCGACATTTATATATAGCCGACGAAGATCCCAAATCAATATTTTTTGGTCAAACTTATAGCGAGTTTGAATTTTCACAAACGGTTTACAATTATTATATCCATCCGCAATGGGATACATTTGGAAGTAAAAATTTATATTTAAAAATACTCTTCGTTGCCTACGAGTCCAACTTTGCTATTATAGAGTTGATTGGAGAATGGAATGATGCTATTGAAAATGATATTATGCTATTAAAACGGGAAGTGTTGGATTCATTAATGTCCTATGGCATTAGTAAATTTATTTTAATTGGCGAATATGTATACAATTTTCATAATGGGGACCGTGATTATTACGAGGAATGGTATGAAGAATTAGCCGACAACGAAGGCTGGGCTGTTATAGTGAACTTACACCCTGCTGCACAATATGATTTTTTACAGAAAAAATTAAATAGGTATATTGAATTGATGGATATTACGGCTTGGAGAACTTATAAACCTGATGACTTTTTTCAACTCATTGACGACAAAATAAGTAATCGACTCAGGTAGTAGCTGATTATTTGAAGGGAGCTCTTTTAAAAAACCCCGCATTGATCTTATATTATAGTCAGAAATTTAATTATTTATAATTTCGATATTTATATATCCAAACATCAGTCTATTTTCCTGCGTCCTTTCCATTAATAAACTAAGTCCTCATAAGCGCCCTGCAATTCTCGATAAGCATGGTCATCCTTCGCCAACTTAGCCGCAGCCATCCCTTTTTCATACCAAACAATTGCCTCATTTTTATCCGCTAATTTTTCCAAACATTTGGCCAAATGGTAATAGGAACCTATATAATCGGGCGATTCGGTTAATATTTCTACAAACAAATCCCTTGCTTTAATATCCTCCCCAATTTTAAGGTATTCAAGCGCCAACGCATGCCTTAAGAAATTATCCTTGGGTTGTTGTTTAAGAAATTCAATAATTTTTTCAATACGATTCATCCGAAGTCATTTTAGTGCATAGTTGGTAAAAAAACTATCTTATATTTGCATTAGTTGCATAAACAACCAAAATCAAATTTTAGACCATGAACATTTTAGTTTGTATCAGTAAAACACCCGACACCACTGCTAAAATTGCGTTCACCGAAGGTAATACAAAGTTCGATGAAAATGGCGTACAGTGGATCATCAACCCCTATGACGAATGGTACTCCCTAGTTAGGGCCATTGAAATAAAAGAAAAGGATCCTACCACTAACATTCATTTGATTACTGTTGGCGGACCCGAGGCGGAACCTATTATAAGAAAAGCATTAGCATTAGGTGGTGACGAAGCCATCCGTGTAAATATAAATAGTAATGATTCCTTTGTTATTGCACAACAAATTGCCGCTATCGCAAAACAAGGATCTTATGATTTAATCATGACCGGAAAAGAAACCATTGATTATAATAGTGCTTGTATTGGATCCATGCTATCTGCAATTTTGGATCTACCCTTTGTTTCATTGGCCAACCATTTAGAATTAAATGGTAACACTGCTACTATCCAACGAGAAATTGAAGGTGGGGAAGAAACCAATGAAGTAATACTTCCAATGATTATAAGTTGTCAAAAAGGAATGGCCGAACAAAGAATCCCCAATATGCGTGGCATTATGGCTGCAAGAACAAAACCATTAAAAGTGGTAGAACCCATTGGAACCAAAGCGCATACCAGCATTAAAGAATTTAGTTTACCCCCTGCAAAAACGGGTGTTAAATTAATTGCACCCGACCAAATGGACGAATTAGTTAAGTTATTAAAAGAAGA
>CAIWBA010000301.1 GCA_903910765.1 uncultured Bacteroidota bacterium
ATTGATAACGCAGACAAAGCGTCTGTTTATTTTCAAACAGATCATTCAAGAGGTATTTTATCAAAGGTGTTGGCTAAAATAGCCCAAGGAAAAGTAAACTTAAGCAAATTGCAAAGTATGCCTATTCCTGGGAGCACTTTTAAATATGGATTTTATGCAGATTTGGAATTTGACAACAAAAAGCAAATGGAGAAAGTGTTGGAGGATGTAAAATCGTTAACGAATAGTTTGAAAATATTTGGATTATATAAAAAAGGAAAAGTAGTAAAAGGATAAAGATGAATGTAACAGTTTCACATAGACTAGAAGGTATTGGTGAATATTATTTTTCATCCAAGCTGCGCGAAATTGATGAACTCAATAAAGCCGGTAAGGGGATTATTAATCTAGGAATAGGCAGCCCTGATTTACCGCCACATCCTGATGTTATAAAAGTATTGCAAGACGAAGCAAGCAAGGACAACGTACATGCTTATCAATCTTACAAAGGGTCTCCCATATTAAGGGAAGCCATTGCAAATTGGTATCAAAAGTATTTTAAAGTGGCTGATTTAAATCCAGCAACCGAGATACTTCCATTACTAGGGAGCAAGGAAGGGATCATGCATATATGCATGACCTATTTAAATGAAGGCGATCAGGTATTAATTCCAAATCCTGGTTATCCGACATACACAAGTGCAGTTAAATTAGCGGGTGGCACTCCGCTTTATTATGCATTAACTGCCGAAAACAGTTGGGCACCTGACTTTGAAAATTTAGAAAAATCAGATTTATCAAAAGTCAAGTTGATGTGGGTGAATTATCCGCATATGCCAACAGGTCAAAGTCCTACTAAGGAATTGTTTCAAAAATTAGTAGCCTTTGGAAGGAAGCATCAAATATTGATTTGTCATGACAATCCTTATGCATTCATTTTAAATGATAAGCCGGAAAGCTTATTAAGTATCAGTGGTGCGAAAGAGGTAGTGATTGAATTAAACTCTCTTAGTAAAAGCCAGAACATGGCAGGTTGGAGAGTGGGCATGTTAATTGCCGCCGAGGATCGAATCAATGAAATACTTAGGTTTAAATCCAACATGGATAGTGGTATGTTTTTGCCTGTGCAATTAGCAGCAGCCAAAGCATTAAGCTTGGATCAAAGTTGGTATGACTCCGTGAATAAAATATATACAGCACGACGTGAAAAAGTATTCGAATTATTAGATGTTTTAAAATGTGCCTATTCAAAACAACAAGTGGGAATGTTTGTTTGGGCTAAAATTCCCGCTACTTACAAAGATGGTTATGCGTTAAGTGATAAGGTATTGTATGAAGCCAATGTTTTTATCACCCCCGGTGGCATATTTGGTAGTGCAGGTAACGACTATATCCGAGTAAGTTTATGTGGTTCATTGGAAAAATTTAGTGAAGCAATAAAAAAAATAAAAGCATGCGTTTAGCAGTGGTTGGAATTGGTTTAATGGGAGGATCCATTGCATTGTCTTTGAAAAAGAAAGGCTTTGTAGGTCATGTTATTGGCGTGGATCAAAACATGGAACACCAACAGCAAGCATTGCAATTAGGTATTGTTGATGAAATCATGTCCTTGGAGGACGCAGTTACAGCTTCTGATATCATTGCGCTTGCCACACCGGTTAATGTAGCTGAATTATTATTGCCCACTATTTTGAATTTAGTGAACAAGCAAGTTGTTTTTGACTTAGGGTCTACTAAGGAAAGTATTGTAAATGTCGCGAATGCACATTCCAATAAAGGAAGATTCGTTCCAACACATCCAATGTGGGGTACTGAATTTAGTGGTCCAACAGCTGCGCAAACAGATGCATTTGTAGATAAGGCAACGGTCATTTGTAATAAAACACAAGTGGACGCAGATGCTTTACAAATCATTGAGCAAATGTATGCGCAATTAGGTATGCATATATTATACATGGATGCCATCAAACATGATATTCATGTGGCCTATGTAAGTCATATATCGCATATTACTTCATTCGCACTGGCAAATACAGTGTTGGAGAAGGAAAAAGAATCGGATGCAATTTTTGAGTTAGCCAGTGGTGGTTTTGAAAGCACTGTTCGTTTGGCAAAGTCCAATGCGGAAATGTGGGTGCCCATCTTTATGCAAAACAAGGAAAATGTATTAGATGTATTGAATGAGCATATTAGTCAACTTCGAAAGTTCAAGGCGAGTTTGGAAAAAGAAAACCCAGACTATTTGTTGGAGTTGATCCAAAATGCGAATAAAATAAAAAGGATTTTAAAATAATTACAAAAAGTGTAAAACACCGCAGGTGATTTTGCAAAAAAATATTAAAAATGAAGAAGAAAGAAGAGTTGAATACAACGAATGAATTAATAGAGGCCGTTAAATCCCAGAAAACTTTTTCGGAGATTGGGATTAATGAGCAATTAGTAAAGGCGGTTACGGAATTGGGTTACACACATGCCACTGAAATTCAGGAGCGTTCTATCCCGGTTTTGATAAGTGGAACAAAGGATTTTATTGGATTGGCGCAAACAGGCACTGGTAAAACAGCTGCTTTTGGTTTGCCATTATTACAATTAATTAATACAGCAGATAAGTTTCCACAAGCATTGGTAGTTTGTCCAACCAGGGAATTATGTATGCAAATTGTAAACGAAATGAATTTGTTTAAAAAGCATATTTCAGGTTTACAAGTATTAGCAGTGTATGGTGGTACCTCGATAGGTATGCAAATTAAAGATTTAAAAAGAGGTGTACAAGTGGTAGTTGCAACGCCAGGTCGTTTAATTGATTTGATCGAAAGAAAAGCGATTAATTTAGAAAAGATACAATATGTTGTTTTGGATGAAGCAGATGAAATGTTAAACATGGGATTCCAGGATGATATTGAATTTATCTTAAAGAATACGCCTAATAGAGAAAGTATTTGGTTGTTTAGTGCAACCATGCCAGCTGAAATTAGAAAAGTAAGTAAGCGTTACATGAAGGAGCCCGTGGAAGTAACTATCGGGAAAGTGAATGCGACAAATAAGAGTATTGATCACCAATATTATTTAACATCAGCGCAACACCGTTATGAGACTTTAAAAAGAATCATTGATTTTAATCCTGGTATTTACGGGATTATTTTTACCCGTACCAAAGCGGATGCGCAGGAAGTAGCACAAAGATTAACGCGCGAAGGATATGATATTGATGCCATTCATGGTGATTTAACGCAACAACAACGTGATCGCGTAATGGGTCAGTTTAGAGAAAAAAGTTTGCAATTATTGATCGCAACAGATGTGGCCGCACGTGGTATAGATGTAAAAGGTATTACGCACGTAATCAATTTTGAATTACCTGATGATGTGGAAGTGTATACCCACCGAAGCGGTCGTACTGGTCGTGCAGGTAGTCAAGGAATTTGTATATCGATTGTTCATGCGCGTGAATCTTATCGTTTGCGTCAAATTGAAAATATCAATAAATGTACTTTCCACAAATTGGATATCCCAAGTGGTAAGGATGTATGTCGCAAGCAATTTTTCCATGTGATGGATAAGTTAATGTCAACCGATGTGAGTCATGGTGATTATGAAACTTATGTTCCCATGTTAGCAGAAAAATTTGCAGACATGACTAAGGAAGAAATTTTAAAGCGTGTCGCTGCTTTGGAATTTAATCGTTTCTTAAGTTATTATGAAAATGCACAGGATTTAAATATTCGTACTGCAGATAAAGGCCGTCGTGAACCCATGCAACAACAGGATCGGAATCGTGATAGGGGTCGTCAAGAATTTGGCGGTGCTGATCGTGGTCGCACAAGAAGCAATGATCGTGGAATGGAGCGCAGCTCATCGGATCGTAGTTCCTCAGATCGCGGAAGTCGTGGTGCAGAAAGAGGTGCAAGCGGATATACGCGTTTGTTTGTGAACTTAGGTACGAAGGATGGTTTTTATAAGGCTAGCTTTTTACAATTCATATTAGATATGAGTGATTTAAGAAAAGAAGCTTTAGGAAAAATTGACATGCGTGATATGAATAGCTGGGTTGAAATTGAATCAGGTGCTGCAAAACAAATGATCAATGCAGTAGATGGTAAAAATTATAAAGGCCGTCGTATTAGAATGAATGATGCAGACAGCGGTGGTCCAAAAGGATTCAGCAAAAAGGAAGGGCAATAGACATTGCTATTGAAAAAAAAGCAAAGCATAAATAAAATAAATATTTAAATATTAAAATTGGAAAAAATGGGAGACTTAACTGAACAACAACAAAAAGTAAGCATTTTATTAAAAAAATCACCCTTGATTATATCGGGTCCTTGCAGTG
>CAIWBA010000302.1 GCA_903910765.1 uncultured Bacteroidota bacterium
CACAAGCCATTAAGCGACGATGAGTTAACACATCAGTTGCAGCAAAGGGGGTACAATATTGCTAGACGTACCGTTGCTAAATACAGAGAACAATTAAATATTCCTGTAGCCAGATTGCGAAAGGAACTTTAATCAAAATTAATTTATGCAAAATAATACCCCCGGTACTGTAACTAAATTTTTTGGACATATTATTTCTTTTGTTTTTCACCCTTTATTTATACCTACCTATTTTATTTTATATTTAATTAAAGTAGTACCATTTGAATTTGTTGGAATTACCGATTGGCAATTGCAGTTACGTGTTTTTAGTGTGTTTTGGTTGACGGCTTTTTTTCCTGCCTTTGCCGTTTTTTTACTTTGGAGATTAAAATTCAGCGAGTCTATTTTTTTAAGAACACAAAAGGATCGAATTATACCCTATGTTATTGTCATGTTTTTTTATTGGTGGATGTATTATTTAAGTCGTAATTTTTCAGACCAGCCTATCGTATTAAAATATTTTTATTTTGGCGTTTTCATCGCAAGTTCCTTGGGGCTCATCGTTAATAATTTTATAAAAGTAAGTTTGCATGGCATGGGCATTGGAGGCCTGCTTACGGCTGTAATGTTCGTTGGGATAAAATATCCAATCAATAATATTGTATGGGATATAGCAGTACTATTTATTGCTGGCATTGTGATAAGTGCAAGAATGATGGTAAGTGATCATACAAATAAAGAGCTAACTATTGGCTTAGGCATAGGGATTATTACACAAACACTTGCTTACTTTTGGGTTGGGTAACATTAAATTATAACTATGTGGCATAAACTAGCAGAATTCATTTTAAAGTTTAAGGTATATTGCTTGGCTTTTTTATTGGTCATCACCATTGTTATGGGCTATTTTGCTGCACAAGTAAAATTGAGTTATGAGTTTACAAAAGCTATCCCAGATGATAATCCTAAGTTTGTTATTTATAAGGATTTCGTAAAAAAATTCGGGATTGATGGTGCTACACTTGTCGTGGGCTTTACGACCGATAAAATGTACACGAAGGAAGTATTTAACCAGGTACATGAATTGCATCAACAAATAAAACTAATCCCTGCAGTTACAGAAGTATTAAGTGTTCCATTCGCCTATGAATTGCAAAAGGACAGTATTGAAACCAAATTTAATGTTCATCCTATATTTTCAGCGCCTTATCAAAATGACAGTTTACTGTTAGCGGATGCGCAAAAATTTGAAAGCTTACCCTTTTATAAAAATTTACTATACAATAAGGATAGTAACGCATATATAATGGCAATAAGCTTTATTCCCGATTCTATAAACACCGGTGCTCGAACAAGGATTATTCATTTATTGGAGGAAAAGCTGAATACCTTTTCGAAAAAAACAAATTTAACCATCCATTTAAGTGGCTTGCCCTACATTAGAACCATTATTGCGGATCGTATAAAAAAAGAAACGGTATGGTTTTTAATAGGTTCGCTTTTGTTATCTGCGATTACATTATTACTTTTTTTCAGATCCATACCCGCTACCTTAATGAGCTTAGCGGTGGTAGCGATGGGGGTTATTTGGAGTTTTGGCACCATGGTTTTGATGGGGCAAAAAATTACCTTATTAACCGCCTTAATACCGCCATTGGTGGTGGTTATTGGTATTCCCAATTGTATCTATTTTTTAAACAAATATCATACTGCATATAAGGAGACCAATGATCGCTCTGCGGCTATTATTCAAATGGTGAGTAAGATGGGTATTGTTACTTTGTTTTGTAATATCACTGCTGCCATTGGTTTTTTTGTATTCGCCTTAACCAAAAGTCCATTATTGAAAGAATTTGGTTGGGTTTCGGGTATCAATATCATGGCTTTATTTTTTATCAGTTTGTTTTTTATTCCACCCGTACTTAGTTATTTGAATCCACCTGCTCCGAAACATGTTAAATACTTAGATAATAAATATTTAACACACTTATTAGTTAAGATTGAACGTTGGACATTTAATCATACGAAGTGGGTTTTTGGTATCACTTTAATTTTAGTGGTGTTTTCAATTGCGGGTGTTTTGAAAATTAAAAAAGAGGCATTTATTGTAGATGATCTTCCGAAAAAGGACAAATTATATACTGATTTAAAATGGTTTGAACAAAACGCAGGTGGTGTAATGCCTTTAGAAATTGTTATTGATACCAAAAAGAAAAATGGTTTAATTCGAAGTACAAAACCTTTGGATCATATTGAAACCTTTCAACAATTTTTGCTTACGCAGCCTGAATTGGGTAAACCCTTGGGTTTAACAGAAGGCATCAAATTTGCAAAACAAGCATTTTATGATGGTGATTCAAATTCCTATTCAGTACCAACAGGCACAGAGATGGCATTCATTGCACCTTATTTAAAACCTGTTGCCGATAAGGGAAAATCAAAAGCAAACGCAGCTAAATCACCAACTGCTTTATTAAATAAATTTATTGATGCAGATAAAAGAGCAACAAGGATCAGTGTGAATATGAAGGATATTGGTAGTGCACAATTACCGGTATTTTTAAAACGTATGGATAGCGCTACACAAGTAATTTTTGATACTGCCAACTACCATGTACAAATTACAGGTAGTAGCGTTACATTTTTAGAAGGAAGTAATTTTATCATTAAAGGTTTGGGTGAATCTATTTTTTGGGCTTTTCTATTAATTGCCATTTGTATGCTTTTTTTATTCAGATCCTTTCCTATTCTTATGTGCTCGCTTGTGCCCAATGTGGTTCCATTACTTATTACAGCTGGATGCATGGGTTGGATAGGTGTATCATTGAAGCCATCAACGGTTTTAGTATTTAGTGTGGCATTGGGTATTGCCATTGATGTTACGATCCGCTTTTTAGTAAATTACAAACAGGAATTACCAAGATTAAACAATCAAGTTAATAGTACGTTAATACAAACGATTAAAAATACAGGCATCAGCATTATTTATACTTCCATGGTATTAGTTGCCGGATTTGTGATATTTTGTTTTAGTGAATTTGGCGGCACAAAGGCATTAGGCTGGCTTACTTCATTAACATTAGTGGTA
>CAIWBA010000303.1 GCA_903910765.1 uncultured Bacteroidota bacterium
CCCACTTGGAAAAATCCAACACCCTTACCGCCACTATTCGCACGGTACCACTCAGTAAGTTCCACCATATATTCAATACCGTTTTTAACCGTACTCGCTTTTAATTCATTTTTAATTACATAGCTCGCAAAAATATTTCCCGTAGTACTATCTTCCCAACCTGGCACCACAATAGGAATATTCTTTTTAGCAGCAGCCACCATCCAGCTATCCTTAGGATCAATTTCATAGTATTGTTCTAGCTCGCCGCTCAAAATAACTTGATACATAAACTCATGCGGAAAATAACGCTCCCCTTTTGCTTCCGCTTGTTTCCAAAACTTCACAATATGCTTTTGTAATCTTCTGAACGCTTCTTCCTCGGGGATACAAGTATCCGTTACACGATTGTAATGATTCTCTAATAAATCCCACTCATCCTGTGGTGTTAAATCACGATAATTAGGAACACGCTTATAATGACTATGTGCTACTAAGTTCATCACATCCTCCTCCAGGTTGGCGCCGGTACAGCTAATGATGGCAATTTTATCCTGACGAATCATTTCCGCCAAACTAATACCTAATTCAGCCGTGCTCATGGCACCTGCCAAACTCACCAACATTTTTCCACCTTCTAATAAATGGGTTTCATATCCTTTAGCGGCATCTACTAAAGCAGCAGCATTAAAGTGTCTATAATGATGCTCAATAAATTGAGAAACAGGTCCTTTGCTCATTTGTTTGAATTTGAAGCAAAAGTAAATTTTTTTAGCCATAAATAGTACCTTGTGGTACAATCTATACCTATGAAAAACAGTACAAAAAACTTAGGTTGGGCATTATTACTAATAGCAGCCCCCCTTGCATATGCAGCCTATGTTTACCCAAGCTTGCCTGATACCATCCCGACCCACTTTAATATAAGCGGGGAAGCAGATGCGTATGGCGGCAAGGACAGCATTTTTCTAGGCCCTGGTATTATGGCCGTGGTAGGAATCTTTGTATTTATTCTTTTATCAAATATTAAAAGTTTTGATCCAAAAAGATACAAAGCGGATGATGATGGCTTGTACAAAAAGTTTGCATTATTTACTGTTGCTTTTTTAAGTATGATCAGTTTCATAATTGTTTTTTCCGCAAGTAACCATTCTATAACTATTGGTAAATTATTACTACCTGCATTAGGAATCGCCTTTGCTGGATTTGGTTGGTATATGCCTAAAATTCATCAAAACTATTTTGCAGGATTTAAATTACCCTGGACTTTAGAAAATGAAGATAACTGGAATGAAACGCATAAGCTCGCAGGTAAAATATGGATCTATGGTGGTGTTGCCCAAGCAATTGCTGCAATATTATTACCCAATGTAGCAGGATTTATCGTGTTTTTCAGTATCACTTTTATTATGGTAATTATACCAACTGTATTTTCCTACCGGATGTTTAAAAGAGGAAACACCATTGAATAATGATTGATCAAAAAAATGGAACCCACCCAATAGTTAAGATAGAAATAAAATATAACCTAAGTCAACAAAAAATAAAATGAGTCAAAAAAATAATTTAGGAACAAAATTCATACACGCAGGTGCGCATCCTGATCCAAGCACAGGCGCCATTATGACGCCCATCTATCAAACCTCCACCTATGTGCAATCCGCGCCAGGCGTGCATAAGGGTTATGAGTATGCGCGTAGTCAAAACCCCACGCGCTTTGCATTGGAAGAAGCATTTGCAGTGATTGAAAATGGAAAATTTGGTTTGGCTTTTGCGAGCGGTGTGGCTGCTACCGATGCGGTGATGCGCTTACTGGTTCCTGGTGATGAAGTAATTGCTGCACACGATATGTATGGGGGTTCGTTTCGTTTGTTTTCAAAAGTGCATGAAAAAATGGGCATTAAATTTGTGTATGTGGATACTTCGAATGCAGATAATGTTGCCAATGCCGTAACACCCGCTACAAAACTGATATGGGTAGAGACACCGACGAATCCACTGATGAATATTACAGATATTGCAGCTGTTGCAGCGATTGGTAAAAAACACAATTGTATTATTTGTGTAGATAATACTTTTGCCTCCCCTTATTTACAAAATCCATTGGATGATGGTGCGACCATTGTGATGCATTCTGCCACCAAGTATTTAGGTGGCCATAGCGATGTTATACAAGGATGTTTGGTGATGAATGATGAAGCCTTACGCGATCAACTTTATTTTATACAAAAAAGTACCGGAGCCGTTCCTGGTCCACAGGATTGCTTTTTAGTTTTAAGAGGAATCAAAACATTGCACGTACGCATGCAAAGACACTGCGAGAACGGCGAAAAAGTGGCTGCTTATTTACGCCAGCATCCTAAAGTAGCAAAGGTATACTGGTGCGGATTTACAGATCATCCAAATCACGACATTGCAAAACGACAAATGCGTGGTTTTGGGGGCATGATGAGTTTTACCTTAAAGGATGATAGCGTCGCAGCTGCAACAAAAGTATTATCCAGCACAAAGATATTTTCATTGGCAGAAAGTTTAGGTGGTGTTGAATCACTCATTAATCATCCAGCAAGTATGACACACGCATCTATTCCACGTGAACAAAGAATTGCCAATGGTTTAGCCGATGGGTTAATTCGATTGAGTGTGGGTATTGAAGATGCAGAAGACATCATCGCCGACTTAGCCCAAGCAATTGGATAAAATTATAGTAGCAAATATTTAGAAAAGGTCAATTGAGCAAGTGAATACCCAGCGAGAGATTAAAAAAATATTGGACCAAAAAGTAAAGCAATACAATAAGATTGATTTTATCGCAAAAGATCCTATTTGTATTCCACACCAGTTTAAAAAGCAACAAGATATTGAGATTGCTGGATTCTTTGCCGCCATTTTTGCCTGGGGCAATAGAACCACC
>CAIWBA010000304.1 GCA_903910765.1 uncultured Bacteroidota bacterium
TTAAGGTATCGTTGCGATACCAGCTATAACTGCTTATTGGACTGTTGTCATAGCCTTTTCCTGCACCCGCTATATTAATCGCATCCCCATTACATACAATACTATCCCCTGGTAAAATTTCAGCAGTTGGAATATCTCTAACCAACATGGTATTAAAAAAAGCCAATGAAGGATAAGGATACACACATTTTTTACTATCTGTTACAATTAATGACGCTTGCACTTGTCCAGGAATAATTCCTTTAATAATACTTTTTGAATTGTCAATGGACGCATTGGTATTATCAGAAGTCCACGTATTTATAAAAGGCGGAGCGCCTCCTTTACTTAATACATTTAAAAGTAAAGTATCACTTTTACATAGATAATCTTTAATCGTAGTGATCACAGGAAATTCAGGTGGAGGAACAATGGATAATGAATTAGAAATCGCAGTTTGACAAACACCTCCCGAACTCGCATTTATTTTAATGGTATAGTTTAATTTTAAGCTATTAGGTGCATTAATGTTTTTATAAAAATGCTTGTACACTTTATTCAGTGAAGGCTCTTCCACCGTTGAATCAGTCCCATCACCCCAATATATATTTAGCTTACCAATGGATCCAATGTCCACCCAGGAGCTGTCCCTGATTTCCACAAATTCATTACTACACAATGCAGTGTCCTTTAAAATGTAAAATAGCGGCTTAGGAAAAGATCCATTTACTGTAAAACTAAATCTAGCGGAATCAACACATTTAGAATCATTTTGGGTAACTCGAAGTGACACCACATATTTACCAGGTGACAAATACTTTACTTCTGGATTTTTAGCAGTTAATGCATTGGGTATAAGTAAAGTGGGATTTGGAAATTGTTTGATGGAGGAATCATTAAAGTTCCACAAGTAGGAAAACTTATTAGTTGAATTATCTGTAATCGTAGTTAAATCAATAAACTTCGCTGCTGCATCTGCCAAACATACTTCTGGTAATACCACATTAATTTGCGGACTGGGATTAATAACAACAGGCATTGTAAAAGAATTTACACAACCATTTAAAGTTTGCACAGTCAATACTGAATTATATGTTTGCAGGCCAGTGTATTGATGTTTCATCTTTGCACTAGCAGTCAAGGTATCAATTTTTGAGCCATCCCCATAATCCCAATACCAGTTTTGCATCTGGGAAACACCCCTTGCTTTTGATAAATCAAAAAAATCAATATCCTTATTTTGACAAGTAATTTTTGATATTGAAAAGTTTACGTTAATAGTACTGTCAATTTTAATGAGTTTACTAATCGTATCACTCAAGCATCCAATGGTATTAGCAACTACATATCTTATATTATATTCCCCTTCATGATCAGGTTTGAATTTAATATTGGGCAATGTATCATAAAATTTAGCACCCCCGAAATCCCAAAAGTACTTATACACTGGCTTATCTCCCACTGGCGTATTATCAGACAATGTTATTGAATCTATGATACAGTTACTAGTAATAAAATTAAAATTACCATCTGGAGGCGCAATTACTTTTAAATCAAAATTAATTTCCTGCTCTCCACTGCAACCATCAGTTGTTGGATTATTTGCAATCACTTGAAAATTAAAAATACCAACTGTATTGTAAATGATATTAGTATCTAAAATGTATTTATAGATTTGTTTACCATTAATTAAAGTTGAATCTAAGGGAAGTGGAGCATTTTGAAAAATGTCATTATAATCTTGTACTTTCCATTTAAGCGAGATGGGTTTGTATGGAAGTGTTATTGCCGCTTTGAATGGACTTCCTTTACAGGTAATTGGATTTTTTTCAATAGCATATTGATTATTTATTGAAAGTGTTTGGTACAAATCCTTTACATTGGCACCTGCGTTATAGCCATATGATTCAACATTTCCAAAACCATAGGCAATACAAATAAAACCAGAATCACAAATAATCCTATGAGATGTAGAAATACTATTTGTTGAATTTGTTACATCTTCTTGCAAATAAGAATAGCCTGTGGATCCCATTACTTTGGGTGTTGATGTTGGTGATGCTCCATCAATTTTCAAACTACTAAAAGCAGAAGTTTTGTATATAACATTAAGATAATGGCCAGTAATATTTGTATTTGGAGGTGTAAGGTCTCTTTTAGCTGACATTACAGTAATATCATTTAACGTCTGTTCTATAGGATTCAACACAATCATTTCTGGATCACCAATATTGTTATTATCACAATTCATTGTAATAAAATATTGTAATACACATATTGGCTTGTCTGAAATAATATCCCTGTATGTATTGTTTCCAGAAGTACTGATTTCATAAAATGAATTGTTGATCAAAAGATTTTTATCTAATGCAACTCCATTTACGTAAACAATACTTGATACGTCTTGCACTAAAATCCTGAATATGTCATATCCTCTATTAATTGAAGGGGATGTAAAGTAATGTTTTCCCCATGAGCTAGTTGGAAATAATTGTTGGTAAAGGTTATCACCACTTGACGCACTTGAACAACCCATAGATGTCCATGTTGAACCTGAAAAAACTGCAATTCTTTTACACGAAGAAGTTGCAGTCGCAATAGATTTAATTTTAGTGCCTGTCAAATCTTCAAAACTTTGAAATTGATAAACATCGCCTTTGTTTAATAAGGTATCAAAAGTGACATTCGCAAGATGTCTTTTGTTGTAGTCAGAATTAGAAGGAGTAATTTCAATATTTGTAGAATCTTCTGTTGCAATGATATTGAATTCAGAATTATGCTGTGCTGATGAATTTGCGGCTACTATATTACCTGTAGATTTATAACTAGCCACTACATACTCTCTTCCAAGTACTTTTGTTGGCAATACTAATGTAGAACCTGACCGCGCTGAATTTAGAATGTGAGCATAAACAACAACTGGATTTAGGCTTGTAACATGAATCCCTTTATTAATTCCAATCACTTCAAATTGCGTTATGTTAGAATTAGTCAAATAAGCATCAAAATTACTGGGTGATGTAGCGCTAGTTAATTGAACTGGTGTAACTTGATTAGCAATTACATTAAAAGTGGTAGATACACCATTGACAGATACGGTACCACTGGTATTTACATCAGAAGTAATATAAAGCGCCATTCTTGAACTTAGCGCATCAATATGACCACTATAAACTACCCAAAAATCAGTCCCTTTATTGGAAAAATCCTGTCCTATTGCTGCACTGGCAATAAATACCCCGAAAATGAATATTAAATATTTTATATGTGAAGAAAAGAGGCGCATTACAATATTCAAATACTGGTTGTTTAACAAGTATAAATGTAATGAAAAAAGGCAAA
>CAIWBA010000305.1 GCA_903910765.1 uncultured Bacteroidota bacterium
ATCCTTCAACTGTAATTTCTCCAAAAGGTGCAGACTACTCATAATACTTAGGATTTAAAAGAGGGCGAAGTTACGAAATTCTACATTGTTAATGCTATAAATAGGAGATAAAAGTTAATACTAATTGATTATCAATCAATTAGAGATCACCAGATTTGTCTCTTTTCTTGAAAATTGGGAGCTTAGTTTCAGTTCCCTTATAGATCCTCGAGATATTCTTATGGTGTGTCACCACAACCATGATTGCAACAATCATTGCAAAGTAACGATACAAGGTTTCTCTTTCGTTAAATACAAATAGAATAAGAACCATAAAGGCAATTGCTGCTAAAATGGAGCTTAACGAAACAAAACGTGTCGAAATTAAAGAAATTAAAAATATACCTAAACAAATAAGTGCGACTAATGGTTGAATGGCTAAAGTCATTCCTAATAATGCAGCCACTCCTTTTCCGCCCCTAAAATTTGCCCAAATAGGAAAAATATGACCTACAACAGCGGCCAATCCTAATAGGATCATAAAATTGGTTCTCGCTAATTCATTAGTTAAGTAAAATGGAATTACAATATATAAGGAGGTTGCAACTAACCCTTTGGTTACATCTGCAAGCATAACAAAACTGCCCCATTTTGAACCCAATACTCTGAAAGTATTCGTTGCGCCTGCATTTCCACTACCGTAATCTCGTATGTCAATGCCAAAAATAGATTTGCTCACCCAAACCGCTGTTGGGATGGATCCTATTAAATAAGCCAATATGATTAAAACAATTTCAGTCATCTTAAAAATTCTGGTGGGTCACAAAGATACACCCAAAAAAATTAATGGTTTGTTAACATTGGAAAAAATAACGGGCTAAAGATTAAACAAAAGGCTTATCCAGCCATTCAAAGGCTGTGATTTTACAAAATTCCAACCATTTTTCTCCCCCAATTTTATCATATCTTCTTGATCCTCAATTAATAAGCCGCTCAAGATTAATACGGATCCTAAGTGCGCCACCTTGGTCAATTCCTGCATATTGGCTTCTAGGATATGCCTATTCACATTGGCGAGTATGATATCGAATTGTTGATCCTGATAGGCAGCATCCACTTTTTTGATTGATATGTGCTTAGTATCGTTATTTAGGATGTTTTCATTCGCATTTTCAATACACCAATCATCATTATCAACAGCCAATACATAAGATGCGCCTAACTTTTCGGCCAGAATAGCCAAAACCCCGGTTCCAGTACCAAAGTCATATACCGACTTTCCGGTAAAACTTAAATGCTCCATCATTTGCATTACTGTAAAAGTGGTCGCATGGTGGCCAGTTCCAAAGCTCATTTTAGGGGTAATATTAATTTCATATTGAACTGCTGGGGTAAAGCTTGGATGAAAATGTGCTCGTATCCCGACAAAGTCACCCACCCTTACAGGTTCGAAATTTGATTCCCATATTGCATTCCAATTTTCTTCTTTAATTATTGATTTTGAGTAAGTTAAACTATGTTGATTAAATATTATTTCTAATTCCTTTTCAATTTTTTGATCGTCAAAATCAGTGGATAAAATAAAGGCTTTGCAATGACCCGCTCCCGCTCCGGCGCCTAACCCTGTCGTTGCCCCAAGGATACTACTCATTCCTACGCCATTATTTATACCCGTTGCTTCCTCCTCCTCATTAAAGCCATCAAAGCCTAAGTCAGCTAACTGCGCAACTAGAAGCTCAAATTGATCTTGGCTATTGAAATTGAAGGCTATTTGAATATAGGATTTAGACATTTTCTTGTTTTATGGGAGGCAAAGATACCAATTAAAATGCCCTCCCGAATAACGAGAAGGCATTTTGAATATTTCAAGCCTTATGCAGGCATAAAAACTTAAGCTTGTGGACCGCGGTCTTCACGAGGTGCTTGTTCTGGGCGAGGCAATAATGCCTTGTGGCTCAATTTGAATTTACCTGTTTTAGGGTCCAAACCAACCAATTTCACCTTAACAACATCCCCTTCGTTGTATATACCTTCCATAGTCTCCAAACGCTTCCAGCTTATTTCACTAATGTGTAATAAACCTTGTTTGCCTGGCATGAATTCAACAAAGGCACCAAACTCCTTCACACCCTTTACAACACCTTCGTATTCATCACCGATTTCTGGAACCGCAACAATACCATTGATCCATTTAACTGCAGCATCCAAACTATCCTTGTTTGCAGAGAAGATACTTACTTCACCATGGTTACCTACTTCTTCAATATTAATAGTAGCACCAGTTGTTCTTTGCATTTCTTGAATGATTTTACCACCTGGTCCGAT
>CAIWBA010000306.1 GCA_903910765.1 uncultured Bacteroidota bacterium
AAAACCTTTTTGCTTTGTTATAATATTATGTCAAAAGTATATTCCATTCACACCGAGCAGTTTATTCCCATTTCATTACCAGAAGCTTGGGATTTTTTTAGCAGTCCAGCTAATTTAGCCAAAATCACCCCTGCAAAAATGGGGTTTAACATTATCAGCAAACACCATGGTTCAAAAATGTACCCAGGTCAAATTATTGAATACACGGTAAAGCCAATTTTGGGTATCCCATTATATTGGATGACCGAAATTACCCATGTGCAGGAAGGGGCTTATTTTGTGGATGAGCAACGTTTTGGGCCTTATACCATGTGGCATCATCAGCATCACTTTACCGCGGTTCCTGGGGGTGTAAAAATGGAAGATATAGTGCACTATAAAATTCCATTGGGTTTTTTGGGAGATATTGCGCAAGTTATTTTGGTCAAAAAGCAATTGCAAGGCATTTTTGATTTTAGGTTTCAGGCAGTGACGCAAAAATGGGGTACTTACAAGCCTTAGTAAAAATAAATGGCCGTATTTCCAAAATACTTACCCTGTTTGATGGTTTGTATGTTTTATTTTAATGAACTTTGTCCTCAATTTACTTTGATTCATGGCACATACAACCAGTGGGCATACACACAAATTCTCAGTAGCAGGCTTATTAGTTACTTTAGGAATTATTTACGGAGATATTGGAACCTCCCCTTTATATGTGTTTAGTACGATTATCAATCACAAAGTAATTACAGAACAATTAATCTACGGTGCTATTTCTTGCGTCTTTTGGACACTGACTTTGCAAACTACTTTCAAATATGTTTTGTTAACCCTTCGCGCTGACAATAGGGGAGAGGGCGGTATTTTTTCTTTGTTTGCACTTATTCGACGTTACGTTAAATGGATTTATATACCTGCTATCATAGGAGCTGCCATGTTATTAGCAGATGGTATGATTACACCACCCGTTTCTGTATCCTCGGCTATTGAAGGATTGGCGGGAATTAAAGGATTGGAAAAAGTGATTGTACCAGGTAATAACTTAACCGTAGGTATTGTTTTAACGATTATCTCGTTGCTTTTTTTCTTTCAACGTTTTGGTACAAAAATTATTGGTTTTGCATTTGGCCCAATCATGTTGATCTGGTTTTCCATGATTTTAATTTTAGGATCGATTCAGGTATTTGGTAATATCTCTATTCTTAAATCATTGAATCCTTATTATGGGCTTGATTTATTAGTAAATTATCCAAAAGGTTTTTGGATTTTAGGTGCTGTGTTTTTATGTACTACTGGCGCAGAGGCATTGTATAGTGATTTAGGTCATTGCGGCCGTAAAAATATTCAAGTAAGTTGGATGTTTGTCAAATTCGCCTTAGTCATGAGCTATATGGGACAAGGTGCTTGGCTATTAAGTCATGTTGGAACTGTCTCCAATGGCATTAATCCATTTTTTGAAATAATGCCGCATTGGTTTTTGTTAATTGGTATTGGTATTGCCACTATTGCAACAATTATTGCTAGTCAGGCTTTGATTAGTGGTTCTTTTACCTTGATCAATGAAGCCATCAGTTTAAATTTTTGGCCAAGGGTAACTGTAAAATTCCCAACAGATCAAAAAGGTCAAATTTATATCCCTAGTTTAAATTTCATATTGTGGGTGGGCTGTGTGACTATGTTATTGTATTTTAGAAAAAGTGAACACATGCTTGCCGCCTATGGATTCTCTATTATTATTACAATGATTATGACTACCATCTTAATTAATTTTTACATGTTAAATGTGAGAAGGTGGAATCAATGGTTGGTGGCCGGCATCATTTTAATATTTGCAATTGTGGAGGTTTCATTTTTTGTTGCGAACGTCGTAAAAATCCATGAAGCACTTATAACATTTGTCTTTTCATTCAGTATGATATTTGTGATGATGATTTGGCACCGTGCACGAAAAATTACAAATCGTTATTTGGATTTTGTAAAGTTGAAAGATTACTTAGAGCCATTAGTGGAGTTGAGTGCCGACAAGGATATACCTAAATACGCAACGCACTTAGTGTATTTAACCAAGGCAAATAATCACCGTGAAATTGAACATCGTATTATTGATTCTATATTAAATCGCAAACCCAAACGCGCTGATATATATTGGTTCTTGCACATTGATCGAACCGATTCGCCGTATGGTATGGAATATTCTATTCGTGAATTAGTCGATGATAAAGTGATGCGTGTTGATTTTAAATTAGGCTTCCGGATTCAACCGCGCGTTAATTTGTGCTTTAAGAAAGTAATGCAGGAATTAAATGAATCTCAAGAATTAGGCATTTATAGTAAGTATGAGTCATTGAAGAGTAAGGATTTTCATACCGATATTACTTATGTAATTATCGAAAGCTTCTTCTCCATTGAAAATGAGTTAAGTATTAAGGAGGATTTTATTATGGATGTTTACTTTAATATTAAACAATTATCACAAAGCGATCAAAAAGCATTTGGTTTGGATAATGATATGACCGTGGTAGAACATGTTCCGTTAATCATTAAAGCCAATGAGCAGTCACTTTTGAAGAGAGTATACGAGTAGTAGTAAAGCTAAGGCAGCGCTACTAATTTACTTAATTGATTTTGCTTACCAACTGCAACCAGCCAATACTTGTATTTATTATTTTTCACAATGCCCAGTTCGTTTAAATTAAGGGTTTGCGTTGGCGCATTAATAATTGTTTCTACGATATAGCTGTCATCCATCTTTTTCAAAATCGCATATTGTTTCACACCGGTTTTTTGTGTATTGCTAATGCTATATTCATTATCTGATTTCTTTTCAACTACAGGTGTCGCCATTTGGTATTGCACTAGCCAAGGCATGGTAGGTAATAATGCTGGCTTTTGATAATAGTGTTGTTGTAAACTATCATTCCATCCATTGGCATTTGAGTTAAAGCTTTTACTGCTAAAGTAAATAGAGCCATTGGTGTTGGGGAGTGCACGTACGCGATTTATTTGGTAAGGAATTTCATTTTTATCTTTCCATCCTGCGTTGCTTCCTGCGCGGTATATGCCGTGACCGATGTATAAATTTTTACCGTAACTATTTTTATCCCACCAATTAATGATTTCATCATAGTCGGCTAAGGGATGTCCGTGTTCCCAATATATTTGTGGTGTTACATAATCAATCCAGCCTTTTTCTAGCCACAATAAAATATCTGCATACAAATCATCATAATTCGTTTGTCCTGCTTTGGTATTGCTTCCTTTGGGATCCACTGACTTGTTTCTCCAAACACCAAATGGGCTGATACCAAATTGCACGGATGGCTTAACACTGCGAATGGTTGCATTTAATTGCTTAATAATAGTATCACAGTTACTCCGTCTCCAATCCTCTTTATTTAATCCGCGTTGATTTGTTAAATAAGTTGTTTGGTCCGGGAATTCTTTTCCTGCAATGCGATAAGGGTAAAAATAATCATCCATGTGTACTGCATCAATATCATATCTTGAAACTAAGTCACGTACCACGCGATTAGTGTGTTTCCACACCTCAGGCAATCCAGGGTTAAAATATTTTTTATCGCCATAGACTAAAAACCATTCTGGATGAATTTTTGTAACATGGCTTGGTGCAACACTTGATTTGTTGACATTGAAAACCGCACGATAGGGATTGATCCATGCATGAAACTCCATGCCGCGTTTATGCGTTTCCTGTATCATGAATTCCAATGGATCATAAAATGGACTCGGCGGCAAGCCCTGTGTTCCCATTAGGTATTCGCTCCATGGCTCCAATGTTGAAGGGTACATGGCATCACCCGATGGTCGCACCTGCATCACAATCGCATTCATGCCATTTTTTTTATGCATGTCTAATAAAGTAATAAATTCTTTTTTTTGATCTTCATTACTCAATCCTCTTTTACTAGGCCAATCTATATTTTCAACAGTTGCTACCCAAACGCCCCTAAATTCAAAAACATTTTTATCAGAAATTTTTGGTTGTCCATTGGTAAAAAGAAAAAATCCTATAAATAGGATACTTAGTAAAATTCGCATGTAAATTATTTTATATTTTAGGTTCCGAGGTAGCTCTTATTTTATCTAATATTTGATTGATGGCTTGCGCTTCTTTTTCATCAACGCCCATTAACACCGCATCTATTTGATCGTTAAATTGATCCAATTTATCTACCAATACCAATCCCTTTTTGGAAAGAGTGATATCTACTAATCTTTTGTCCTTTACACATGCCGTTTTTTCAACCAACCCTTTTCCAACTAAACGATCTACAATTCGACTGGTATCACTCATCTTATCCAACATGCGTTCTCGAATTTTGAGTGTGCTTAGTGGACACTCGCTACCGCGCAATATTCTTAAAATATTATATTGTTGTTGGGTGATTTCTTCATTCGCTAAAATATGTGCCATCTTTTCATTTAACCAATTGGCAGTATAAATGAGATTAATACCCAGTTTTTGAAATTCATTTCTGAAACAAGATTGTTGTATGTCTTTTTCAATCCCCATTCTTAAATGTACTTATTATAAATTATTTAAAAAGTCTTTTCTCAAATATCGCAAACAAAGGTAAGGCACATAACGCACCCATTGCGTCAGCCAACATATCCAATACCTCAAAACCTCTGCTTGGAACATAGTATTTTTGATAGTATTCCATCCCAATACCATATAGGATACAAATAATTAAGGCAATGGCTTTAGCACGTGTCGTTTTATATTTTGCATCAGTCAACATTTCTAAATGGAAAAATAGCGATAGCGCCAAACTTCCAAAAAGTCCCATATGCACTACTTTATCAGCATAGGGTAGGGCCATAATTTTTGAAATCCAACTTGTATGATCATTTAAATCATTACCAGGTAAACTTAATAAAATAAATACAAGTACAAATTCGGCAATGACCCAAAGTAAAGTTTTAATTGAATTTGTCATGACAGGACTAATGTACCAATTGGCTATAAGCTTCACTAGTCAAAAGTTGTGCAACATCATCTGGATTAACCATCGTTACTTTCACCATCCATCCTGCACCATAAGGGTCTGTATTCACTAACTCAGGTTGTCCTGCTAAGGCTGGGTTAATTTCATTGATGGTTCCTGCGACAGGTAAGAATAAATCACTTACTGTCTTTACAGCTTCTACCGTTCCAAAAACAGCCTCCGCAGATAACATTTTTCCAACGGTATTAATGTCGATATATACAATGTCACCTAGCTCGCCTTGTGCGAAATCGGTAATACCAATTGTGGCTACATTACCTTCTACTTTAATCCATTCGTGGTCCTTGGTGTATTTTAAATCGGCTGGGAATTGCATATACTTATTTTTAATTGTTGCAAAGATTCATAAAAAACGCTAAAAAAACAATCTACTAGAAATTAATGTTACTAAAATATAATAAAATATGGTCTTTTAAAAAGGCTTCCTGCTCCATTAAGTCCATGGTTGGCTTATTTTTTATTTGCTTAAAGTGCGGCCAGCCTTCCTCATCCTTACCTTCATGTATATAATAGCCACTTGGGGATAGAATGGTACAAATGGCGACATGCATCAGGTCCTGCTTTTGTTCCTTGCTTATCTTTTCACGAATAAAGCCCGTTTCCTGTAATCCAATCAAAAAAAGAATGGCTTCCACATCTGGCTTTTTCCCAAATTTGTCCATCATTTTTTGCTCTAAAGCCCACCACCTGGCCTGAAAATCGTCTGTGATTGCTGCCATATTTTCCTTTTTTCAATTTATTGAGCAAAGGTAGGGGATATCTAGGCGTAGTACGATGCTTTGATTATCTTTGAAAAAATATTGTTGACATGTTACAGGTAAATTTTTTACGCCAAAACCGTGAACTAGCTAAGGCCAAACTAGCAATTAAGCATTTCGGACAACCGGAATTAGTGGATACGGCGATTGCATTGGATGATGAAAGAAAGCAATTACAGGCATCCTTTGATGATACACAATCCAAGGTGAATGCGGCTTCCAAGGAAATTGGCGGATTAATGGCCAAGGGGGAAAAGGACAAAGCAGAAGTATTAAAGAATGATGTTGCGGAATGGAAAAAGCAATTAGATCCATTAAAGGTGAAAATGGCTGAGGTGGAAACAAGTTTACATAATACCATGGTGCAATTTCCAAATTTACCCCATGATATTGTGCCTTTGGGTAAAACGCCCGAAGAAAATGTTTTGGTAAAAGAAGCGGGGGCAAAACCTAATTTACATAAGGAAGCAGTTCCGCATTGGGATTTAATCAAAAAATATAATTTGGTTGACTTTGAAACCGGTGCGAAAATTACAGGAAGTGGTTTCCCCTTATATATTGGTAAGGGTGCGAAATTTCAAAGAGTATTGGCTCAGTATTTTTTAGATTTTAATACTGCAGCTGGGTATACGGAATATTTACCTCCATTTATGGTCAACGAGGCTTCTGCTTTTGCGACAGGACAATTGCCCGATAAGGAAGGACAGATGTATCACGCGACTGCAGATAATTTTTATTTGATTCCTACGGCGGAAGTTCCCGTAACCAATATTTTTAGAGATACTATTTTGAAGGAATCGGATTTGCCTTTAAAGATGACCGCCTATTCTCCTTGCTTTAGAAGAGAGGCTGGAAGTTTTGGAAAAGAAGTAAGGGGTTTAAATAGAGTACATCAATTTGAGAAAGTGGAAATCATTCAAATTGTACCACCTGAAAAAAGCGATGATGTTTTAAATGAGATGGTCACCCATGTTGAAAATTTATTAATTAGTTTGGGCTTACCTTATCGCATATTAAAACTTTGTGGTGGTGATATGGGATTTGCTTCTGCTATTACCTATGATTTTGAAGTGTATAGTGCTGCGCAACAAATGTGGTTGGAAGTAAGTAGCGTTTCCAACTTCCAAGCCTATCAAACCTATCGCATGAAATGTCGTTACAAAGATGCCGAAGGTAAAACACAGTTTACGCATTCATTGAATGGTAGTTCATTGGCCTTGCCAAGAATTTTTGCCGCCATTGTTGAAAATTATCAAACGGAATCAGGCATTGCATTACCTAAAGTGTTGCAACCTTATTTTGGCGCTGAAAATTTAGTATAAATTTATCGGGTCGACTTAAATAAACGATACGGTTTTATAAATCAAAGCCCGCCCCGAATTTTCGGGGCGGGCTTTTTCGGCTTTCAATATTATTGGGCATTCGAAATAAAGAAGGAATATTTTTTAAAGGGTTTAAAAATTACTAAATCGTAATCCGATGGTGTAAGGACAGAATTCAAATCGGGTTGTATTTTTGTCAAACAAATTGGTTAGGCCGTAGGATCCGTACAATCTGATTCCGCCAACCCCTAACTCTCCAATGGTCGCAAATCGCCAGTTATTTAAATTAAAATTACCATCGTATTTCTGCTTACCTCTTTCGCTACTTTTTTGTTTATTTCTTGCATCCACAAGGTATCCGGCGCTCATACCCGCACTCATATAAAAACTTTTATTACTCTTTGGATCTGACTTAAAATTGAGTTGAAATGGAACTGTTAGGTATTTGGCAAACAATTTATTTTTAGAAAAAGAGACATTATCTAAAATCATTTTATTGGGAAGGTCATTTCTGAAACTGACAGGTTGTTCTAATCTGAAATTAAACATTTCAAATCCGACACCGTACTTTAAGTTTAATTTGTTTTTGTACAAGCTCACTTTTTGTTGTACAATCCATAAATTAAAATTACTCGACTTCCCATTGATTAACTTTAAATTATCAGGGGTAACAAAATTCGGCAATTGAACTATTTGCGTATATAAAAGTTGTGGCGACTTGTCCTGGAAGTTGGCATATCCCAAATCAAAGGAGAACCAATTGGTGCTTACATTTTTTAATTTCTTTATCTCCTTCACTCTTTCAAATTTCGTTTTTTTGAATTCCCCTTTATACCAACTATATTCACTGGTATCTATAGGTCTGCCGTAGGAGGCGTCGCCAATTTTTATGATCGTTTTAAAATCTGGTTTTTTAGCTTTTTTATCAGTCACAATAAGAACGGGACCAACTTGCACAGAATCTTTATTGGTTGAAAAAAAAGTTTCTTTTTTGATTTTATTATGGTCTTGATCTCGTTGATTTTTAATAATAAGGATATTACCGATGGTAATGGTATCTGCGGAAATAGTTTTTCCAATG
>CAIWBA010000307.1 GCA_903910765.1 uncultured Bacteroidota bacterium
CAATACCATGATGCAGTTTTAAGAGAAAACAAAATGCCTATTGAAATGTTACGTGCTATTTTAACGAATCAGCCTGTAACCAGAGATTTTCAAACCAATTGGCGTTTTTATAATAAGTAAATTAACTTAATCATAGCGATCCTCCACAAAAATGGAGGATCGCTATTTAAAATTTATTAGTAGTATGAAAAAAATTATAGCAGTAATCATGCTTTTAGTGTCAACAAATTTAATGGCACAAGATACGACAGCACTTAAGTTGGATCCTTTAAAGAAAGTTCTGATGGTAGAAGCGGCATGTGGCCAGTGTCAATTTAAAATGGCTGGTAAGGGCTGTACTTTGGCGGTGAAAATAAAAGGTAAGTCCTATTTTGTAGATAAAGCCAATATTGATTCATTTGGTGATGCCCATGGGGATGATGGCTTTTGTAATGCAATCAGTAAAGCAAAAGTGCAGGGAGAAATAGTGAATAATAAATTTGTTGCTACCTATTTTGAGTTAGTAAAAAAATAAATAGGGCGCAGGAGGGATAGTTTAATGATGTCGTAATTCTAGTCTTACAGAATCGGGATATCCAAGTGCGTTAACATAAATCACTTTTTTATTTTTATCAAAATAAAATTCAAGCACCTTTTCATTGATAACTTTAAATCTATTGTTATCTAATGCAGGCCGAGCTGAAGTAGTAACATATTGCGTTGGCTCAATTATTTGTCTATTATTGTTGGTCACAGTTGGTCGTATATTATTAGGGGCAGGTATATTGATAGGTGTTCTACTATATGCACTGTAATCAAATAAAAGCATATAGCCGGTTTCATTAAGTGTCTTGTTTTTGTATGCCCCTAATTTTGTAATTACTTCAGCTTCAGATTTATTTAACCAATTATCTGTTAGTGTTTGACTCATTGGAATTACAATTTTCTTGTACGGTGAGCAAGCCGAGAGTAAGTAAATACAAATTAGTAATAACCCTTTCATATTCCTGTAATAATATTTCAAATTTATAATTTAACACTTACGCTTTTTCCTAAGTAAACCCCCTGCGGCAAGTCAATAATAATCATTGTTTTATTATTTTTCTCATCTGGGTAACAGGCTATCCCTTGCGCTTTAGTTTTGTATATATTAGGTAATGTAATCAAAATTCGGCTTAATTCCCTAGAAGGGTCAGCTACTGTTAATTCTTTCACTTTATTTCCGTCCATTTTCAACATGGCCATACCTTGGCTATCCATTTTTACTGTTTGGTCTTTGTCAATTTCAACCTCGCCTGATTTGTAAAAGGCTAATTGAATAATACCTAGTTTAGTTTGCTTTACCCCTTGTAGTTCAGCGGTATTTGATAATATTATAATATTGCGATTGTTGGCACTCGTTTCTGATAACATTTGTTCAGTAACATTAGGCACTACAATATATTCATAAGAGGGGCTTTTCTCCATTTTTCTCTTTCCATGAATATCGGTCTCATTAATCTTATCACCATGATTAAAGTACAATTTGAATATATCTGTTTTTACCAATTCATTACTGATATTTTTTTGATCAGTAATATCCGACCATCTTCCTGTTTCAGTTTGATTTGAAATAGTTATACTGGTTGGTTCAGGGAAAATATAGCCCACCTTATCTTGGTAAACCCATTTTACATTACTTGCTTCTCTGTTTCCACGAGGAAGTATTGATTTAATACCATCTTGTAATACACGCACCTCGGTTTTTAATAAAGATTGATTGATGGTTGTTACCACAGGTAATGATTTTTTTGGTTTGATACCAGCACCTAAGCACACATATTCTTCATCAAAAAAGAACCATGATTTTTTAGCTTCTAATAAGTCGTGGGGGCTTTTAAAATCAAAAGCCACTGCACCATACAATCCATCAGTTACGGCACCGACGAAGCTAGTAAGGCCTTCCTTTTGAATTTCATTGGGGCCAGGTAGGTTGGCTTTTTGCATGATAGTGGTGCCAGATATCTTTTGCCAATCATAGGCAGCCCAAATATTATGGTATTCATCGCCCTTAAGTAATAGGTAGTTGGTCCCATCTGCTCTGTGGTGGGTTGTTTTTCCAGGGCCATTGTAAGGTTGTTCCATATTCTGGTTTCTGGTCGAAAACATCCTTACACTTGTATAAAAACCAGGACGTTGAAATACAAAATGTTCTGTTTGCCAAAAGAATTTCGCAAATGATAGGGAAGGTGTTGCTTGGCCTTTTCTTAATTTTATAATTTCTTCTAATTCTTTTTTTCTATAATCAGTACTAGGTAAAATTCGCTCAATTTCAAGTGTCCCTTTAGGTTCCACGCCATTTCGTTTAATAGTTACATCACGATTTCTAACCCCCACATCTTCATAAACACCATACACCATTTGCTTGTAAATTCCATCTAAATAATAGTCAACTAATAAATTAATCTTTTCTTTTGAAAATTGGTATTTGGTGCCTGCGACATATGAAGTCCATTCACCAAATGCATTTGCAAATTTTCCGTATCCATAGGAGTCGGTATTGTTAACGCGGTCA
>CAIWBA010000308.1 GCA_903910765.1 uncultured Bacteroidota bacterium
ATGGCGAATATGGTATTGTATCATGAGCAGTTATTGAAAAATGATACAGTAGGGGCAATCACCGTATTAAGTAAGATCATTTTAAATAATTCCTCCATTTATACTGCAGAAGCACACTATGAGCTAGCGCATTTGCAATTTCTACAAAAAAATTATGCAGTGGCTGAGAAAACAGCTTTTGATGTTACAAAAAAACAAGCTTCACATGAATTTTGGGTAACCAGTGCCTATATCTTATTAGGGGATATTTATGCAGCACAAAAGGATTGGTTTAATGCATTGGCAACTTACAAAAGTGTAGCTGATAATGCAAGTATTACTTCATTGAAGGAGGAGGCAAGCCAGAAGTATAATTTAGCACAATCGGCTGAAAAAATTTCAAACAAAGTTGAAAATCAATAAAAAACATGTCCCAATTATTTAAATATATTTTCATTGCATTTTTTCTTGTGATTTCATCGCACCAAGCATCTGCATGGCAAAAAAAGAAATCAAACACAAAGGCTAAAATCACTAATGTAGCTAAAAAGAAAAAATTAGCGAGTGCCAAAAATAAAAAATCTTCCAAAAAGAAAGGGGCAAAAAAAAGAACCTCTAAAAAATCAAATTTATCCGTTTCGGATAAGCCAGTTAAAATTGAAGATATTGTAAAACAAGTGCCATTGGAAGTTCCTGTTATGAGAGATACCGCTCCAACAAAGGTGATAAGTATCTTATCAGCATTTAAGCCGCAATTAAAAAGCGTGGTTAAAATTAATTTTACCAATGCGGCTCCTATTATTGATACGCAATCAGTACAATATTCCTATCAAGTACCCAGTCAAAATTTATCTTTCTCCTATAGACCTATTGCATTAAATCCATTGGCCATTGTATTAGCAAGCCCAGCTAAGTTGGAAGGGAACACCAATGTTAAGGTGGGATTTGGTAATTATTTATACCAATACTTGAATCTTAATTATATCAATTATGGACCTAAAACAATCAATAATTTAGGTATTTCAACTGAATCGTCAGAAGGGATGCATCATTTGCAAAAGTATAGATTAAGTAAATTTGATTACCAAGGCAATTTGATGCTCAATGACTCCAATTCTTTATTAACCCATGTATTTGCCAATCAAAACCAATATTACAGATATGGTTTAGTGCCTGATACCTTAAGTTTACCTACTTCAAATTATTTACAGAAGTTGACCAATATAGGCGTAAGTATGGCATTTTTAAATAAATACAATGCTAGTTCCTCATTTACCTATCGGCCAAAATTTGAATTCTCCCATTTATCCGATGTGCAGAATAAATCAAATACATATATTGCTATAACTAGTCCAATGTCCTATCAAATGAATAAGGACATGTTATTCAATTTTGATTTAAGTTTAAGTTATAATCATTTTAATAGTTATGCGTCAAGTTCAAATACTTTGTTACGCTTTGATCCTTCTTTGAATTTAAATAAATGGAAGTTGAAGATTTTGGTGGGGGTTTCGCCTGTATATAAATCAGATGGCTTTAAATTATTTCCAAACATTCAATTACAACATAATTTAAAAGATACCACTTGGGTGATTAAAGCAGGTTGGACAAATCATACAACCAACACCCAATATGGCGATTTGTTGAATGAAAATCCTTGGATTACTGCACCCGTTAATTTGAAAATATCTTCACAAGACAAACAATTTTTAAAATTTGAAGTAAATGCATCCAAGCATTTGCAATATGGATTTGGTATTTCATTAAACAGGTATGTTAATTTACCCCTATTCAATAAAGAGCCTTTAGCGATTTCAGACTATTTACCTGGATCGGCTGCTTCGGGGTTAACTTATACCAACCGAGTTGCCGCTGGACTAAAATATTATACTTTGTTTGAATCAAAAGCAAATACGATTGATTTATCCGCGAATCTGCGCTATCAATTTAGCGATCAATTTTCTATCGATAATCAATTTAATTATACGCAGTTTAACTATATCAAAGACAATGAAAAACCATGGGGCTTTGTACCAGTTAAGTTTAATTCCACATTTTACTGGCTAGCGAATAAAAAATTACTATTTGACGGATCCTTAAATTTTATGTCAGGGATAGAGTCAATTACTGAAGGGTCAAGCTATGTAGCAAAAACTTTAAATCCAATCACCTTATTGAATGCTGGATTATCTTACAAATTGTCTGTTCCTTGGAAAGTTTGGGTTAAATCCTCTAATCTTTTAAATAGTCAATATCAAAGATGGGGGGATTATCCTGCCTTAGGCGTTCAAATTAATGCAGGTGTTGTATATTCGTTCTATAAATAAGTATGATTCATTTAGCTATTAAATATTTTATTCGTTTTGGTCAATTAGATATTCCATCAGTTGGGCAGTTAAAATTGCTAAAAAAGGAAGCTGAATTGATAGATGGTGTATTAAAGGCGCCATCAGAATTTATTGAATTTGAGTTAAGTACAGGGGTAGCTTCAAAACAATTTTACCAATATTTAGGAAATGCGTTAGATATTTCCGTCGATCAGGCAGCTATCCAATATGAACAAAGCTGGGAAAGCAAATTTGAAAATGATCACAAGGTAATGATTGGTAATTTAGGCGTTATTTCCAAAACCGAGGGAACCTATACTTGGGAATCACATTTTAATACAAGTCAGTTTTATAAAGATATTGAAGTTGGAAATTTACCCAATTCTGAAACATTTGAAACTGAATTAACTGCACAAAAAAATGACAAATGGGCAATTTGGGCAATTGCTTTAGCAGTGATTGCTTTATTGGCAATTTTATTAAAACAATAATTTATGGATTTGGCAAATCAGCATAATATTCTTTGTCCAGTTTGTGATGCTAGTAATATTACTTTATTAATGCCGGTTACTGATTTATCTTTGACTGGTGATTTATTTGAAATAGTTCAATGTGAAAATTGCAGTTTAAATTTCACATATCCAATTCCTGACAAGGAGGCTATAGCACCTTATTATAATTTCCCTGAATACATTTCACATACAGATATCAAAAAAGGTTGGATGAACGCCTTATACCATAAAGTGCGTCAACGTACTTTAAAACAAAAAACGGACTGGGTGCAATCCTTATTTACGGGTTATAAAGGCGCTTTATTAGAAGTAGGAGCGGGTACTGGCGCTTTTGCTGATGCCATGGCTAAAAGAGGCTGGAAAGTAACTGCGCTTGAACCTGATGCGTCTAGTCGGGCAATCGCATTTAAAAATTATGGTATTAATTTACTTCCTAGTTCGGAACTGGAAAATTTGCCAGCCAATAGTTTTGATGTTATTACTTTATGGCATGTGCTTGAACATGTCCATGATTTAAAAATTTATATACACATATTTAAAAAGTTATTAAAACACAATGGGCGTTTAATTATTGCTGTGCCCAATCATACTAGTTATGATGCTCAATTTTATAAAAATTATTGGGCTGCTTATGATGTGCCTAGACATTTATATCATTTTTCGCCATCGTCTATGAAATTTTTGATGAAATCAAATGGTTTTGTTTTGGCAAATTTAAAGCCAATGTGGTTTGATAGTTTTTATGTAAGCCTATTGAGTGAAAAATATAAAAAAACGGGCTTATTAGGTATTGCAAGGGCCTTTTTGGTAGGGTGTATATCAAACTTACTCGCTTTAAATTCAAATGCAAAATCGAGTTCGATCATTTACGAGATAAAAAAAATAAAAGAAGATTAGCGCTGGGGTTTATTTTAGTTTTATTTCAACCAATACTGGCCAACATTTCCCCCCTACAAAAAATGTTTTTGATTTTGGTTGGTAAGCAATGCCATTTAAAACATATCCAACATCAATGGCAGTTGGGTCATATTTTACGCCTGCTTGTGCTAATAAATTACTAAAATTTATATTGTTTATAATTTGTCCTGTCGCAGGATCAATCACTATAACTTCATTTTGTCCATAAATGTTTGCAAATATTTTACCATCCACATATTC
>CAIWBA010000309.1 GCA_903910765.1 uncultured Bacteroidota bacterium
AGCCAAAGGAGCTGCTGGTGAAGGATATTTGCTATAATGATTGGCCCACATTGTATTAAAATTAGCTTTCAATGTAGTTACTGCATCTAAACTTGGCATCGTCGTATTATAACGAACCATATCAAACCATCTTACATTTTCAAAAGCAAATTCCAATCTTCTTTCTGTAGCAAGTTCCTTTTCAAATTGATCATTAGTAGTAACAGTGGCAGTCGTTAATGCTGGCAAACCTGCTCTTACCCTAGTTAGATTGATTAAGGCTAAACTAGCTGCACTGTTTCCTTGTGCTTCTGCTAACATTAATAATACATCTGGATATCTAATTACATTCCAATCACTTTCACCATCCCCTTTGATTGAAACTGGCGTAACTAATTTTTTAGGGTATAAGTTATTCAATGCTTTACCATATACACCAATACTTACAGCATTACGATTGTCTAATACATTGTACACTGAATTTAATTCAGAACATGGTGCATTTTGACCAGAGCCATCGCCATTAATAATCGCAATACCACTTAATTCTGGTGCGAATAAATTTGGAAAAGGAGAGCCTTGTCCAATACCACCTGCTTTGTATCTTACTGCAAATAAAACTTCCTTACTCATCTCACTAGTCACTGCAAAATTATCTGCGTACAAAGTGTTTAAACCATAACCACTATTCGCAATAATGTCATTTAATACTGGAATCGCATCTGTTTTGCGATTTAATGTTAAATATACTTTTGCCAATAAAGCTTTGGCAGTCCAAGCATTTACTTTACCCAAACTTGTTGCTGGAATAGATGCATACTTTACAGCACTTCCATTAGCGGCAGCATATTGCAAATCTGCAATAATTAATTTGTAAATATCAGCGACAGATGAACGGCTAATACTTGTTGCTTCAAATGGATCTGCTGGTTCGTGCACTAAAAATACACCACCAAATAAGCGTACTAAATTAAAATAATGATACGCTCTTAAAGTTGCCGCCTCTGAAGCAGCTAACTTTTTTTCTCCATCTGTTATTTTTACTGCAGTAGCATCTGAAGCTAGCGCTCCAGTTTCTGGCTTGTAGTTTACATTTAAGCTATTTAAAATAACATTAAGGTTGCGAATATTGAAATAATTTGCAATCCAATAGTTATAAATTGCTTGGTGTGATGTATTTGGAATAAATAAATCCAAGTCACTTAAATCACGGTTAGGTACTGACTTACTAGCAGAACTATACATAATTGTATTGTCGCTTCTAAGTTCGGTTAACTTCCACTCCTCTAATAGTGGCGCTCTCAAACTATTATAACAACCGCTTATTGCAATTTGAATTTCAGCGTTTGTTGTATAAAAATTTTCAGTAGTAATATTTGACTGCGGATATAAATCGATATTTTTTTCGCAAGATGCAAAGCAAAATGACGCAAGTACAAATAATTTAATTATGTTTTTCATATGAAATATTTTTTTCTTTTACTTTTAAGAATTAAAAATTAATATCAATTCCAGCTGTAATGGTTTGAGGAATTGGGAATGCCCCTCTTTGATAACCATCCACTAATACAGAAGAATATGCTCCATTGTTAGATCTTCCTTCTGGATTTAAACTTCTATACCCTTTCGCTGTATGGAAATATAAGTTTTGAGCAGATAAGTAAAAGCGCATGGAGGAAATTTTCAATCTTTTAATAGACGCGGTTGGCAATGTGTAACCTAAGTTTACTTCTCTCAAAGCAAAGTAGGACCCATCTTCAATCACATAATCCGTAAGCATCCAGTTATAACCGTTGGTTGAAAACGGTGTTTTACTATCCCCTGGATTCGCAGCACTTACCCATCTATTTTGATTGTATATTTTAATAGTTCTTCTTGACTCATTATAATTCGGATCACCATTAATTACCTTACCGCCTTGAACCCCTTGTACTAAAAAGCTAAAGTCGATATTTTTGTATTTAAAATTATTAGTAATACCCCAGTTAAAATCGGGATATGGATTACCTAAATCTGTTCTATCACTATTATCTAATATTCCATCACGGTTTATATCCACTATTTTTAAACCGCCGGGAACTAATATGCTAGACAATGATGATTTTAAATTTGAGGCAGTAATTTGTTCTTGTGATACCCAAACACCATCTGTTTTAAAGCCATAAAAAACGACTAAAGGATCGCCCACTTTATTTCTATAAACTTCAGTACGCTCTCCTTGATTTAATAAGAAGGCCTCAGTACCTAGTTTTAAAATCTTATTTTGGTTGTGTGAAATGTTTGCTGAAGTAGTCCAACTAAACTTTTCACCTTGAATATTTTTTGTCGTTAATTCAAGTTCAAATCCTTTGTTCTCCAAACTTCCTAAGTTATTCCAAAACTGCGGAACGCCGGTAAATGCCATTGCTGATTGTTGTAATAACAATTTATCAGTAGTAGATCTATACATATCTAAAGTAATACCTACTCTATTTTTAAATATAGAAAGGTCAATACCATAGTTGTTTTGATTCGTCGTTTCCCAAGTAATATTAGGATTAGATAGGTAATCAGATGAACTTACCAAACCTGGTGAGGAAACTCCTGTACCAGAACCATAGGTATAGTTCGCGCCATATAATAAATCTAAAAAGGCGAAATCAACAATACGGTTATTACCAGATTGGCCATAACTTGAACGCACTTTTAAATTACTTAACCAGCTAATACCGCTTAATAATTTTTCCTTGCTTAACACCCAACCACCAGAAATGGAAGGGAAACTACCCCATTTTTTTCCTTGTGCAAAATAGGAACTACCATCTGTTCTATAACTTACTGACAATAAATATTTATCATCATACGCATAGTTAATACGACCTAAATAGGATAACAATCCAATTTGATTATTAGCTCCAGTGGTTCCCGCTTTGTCTAATTGCGCTGCGCTATTTAAGGTTCTAATATCATCACTTGGGAAATCGTTTCCTGTCGTTTTTTGAGTTTGAATTTTTGTTGTTTGAGAAGTAAATCCGGCTAAAACAGCGATGTCACTTTTTTTAATGGACTTCTTATAATTCAATGTATTCTCAGATAACAAATCAGTGTATTTATTATTGGTGAACACGCCAATATTATTTGAACCTTCGCTATTATACTCTCTTTCATAAAAACTTAATCCATTAGAGTAATTCATTAAACTTGACCCTACAGTTTTAAAAATAAGTCCTTTTGCTAATTCAATACTTAATTCAGCAGAGGATTGCAATCTGTATTCCATCATTGAAATATCTGATCTTTGAACATCTGAATATGGATTTTGTTGTGCTGAACCACTTGGGTTTGCAGTGGTAGTGGAAGTCCATGAAGTACCATCTGGCATGGTGCCTGTATATTTTAAACCAGAAAAGTGACGCGGATGCGCAAAATCACCAGGCAAAACACCAGCATATTGCGGATTGGTATTAACCAAAGCGGCAGTGGCTGCATTATGATATACTGGTAACCATGTTGGGGCTCTCCAAAAGTTAGTAAAATTTTGAGAAGGAGATAATTTATTAGCAAAAGAAGGGTTTAAGTTAATACTCAACTTCACCTTATTACTTAAATCAACATCTACTTTAGTTCTAACATTGAATTTTTCATAATTACTTTTATTCATCATGCCCTCGTCATTCTGATAACCTCCGGATATATAATATCTAACATCTTTAGTTCCACCTGATGCACCTAATTGCACGTTGGTGAACTTACCTGCTCTTAATGATTCAGATTGCCAATCAGTTGATTCGCCATTTCTTAATTCATTTTCAATAATATAAGAAGCCCTATCGCCATCAACTACTGTGTTGGTAGATTGTACCACAGTTGGATCGGTTGATCTCAATTTCATTTCATTAAATAACATACCTACATATTCTTCTGTTGTCATTACATCATAACGAGAATACGCCTTTTTTTGACCTGATGAATATTTGAAAGTATATTTTGGTTTGCTCGTGGTTCCTTTTTTTGTTGTTACCATGATAACACCGCTTGCACCTCTTGATCCATAGATTGCTGCTGATGCCGCATCTTTTAAAACTTCAATAGATTCAACATCTGCTGGATTTAAAAAAGACAAACCATCCGGAACTGGTAAACCATCAATAACAATTAATGGACTTGCGCCAGCATTAAGCGAGCTAATTCCACGAATACTTATTTTTGGTGCTGCCCCTGATTCAGAGGAAGTATTTTGAATACTTAATCCAGCAATTTTACCTTGTAAAGCTTGGTCAACTCTTGATACGGGTGCTTCATCTAATTTTTCATTTTTGAATTTAGAGATAGCCCCGGTTAAGCTTGATTTTTTTTGTGTACCATAACCAATAACGACAACATCGTTTTGTTGATTCACTTCTGGGTTTAAAGTAACATTAATTACTTTTCTTCCATTAATGGTAATGTTTTGTGAAACGTAGCCCACAAAACTCACTTTTAATGACTTTACCTCATTCCCAACAGAAATGGTAAATGTTCCATCTTCTTTGGTAGCTACTCCTGTTTTACTATTGGATAATACAGAAGCACCACTTAAAGGTAAGCCAGTGGCTTGGTCAGTTATTTTACCTTTGATTTCTTTTTTTTGTGCCTGTACAATTACAGTGATAAAGAATAAAGGAATAATTGTAGCAAGAAGTTTTATTGATTTCATAGAAGCAATTGTTTTCGAAATTG
>CAIWBA010000310.1 GCA_903910765.1 uncultured Bacteroidota bacterium
AAAAAATACGAAAACCCCTATTCCATTAGCTTCTGCAAATAAAACAACAAGCGTTATTGTCGCAAAAAATCCAACTAAGCTAATTAAAGCAAAGGAATCAAGCAGTACTGTTTTATCCAAGCCAATTATAAATGGGGTCGCGAATAATGTTGGAAATACTAATCCAAAAACAAATACTTCAACACAACTAAAATTACCAGCATCCAGCAATAATAGCAATGTTACTAATGCTAATAAAGTAGTTCCAACTGTAATTACTGCAACGCCCCTCAATAATACCACCGTATTGGCAAATACGCCTGTTGCAAAAGTTGCTGACCCCGTTGTTATAAATATATCCACGGCTACTAAGGATTCCGATACAAGAAAGCCAAACAATGAATCTAAAAGTGAGTCTCTTACTGGGAATAACAATCCAGGTAATAATAATGACGAAACTCTCCCTTGGGTATTATTAGGCAGAGAGAATAAATTAATTAAAAGGGTAATTACTTCTAGTAAAAAAATAAGCCTTGATTTGTATGATAATGGGACAATCGATAACGACACCATCATTATATATGACAACAACAAGGTAATCGCGAACTTAAAAAGGCTCAGTTATAAAGCAATCCATGTTGACCTTGAATTTACCTCATCGCAACATGATATCATTATTGTGGCCCATAATATGGGATCAATTCCTCCGAATACGGCCTTGGTTGTTCTAAATGATGCCAATACTCGGCAGGAATTTTTCATCACCACAACCAATAAAGTGAATGCGAAATTTGAGTTTGTTTACAAACCCAGCGATTAAAATGGATTAGTTTTCTTGTAAAATATAATTAGCACTAACTAATTCATTTTCAATATTGTAATAAGGGTTAATTGATTTTTTATTTAAAGAAATCCACAATAACCCATCCTCCTCCAAATCGGCCTTTTTACCATTGGTATTAAAAATATAAACAGCTTGTTTTTTATAACCAACCTTCCCTAATAAATGTAACATTTGAATACTTGCCATATTCATCGCCATGTTTAATTCCTCTGAATATTGCTCTAGTACGACGCCTTGTAATTCATCCTGTAAGTTGACAAGCCCTGATTTAAACAGATTGCTCATTGTTGTATCCTTCGTGACAAAATAATTGGGCAAGGTATCACATCTTAAAATTAAAGCCTTTGCCCTTGCAAACACATCAGCCGTATCATTTTTGGCCAATCCCTGCAGCATCCCCTCATAATCTTTGATCATTAAGGTACATAAATCATCTAATTGTGGATTGTTATTTGACGCGACAAAAGTCCACAAATCCTTATGTGCACCCTGCTTTTCAGGGCTATTACAGGCCACTAGTAAAATGCTTAAAATGAATATATAAAGCTTCCCCATAAAATATTTTCCCAAATTTATACCAATTTACATACTCCAACTAGCTAACTTTGCGGTCTGAATTGAAAAAAGTATGCTAATAGGATTACAAAATGTAACATTTGAGTTTGGAGCAAGGGCAATTGTGAGTGAAGCAACTTGGCATATTCAACCAGGCGAACGTATCGGTTTAATTGGTTATAATGGTACGGGTAAATCAACACTTTTAAAATTATTAGTGGGTCAGTTAACCCCTTCCAAAGGAACGATTGAAAAAGGAAAGGATACAACTATTGGCTATTTGCATCAGGATTTATTAAGTTTTGATACCAACGAATCCATCACCGAAGTTGCATTAGGGGCTTTTGAAAGAGTGCGTGAGTTAGAAAAAGAAGTTGAAAAATTAGGCATTGAATTAGAAGCCAATCCAGAGGACAATGATTTATTGATAAAATATACGGACGCTTTACATGAAATTGATTTATTAGACGGCTATAATATTAATCATAAAGCGGAGGAAGTTTTACATGGATTAGGTTTTACGACCAAAGATTTATCACGTCCTTATTTGGAATTTAGTGGCGGGTGGAGAATGCGTGTTTTATTAGCAAAAATGATTTTACAAGCTCCAGATGTATTGTTACTGGATGAGCCTACGAATCACTTGGATTTACCTAGTATTGAATGGCTTGAAAAATATTTGATTCACTACAAAGGCAGTGTTGTTATTGTAAGTCACGATAAATATTTCTTGAATAAAATGGTGAACAAAATTGTTGAGGTTTACCAACAACAATTAAATTTTTATACCGGCGATTACGAGTACTATGAAGTTGAAAAAGTACAAAGAGTAGAAATACAACAACGTGCATTTGAAAATCAACAAGATTATATTCGTCAGCAAGAAAAGTTCATTGAACGATTTAAAGCGAAAGCATCTAAGGCTGCTGCAGCACAAAGTATACAAAAGCGCTTAGATAGATTAGATGTGATTGAAGATGTTCAAATTGAACGTCCTAATATTCGAATCAACTTTGCTGTTGAAAAAACACCTGGAAAAGTTTTGGTTGATTTAAAAGGCATTAGCAAATCCTACCCTAAACAAGTAATCTTAGAAAATGCATTTGCGGAAATTGAGCGTGGTGATAAAATTGCTTTGATTGGCGCCAATGGTAAAGGTAAATCTACCCTACTAAGAATTGTAGCAGGCATGGAAGGCTACGAAGGAGAAAGAGTTTGGGGGCATAATGTGGACGAAAGCTTTTATGCACAGCACCAATTGGAATCTTTAAATTTAAGCAATACCATTTTACAGGAAGTACAAGAATGTGGTACTAAAAAAACCGATTTAGAACTTCGTGCATTATTGGGTTGTTTCCTTTTTGGTGGCGATGAAATTGACAAAAAAATTAAAGTATTAAGTGGTGGTGAAAAAGCCAGAGTCGCACTCACAAAAACAATTATAAGTAAGGCCAACTTTTTAATGTTGGATGAGCCTACGAATCACTTGGACATGGTTACTGTTGAATTATTAGCGGAGGCTTTAAATAAATATGATGGCACGATTATTTTAGTAAGTCACGATCGTTTCTTTATATCTAAAACAGCGAATAAGATCTGGGAAATTGAAGATGAAAAAATAATAGAATTCAAAGGGGGTTACCAAGAATGGCTTGAATGGAAGGAAAGAATGGCAAAAGCAAAAGTAGCGACTTCAGAGCCTGCAAAAAATACAAACACCAAGGAAAACAAAAAACAATCCAAACCTGAACCTATAGTTAAAGCGGCTGAACCCAATGTCGCTATCGACAAGGATTTGCAAAAACAAATACAAAAATTACAACGGGCCATTGCGCAATTGGAGCATAATATTGAAACTTTGCAAAAGGAAAAATTAGACATAGAATCGCAAATGGCCGATCCAACGATTTATTCTGATACCCAAAAATTTCATGTAGTTGAAAAAAGCTACCAGGATAAAAATGCATTAATCAGATCCATGAACAAGGAATATGAAATTGCTTTTAATGATTTGCTACTATTAGAAAGCAAGTAAAATAATTTTTGAGGTACATTATGCTTTTCTTGATTTTTGACCTGCGGATCATTCTCCAATGACTAATGCGCCACCAAGTGTGCAAAAACTAACGATTCCTCCTTTTTTTAGAAAAATACCCACATTTGTTTATTTATTAGCCATAATTAGCCCTAATTGATTAAATTTGTAGCTCCATTTGGTTAAGCCGCATTCGAATTCTAATTTGTAAATCAATGCTTTAACCTACAATTGATTAGTATATGTCCACAAAAAAAGTGACCAAAATTGCCGTTCTGACTTCAGGCGGTGATGCCCCCGGGATGAACGCAGCTATTAGAGCAGTGGTTAGAACTAGTTTATACCATGGTTTAGAAGTATTTGGTGTAGCTAGAGGCTATAATGGAATGATTGATGATGATATTTTTCAAATGGATTCAAGATCAGTAGCGAATATCATTCAGCGTGGTGGAACCATCCTAAAAACAGCAAGAAGTAAGGAGTTTTTTGAGACGGAGGGACGTCAAGTTGCTTATAATAATCTTAAAAAAAGAGGTATTGACGGGATCGTAGTCATAGGTGGTGATGGTAGCTTTAAAGGCGCACAAAAGTTCAGTAATGAATTTGATATCCCATGTATTGGAATCCCTGGAACCATTGATAAAGATATTGCCGGTAGTGATTTCACTATTGGATTTGATACAGCTGTTAACACCGCAGTGGAAGCCATTGATAAAATTAGAGATACCGCAGACGCACATGACCGCTTATTCGTTGTTGAGGTAATGGGCCGAGATGCTGGTTATATTGCTTTGCATAGTGGTATTGCAACAGGTGCTGAAAATATTTTGATTCCTGAGACCAAAACAGATATGAATGCATTAATTACCGCATTGACTGAAAAAGAAAAGCGAAAAAAATTAGTGAACTTAATCGTTGTTGCTGAAGGGGATGAATTTGGTGGTGGTACCCAGGTTGGAAATTTTTTAAAAGATAAATTACCCAATGCAGATATTCGCGTTTGTATTTTAGGACATATACAAAGAGGTGGATCTCCAAGTTGTTTGGATCGATTAATCGCAAGCAGAATGGGCTATCATGCAGTAGAGTGTTTGTTAAACGGCACGCACAATGTAATGGTGGGAATTGAAGATAATAAAATGAAGTATACCCCATTAGACAATGCAGTAAAAGCAAAACAAAAAATATCAGAAGAATGGTTGAAAATCGTAAAAATATTAGCGAGCTAATTTTTTACAAAAAGAACTTTTAATAATTAACACTAACCCCAGATAATAATGAGCCAGCAGCAAGAATTTAAAAACATCCACCACAAAACAAAAATAGTTGCGACCGTAGGACCAGCTTGCGAATCCTATGATCAATTAAAAAATTTAGTCATCGCTGGTGTGAATGTTTTTCGCTTAAATTTTTCACATGGCAGTCATGAAGACAAAAAGAAAATCATTGACAATATTCGTGGCATCAATGAAGAATTGGGATGTAGTATCGCAATATTAGGCGACTTACAAGGGCCAAAATTAAGGGTGGGTGAAATTGCAGATAACAGATTAGACGTAAAAGCCGGTGATATATTAACTTTCACGAACGAAAAATGTATAGGTACCATTGAAAAAATATACGTCTCCTACCCTAACTTGGCGGGTGATGTAGTGGTTGGAAATACCATTATGATTGATGATGGAAAGATTGAAGTGATGGTTAGTAGTGTTGAGAAAAATGGGGATGTAAAAGTTAAAGTAACCTTGGGTGGTATTATTTCTTCCAAAAAAGGAATCAATCTTCCAGATACAAAAATATCCTTACCTGCCTTAACTGAAAAGGATTTAGAAGATGCTGATTTTATTATCAAAGAAAAATTAGATTGGGTTGCCTTAAGTTTTGTAAAAAGAGTAGCAGATATTGAAATGTTACGTGCTATTTTAAATAAGAATAATAGCAAATCAAAAATTATTGCAAAAATTGAAATGCCTGAAGCATTAATAAATATCAGAGACATCATTAATGCAAGTGATGCGATTATGATTGCACGTGGTGATTTAGGTGTTGAACTTCCCGTTGAAAAAATTCCTTTAATACAAAAAGAACTCATCAGAAAATGTTTACATCGTGCGAAGCCTGTCATTGTTGCAACACAAATGATGGAAAGCATGATTGATCGCGTAAAACCAAATCGTAGTGAAATTACGGATGTGGCAAATGCAGTCATTGAAGGTGCGGATGCGGTGATGTTAAGTGGTGAAACTGCTACTGGTCAATTCCCAGTATTGGTGATTGAAACCATGCGTAAAATTATTCATGAGGTTGAATTAAATGGCTATAAATATAATCGTGCCGATGACTTTAAACCGCAATCACATTCTCCTTCATTTTTAAGTGATGCAGTTTGTTATAATGGTTGTAAACTAGCTGATGATAGTGATGCAAAAGCAATTATTGGTATGACACAAAGTGGCTATACTGCATTCATGTTAAGCAGTTTCCGTCCTAAAGCGCCTTTATTCATTTTCACAAAGGAGAAAAGCTTAGTGAATCAACTTAGCTTAAGCTGGGGTGCAAAAACCATTTATTATAACAAAGAAGAGAGCTTGGATAATATCATTAAAGACCAAATTTCAATATTAAAAAAAGAAGGGTACGTTCAACCAGGCGATGTGGTGGTAAATACAGGAAGCACGCCTGTAGAATTACATCTACCAACGAATGTCATAAAAATCAGTAAAGTAGAATAATATATTGGCCTCCCAACACATGGGAGGCTTTTTTTATTTAATTTTATAATAATATAATAGCATTGTATGATTGAATCATTTGAAAAAATTCCAGTTAAGATATTCCCTACTTCTATTGATGGGTCTATCATGGTAGCGGCTCAAATTGCAACACTCATTAAAGATAAGCAAGCAAAAAAAGAAAACTGTGTACTTGGAATGGCCACTGGAAGCACCCCTATTTTATTATACAAGGAACTAGTGAGATTACATAAGGAAGAAGGTTTGAGTTTTAAAAATGTAATCACAATTAACTTAGACGAATACTACCCCATCCATAAAACGGCCTACCAAAGTTATTGGAGCTTCATGCATCGTCATTTGTTTAGCCATATTGATATCAAACCAGAAAATATTCATATCCCAAATGGCGAATGGTCTGAAGATCAAATCAAAGAACTTTGTGCAGGTTATGAACAAATAATAGAAAAATCAGGCGGGATTGATTTGCAAATATTAGGCATTGGTAAAAATGGTTTTGCAGAAAAATTAGATGTAGATAAAGTGAGTGTTCAATTAAACAACTTGCAAACCGAAAAAATTAAAGCTAACAATGCGGTATCTATTGGTTTTATGG
>CAIWBA010000311.1 GCA_903910765.1 uncultured Bacteroidota bacterium
CCATCCCCTTTATAATTATTAAGAATTGAATCCCCTGTTGTAGCTAAATGACTAATCTCATTTACAGAATAATTGATTTGGGAAAGGGGCCTTAATCCAAAAGCCATCCCTATTTTTTTTGCTTTGTTGATGGGCACCCCAATGGCCAAGTAATTAGGGGACATATAGTTTGACTTTTCTCTCCCTATAGGATTGGTTCTTTTTAAAGTATAGCTATTAATATTAAGCCCTAAATCAAAAGTGGTTAAATAAATACTTCCGTAGCTAGCTGGATTACTAAAATTTACACTTTGACCATAGTTGCCGTTCATGCTGCTGGTATATGCAGTTGTAAAACCACCCATTCCTTGACTTGCTGCATTTTGGTTATTGAATACTTCATTGCCTAAACCATATCTGGAAAAGGGAGAATTAATTTGAGCCTGAGTGGGGGTTAAAAAACACACTAAACCTAAGATAGGGATTAACCTAATTATTTTTTTCGCAGATAGCATAAAGTCCTTTATATATTAAATTTTGGTCGGCAAATATCCTCTTTTTTATGTGAGGTACAAAATAACTAATATCACCGCCGGTTAATAGCACGTTAAAGTTCCCATATTTATCGGCATAAGCGGCAATTATTCCATCAATTTCGGCTGCCATACCTAAAATCACCCCACTTAAAAGGTTGGTTTTAGTGTCATAACCGACCAAGCTGAACTCTTTGGAGGCTTCAATGAGGGGTAATAAGGCAGTTTGTTCATGCATTGCCCTAAAACGCATCTGCATGCCTGGTGAAATGCTACCACCTAAAAATTCATGGGTAATATTGACAAAATTATAGGTAATACAGGTGCCCAAGGATATAATTAGGTTGTGTTGGTTGGGATAAAGGTCCACTGCTGCGGCTACAAGGGCAAGTCGATCGGCGCCAATGGTCTCTGGTTTCCCCACCGGTGTGGTGAAATTGATGAAAGAAGCGGGCCCTAAAAGATGAAATTTAGAATGCGCTGCTAATTGGGCCTCAAGGGCTTTGTCATGATGAATGACAGAGGATAAGATGGTTTTATCAGGTTTAAATTCATTCAATAGCGCTTGAATGGTATCCGGCTGGTCGTTTTCGAGAACGCGCATTTCTACTACCTCCTTATTTTTGAAAATAGCAGCTTTTAATCGGGTATTACCAAAATCAAAACAGATTGTAACAGACATTGGAATTATTGAATTTCAAATTTAAACCCTTTACTTGAAATGGGCTTTAAAAATTCAAAAGGCTTGTAAAATTTTCAAATATTGGGAGGGAATACTAAAATGACTGAAATTGGGTATAATTTCGCAGCGGCGATAAAGATAAATGATACATGAAAATAGCAGGTTTTACAATTATTAAGAATGCAGTAGTGAACGATTTTCCAATTGTGGAAGCGATCAAATCGATATTACCTGTGGTGGATGAAATGATTGTTTTAATTGGAGATTGCACGGATGAAACCATTGCGTTGATTGCATCCATTGGAGATCCAAAAATAAAAATTCATCATTCGGTTTGGGATAAAAATTTAAGAAAAGGAGGTGTAGTATTGGCTGTTGAAACAGATAAAGCATTTCAGTATATTGACAATTCTTTTGATTGGGCATTTTATATTCAAGGGGATGAAGTGGTGCATGAAAAATATCACCCAGCGATTCTTGATGCTTGTCATAAATATAAAAATGATGATGCGGTGCAAGGCTTACTTTTCAAGTACAAACATTTTTTTGGAACTTATGATTATGTGGGGGATAGCCGAAAGTGGTATGCAAATGAGGTTCGCATTATTCGAAATAATAAAAAGATTACCGCCTATAGGGATGCGCAAGGTTTTAGAATCGGAAAAGCAAAATTGCCTGTTGCTGCAATCAATGCTTCCATTTATCATTATGGCTGGGTGAAAAGTCCCGAGCAAATGCGAAAAAAACAAAAAGAGAGTAGTGTATTTTGGCATGATGATTCTCAAATGGAAAAAATAATTTCAAGTCCTGACTATTATGATTTTAGCGGGTTTGATTCTTTAGAAAAATTTACAGACACGCATCCAATCGTAATGAAGGAAAGAATTATTCGAAAAAATTGGATCATTGATTTAGATATTTCAAAAAAGAAATTCTCATTAAAAAATAAAGTTTTATACTATTTTGAAAAATGGACAGGTATTCGGCCATTTGATTTTAGAAATTATAAAATCATCAGAAAATAATGACGCATTCTGTTAAAGACATATCGCAAGGGGTGGCTAACGGTGATTTTTTATTACTGGCAAAAGCTATTTCATGGATTGAAAATAGGGAAGTGGGGGCGGATGCATTTTTAGAAAGTTTACAACCTAACTTAATACCCATCATTGGGATCACTGGCCCACCTGGGGCTGGTAAAAGCACACTCATTTCCGGTTTGATTGAACATTGGGTGAAGGATGGCAAAAGAGTAGCCATATTATCAGTGGACCCATCTTCTCCCTTTCACAAAGGCGCCATTTTGGGTGATCGTATCAGAATGAAGGATTGGTATATGAATCCTAATGTATTTATTAGATCCTTGGCAACCAGGGGCCATTTGGGTGGCTTAATGAATGGTATGATTGAATTGACTACCTTATTACAATCAGTTGGATTTGATATTATTTTAATTGAAACGGTGGGGGTGGGACAATCAGAAGTTGAGATTGCAGGCTTAGCTGACACCACCGTTGTAGTGCTTGTTCCAGAAGCAGGGGATGAAGTACAAATGATGAAGTCGGGGTTAATGGAGATTGCCCAAGTTTTTGTGGTAAATAAAAGTGATCGCCCCGATGCAGAAGCCTTCACAAATCACTTATTACATATGATGCGGGAAGGCTTGGGTGATGCGCATATCATTCCAGTGGTAAAAACCATTGCGACGCAACAGGTGGGTATTATAGAATTAGTTGCTGCAATTACCGTGCAACAATCACATGTATTATCTAATTCTAGAAAAAAACAGTTATTAATTTCAAAGCTGTACCAAATTATTATTGCGCACCAAATGCGTTCATTGAATGGTCCGTTGATTGAAGATGAATTAGCGACTGCAATGCAACAAAAGCATTTTAATATATTCACATTCTCCAGAAAATATTATAAATAATTATACTATTTTTGTTTACTATTAAACTACCACTATGTTTACTTATTTAAAGAATTCGTTTGCGCGTAAAATTGCGAGAAGAGTTACCAAAGAATACCCGCCTATTATTGATCATTTAAATATGAACAAGTATGGCGAAATTGATTTTGCGAATTGGTCTAGTCCTTTAGCGCCTAAGATTACTTTAAATGAGGCAACCGTTGCTTTTTTTAATCAATTTATTAAGGCAGGTGATTTAGCCATTGATATTGGCGCAAATATTGGTGATACCACAGTGCCCATGGCTTTATGTACGGGGATGACAGGGATCACGATTGGCTTTGATCCAAATCCTTATGTGTTTAAAATTTTAGAAACGAATGCCTCCTTAAATAAGGACAAGTATGTCATTCATCCACATCGATGTGCAATTTCATCCACGCCACAATCCTTCTATTATATATCTTCAGAGGCCAGCTTTGGTAATGGGGCAATTTCTGAAACCAGGGATAGTAAACATGGAAAGTTTGTTTATGATGGCATGGTAGAAGGGATACATTTAAAGACCTTCTTGGAAACAAAGTATGCTTCCATGATTCAGCAGCTATCTTTTATTAAAATTGATACGGAAGGATATGACAAAGAAATTATTAAATCTATTTCGGATTTAATTCAAGCATACAAGCCAGTCATCGTTGCAGAAAGTTTTGGTAAGGCGAGCGAGGCAGCAAAAATTGAATTGTTCGAAGTCATAAAAAATAACGGCTATGACATTTTTTACTTTGCCGACTTTGACATTAATGCAGAAGTCATTGAATTGAAAGTAGCTGCCGACTTAGTCAATTATAGTCAAACGATCAACGTATACGCAGTCCCTAAAAAATAACGCGTAAAGTATTTGATTTTTATTGCTGTTGATTTTTCCACCACTTGTAAGCGATATAACCTGCAATACCAAAAGGCATTGCTGCCAAGTAAAGAATACCTGCATTGAATCCTTTGCCGCCTTCTTCTCCAATTTGTGCGGCAGTTTTAGTGCAAATGGAACATTGTGCAATTGAATGCAATGTTGTTATACTTAAAAAGAATAAAATCAGTAAAGATTTCATATCAAACGATTCTTAATGATTAAATGAATCCCCAAATAAAAAATCCCTCAATTATCCTTGTATCATTGATTCCTTGGAATAGCTGAGGGAATATTTATCAGATTGAATTAAGCACTTGCTTTAGCAGTATCTACTGTCGCTGTTGCTTTTTTTCCTTTAGTTGCAATTTTATGTGGTCTGCTCTTGCCAAAAGAACCTTTAAATCTTTTTCCTTTAGCTGTTTTTTTATCTCCTCTTCCCATGGTAATAATGTGTTTTAATTAAGTGAATGGCTACAAAAGTAAAAAAACCCCTTGAATATATGGATATCCAAGGGGTTTAATTTCAAAAAATAGCTAGTTTACTGCCTTTTGGGCTGTAGAACTACAATTTTCCGCTTAATTCTTTACCAGCTTTGAATTTTGCAACTTTCTTAGCTTTGATTTTGATAGCTGCACCAGTTTGAGGGTTACGGCCCATACGAGCTGCACGCTTAGAAACTGAGAAAGTACCGAATCCAACTAAAGTTACTTTATCGCCTTTCTTTAAAGCTTTTGTAACTGCTTCAATAAAAGCGTCTAATGCTGCGTTAGCTTGTGTTTTTGCGATCTCTGCATTGTCAGCAATGTGAGCGATCAATTCTGCTTTGTTCATAGATGTTTTTTTTATAGTTATTTAAAACGATGTAACAAATTTATTGGGTTTTATCAATTACAACAATATTTTTTTTGTTTTTTTTATTTTAAGCATAGCCTTGAAACCCTTAAATAGCATGGTTTTCATCCAAAATGGACTTGTATTTACTGTTTTTGTAAAACAAATGAAATCGCGGAAAGCATTGCTGTCATTGAGTTTCAAACCTATATTTGCTGTAATATAGGCCTGTAGCGGTTTTCGGCCATTTAATATATCCACATTCAATTCACAATTTGCATATTGGTGCTAAAATACAAGCATTGCTCACCCCATTTGTTGTTTAGTTGTAGTATAATGCTGTCTGCAAACTCGGTATGGTACCTATTTAACTGCGTTTTATCGACTGCGTATAGTTGTAAAGTATAAGTGGGGTTTTGGTCTTCTGGTACTTCTAATTGGTAAAATTTATGGTCAATAAAACAATCAGTAGCCATGAGTTCGGTAATGAAATTTGTTTTCATCCAACTAAGCCATGGGGATTGAATCGTTGGATTTAATTGGAAGCTAATATTACAAACCTGCATATTAATTTTATTTTAGGTCAAGTACAATTGGACAGTGATCGCTGTGTTTTACTAAAGGTAAGATCTTTGCATCACTGATGCGATCAGCGATGGCCTCGGTCATGCACAAATAATCAATACGCCAACCTTTATTTTGCAGGCGCACACTTGGGAAGCGTTGGCTCCACCAAGAATAAGCGCCAACCGTTGTTGGATTAATTTTTCTAAAACTATCCACCCAACCATCTTCTAAAAAGGATTCCATCCACTGTTTTTCTTGAGGCAAAAATCCGGATGATTTTTTATTTCCCTTTGGATCATGAATATCAATATCGCGATAGGCAATATTATAATCTCCGGCTAAAATTATATTGGGTCTTTCTTTTCTTAATTGCTTTAACCAAAGATGCATTTCCTCCAACCATTGGTATTTATAGGTTTGTCTTTCATCTCCACTTGTACCAGATGGGAAATAAGCATTGATTATGGTTAGGTCACCTATATCCACGCGAACCACCCTGCCTTCGAAATCACTTAAGGCATAGCCATTCCCAAAAGAAACTTTAGCTGGTTTTATTTTACTAAATATAGCCACGCCACTATAGCCTTTTTTTTGTGCTGAATACCAGGACACATGGTAGCCTAATGCAGTAAATAGGGTTAAATCAACATCTTCTTGGTTTGCTTTTGTTTCCTGCACACAAAAAATATCAATAGGGTATTCGATCAACCATTCAATGAGGCCCTTTTTAATGGCTGCACGAATACCATTCACATTATAACTTACTATTCTCATCATTGTATTTTAAGGCTAAAAGGGCATTTGAAAAATTTCACTAAATGACATTTGAAGTAAAAAATTGATCATTTCGGAATTATTGTCTGTGTTCTCTGCAACCATTTGGGAAGGTTTATTTTTGCCTTCTGCAACCAGTACCATTTTATCATCAATAAAAATGGTTTTTAAATTATTCGCGTAATTAATTAATATCTTAAATGTGTGGCCTTTAAAATTTCCTTCAATAGATTTTGCTGAAATAATTTTCCTTTTTTCATAAAGCGTACCAATATTATATTTTTTAGTGGTATCAAAGCCATTAAAAATTTCATTCAAATTGAAAAATTTATCTTTGGCTACCACTGTCTCTTCTACACTAAATGAACCTATACTATCTTGGTTTAAAAATATAGTGTGTATATTATCTGGTAAAAAAATAATAGGGGACTGGCTTCCTTCTTGGTCGTTCGGGTTTGAATTAAATTCAATAAAGGCAACAATGCTATAATCCAAATCAAGATTCACATTCCTTAAAGGCTGCAAAACATGGTAATATTCATTTACAGCACTCCCTAGTCTTTTTTTGATGACGGGTAGCATGTCGTAATAGGGGTTATTAATGGACTTGTCTTTTTGGTTAATTTTATTCATTTGTGCCGGCTGGGTCCGCAACAATTGAATACCATTCCCGTTGCTATAACTTATAAAAGGTCGACTCGTGTCAAATTGTATTCTATTTTGATTGTGTAAAAAAGGCATCCAAAAATTATCGGTGGCATAAGCAGCAGGTACTTTTGCTTCAATATATTCCATGTCATCAATTTTTGGCGAAATAAAATTGATGCCTTTTTGAATGGCTTTGAAAATAAAGCTAGGCGTAGTCGCAGGAATATCAACTGCATAGCCCATGCCAACGCTTTTAGTTGGAAACATGCTCAATAAAATCGTTTTCTTGAAAATGCTTTCTCTACGTTGATTATAGATGTTGCAGGATATATACCATACAGAACTAATGCTATCTAATTTAGCGTTCGAAATTTGTGCTAATTTATTTTGATACACAAATTCTGTGCTCATTTCATAAATTTCGATATACGCATGAAAATCACTACTCATACTACGAGACCAATCAATAGTTATTTTACCTATTTGGTTTTGTTTGGCTAATTGTATTGCGTTGGTTTTATAATTTTTTGCTCTAATTAAATTAATTTCCTTGAACAATCCAGAATCTAGGGCTTCTAAAAGTGGGTTGATGTCATTGGGTAGGTGCCAGTAATTTGCCGTGGGTGAAACCATTGAGTACGACTGTATTTGTTCCACCACCACCTTCGATTGGGCATGTGTGGCAATTACAATTAATTGTAGTAAAAGATAGGCAGTATATTTTAAAACAGTTTTCATGTGATTTAATAAACTAGGTTTTCAAATTTAGTTATTTTTAAATAACACTGGGTTCTTTATTTGCGTTAACTTTAATAGGTATTAAATAAATTTTAATCATGGCTAGTTTTTCACAAAGGCGCATCATTCCAGCTACGAAATCATACGAGTTAGAAGGGCCCAAACCAAGGATTAATGAGTTTTTGTTTGCTTTTCAAATATTTAAAGAGTTTATCAAAGGGTTTAGAGCTTTACATTTTGTTGGGCCATGTGTGACCGTATTTGGCTCTGCTCGTTTTAAGGAAGATCACCCATATTATATTCAAGCCAGAGAGATGGGTAAAAAAATTGCAGCATTAGGTTTTGTGACTATGACAGGGGGTGGCCCTGGAATTATGGAAGCGGCAAATAGAGGGGCTTTTGAAAATGGTGGAAAATCAATTGGTTGTAATATTAAGTTGCCTTTTGAACAACAACCCAATCCGTATGTACAAAAATCGATCACCTTTAGTTATTTTTTTATTCGCAAAGTTTTATTGGTTAAATATTCTTATGCATTTGTAATTATGCCTGGAGGTTTTGGTACGCAGGATGAATTTTTTGAAACATTAACTTTAGCGCAAACAAAAGTGATCAACGATTTCCCCATTGTAGTCATGGGCCGTCAATTTTATCAACCGTTTCAGCACTGGATGGAGCACATGATTCAGGAAGGGACCATCTCCCCTGAAGATAAAAAGTTTGTACTATTTACGGATAGTTGTGAGGAGGCGATACAACATATTAGCACCTACGTTAACAAACATTATATTGTTAAGCCGCGTAAACGTTTGTGGTGGTTGTTTGAAAAAGTATAAAATATTAATCAATCACAGGCTGCAGCCATCTTGTGATATATTCTAATGGCTTATCTTTTCTTTTTGCATAATTAATCACTTGATCTTGTTGAATTTTGCCTAATCCAAAATATTGACTTTGTGGATGTGCAAAATACCAACCACATACACTCGAAGCTGGATACATCGCCAAACTTTCTGTTAATGTAATGCCTGTGTGTTGCTCCGCATTTAA
>CAIWBA010000312.1 GCA_903910765.1 uncultured Bacteroidota bacterium
CATGTATCCAATTAAAAGTAAATAAGCTCCATGCATGGGTAAGCCATACTGAACCATTCGTGGGAAGGGTAAATAAATGAAAAATATTTGTATAAAATAATTCAATAGGCGTGCCGTCTAAAAAATAAATCACTTTTAAAAATCCCAACATGACATAGGCGACCAAATTGATAGCCAACAAAGCGACTAATGCATTATTGTCAGCACCTAATAGCGGTTTTTGATTTGGACCTTGTTGCATATACAGCTTATTTAATCAACGATTATTAATACGAGTTCCCTTTCTTCTTCCACAAATACACTAACACAAAACCAACAATAGCACCACCCACATGGGCCCACCTTGCTACATTATCACCCGCTGAATTTTCCAATGCTTTATATAATTCAAAAGCAAAATATAAAATACCCAACCATTTCGCTTTGATGGGGAACAGAAAATAAATGTAGATATAGGTATTGGGAAACAAATATACAAATGCAATCAATATACCAAACACGGCGCCGCTTGCCCCTAAAGTGGCAGTGTTTAATGTTTTATTATAATAGGTGGTGATTAAATCCATTAATTCTGGTGCTAAACCCGGTGTAGACAAGCTTACCTTATTATCGCTTAAGATACGTGTCAATGGAATACGGTGTGTTTGCGCATACTTTAATACCGCATCTGCAAATCCTGGCGAATTAGATTTACTTAAGGTGAGCAAGGTTTGATACTCATTGCTTAAGGGTATAAACTCATAGGATAAAATAAGCAGGTGTATCACTGCTGCACCCACCCCACATAAAAAATAAAATAATAAAAAGCGTTTGGGTCCCCAAATATTTTCAAGAATAGAACCAAACATCCATAACGCAAACATGTTTCCTAAAATATGGCCAAAGTCGCCATGTAGAAACATATGTGTAATAAGCTGCCATGGCTGATACAGCTCGCTTTGCCATGCATGTAATGCAAAATAATCTTCAATTGAAAAACTACTCGTGGGGCCGCCAAATGTATTTTGAGCTAAAAAAACTAACCCATTAATAATTAATAAATTTTTAATGATGGTAGGTAATACTTCAAATCGTGTGGGCCTAAATTGATTCATTCTTAATATATTTTATAATAAATCGGTACGTTTTAATTGCACTACATTTTCAATATGTAAGGTATGCGGAAACATATCCACTGGTTGTATTTTTGTTACCGTATATTTTTCACCTAATAAAGATAAGTCGCGGGCCTGTGTTGCAGGATTACAACTTACATATACAATTAACGGCGCCTGTATCTCTAATAATTTTTTAACTAATTTATCGTGCATACCTGCGCGCGGTGGATCCGTAATAATGACATCTGGTTTGCCATGGGTATCAAAAAATGCATCATCACAAATATCAATCACATCACCTGCAAAAAAAGCAGTATGTGATAAATTGTTGATGCTTGCATTTTCCTTCGCATCTTCAATCGCATCGGCCACCACTTCGACCCCAATTATTTTTTTGGCTTCTTTGCTACAAAAAATACCAATACTCCCTGTACCACAATATAAATCATACACCACTTCCTTCCCTGTCAGTTCAGCAAAGCTGCGCGTAACCTGGTATAAGCTTTCGGCTTGTTTTGAATTGGTTTGAAAAAAAGATTTAGGACTTATTTTAAAATCAAAATTTTCTAAAGATTCTGTGATATAACCAGTGCCAAAATACACTTGCGGCAACAAATCCTGCATACTATCATTTCGCTTTTCGTTTATCGTATATAATAGTGTGGTGATTTGAGGAAATTTTTTCAAGAACAAATTAAGTAAGGCTTCTCTTTTTTCGCCGCCATCATATCCTAAAATAACATTCACCATCCACTCCCCTTTCGTAGTATTGCGAATAAACATATTACGAAGCCACCCTTGGTGTTGTTTGATATTATAAAAAGGCATTTCGTTTTCAATCGCAAACTGAACTGCTGTTTTTCTAATTTCATTGGTGGGCTCGGACTGTAAATAACAGGTATCTATCTCCACCACTTTTTCAAAAAAACCTCTTGCATGAAAACCACCTGCACCAATAGATTTAGTAGGTTCAAGCCCCGCAGCCTTCATTGCTTTGAACTCCTCAAAGGGTATAAATTTTTCAGTTGCAAAGGTGTATTCTACTTTATTGCGATACCCCTGCGTTTCCTTGGCCCCTAAGATGGGTGGGATAACTGGTAAAGGTATTTTTGCGATGCGCGTTAAATTATCAAATACTTGTTTGTGTTTGTACACCAACTGCTGTTCATAAGGCAACATCTGCCATTGACATCCGCCGCATACACCAAAATGCGAACAAAAGGGTTTTACTCTAATGTCGGAATAGGTATGAAATTTTTTAACAAACCCCTCACCCCAATCGGCTTTGTTTTTTTGGAGTTGCACATCCACAACATCACCCGGTACTGCACCTTCCACAAAAATTACTTTACCATTCACCCTTGCCAATGATTTTCCTTCGGCTGCATAATCTTCAATAAGGACATTTTCCAATAAAGGGGCTTCTTTCTTTTTTCTCACGAGAACAAAGGTAATACCGATGGATTAAAATAAGGGTAAAACCGAATTTTAATTGTGATTTGTTTTATTGATAATCGCTTATTTTTACAGGAGTTTTTACATAACCCGACTTTAATAAAATGAGTATTAAAAAAACGATCCTGTTATTTGTGCTTTTGCCAAGTTTTTGCTTAGCACAAACCAAAAAGCCCAGTTTACAAAATAGTAAAACGACTGCTGTTAAAAAAACAGCCGCAAGTTCACAAGGTCATAGTATTCAGATTAGCCTAAAACCATACCAAAACACCAAAGTATATATAGGTACCAATTATGGCAATTCACGCGTATTGGCCGATTCTGCCATTTTAAATGATAAAAGTGAGGGCGTTTTTGCATCTTCAAAAAAATTAACACCAGGGATCTATTTTGTGGTATCACCCAAGTATGCCATTTTATTTGATTTCTTGGTGGATGAAAATCAAAAATTTAAAATCATTGCAGACACCACTAATTTAAGTGATGTTACAATTATAGGTTCGAATGATAATACCATTTTTAAAAATTATTCGAAATCGATGAATGAAATTGGTGCGCAGTTAAGTGAGATTGAAAAAGCATTCAAATCAGCAGCCAATAAAAATGATTCAACTACGCTTACCAATAAATATAATGACAAGAAAAAGGAAATGAACGAAAAGCGCCAAGCAATTATGAAAGGGCAGCCTAGTTCAATGACTGCTTATTTTTTAAATGTAATGCAACGCCCTGATGCGCCAGCGATTCCAATAGTGAATGGTAAAGCGGATTCCACCTACCCTTTTTATTTTGTAAAAAATCATTTTTGGGATAATGTAGTATTCAATGATAACCGCTTAATTAGAACGCCTTTTTTTGAAGCTAAATTAGATGAGTATTTTAAAAATTATGTTTCCCGAGAACCCGATTCAATTATTGAGGAAGTGCAATACATGTTAACCGTTGCAAAAACTGGTAATGAAATTTATCCATTTTTACTTTTTAAATTCACGAATAAATATATTACCCCTGAGTTTATGGGTCAGGACAAAGTGTTTTTGCATATTTATCAAAACTTTTTTGCCAAAGGGGATACCACATTATTAAACGAGGCTTCCAAAAAATCAATCACCGAACGCGCCTACAGCATGATGGCGAACCAGCTTGGTTTAGCCGCACCACCATTGGTTTTAAACGATATTAATGATAAAAAAATATCTTTATACGATATTAGTTCGCCTTATACTTTTGTTGCATTTTGGGACCCTACTTGTAGTCATTGTAAAGTGGAAATTCCAAGAGTAGATTCATTTTATAAAGCGATTTGGAGCAAGTTGAATGTAAAAGTACTTTCAGTCAATATTAATTTTAAAGAATTGAGTGCATGGAAAACATTTATCAAAGAAAATAAATTAGAAGCCTGGACACATGCCTACCAAACCGAAGCTGATTTAAATAAAGAAATTCAACAAGGCAAACCCACCACCATTCGTCAATTATACGATGTATTTAAAACGCCCACCTTTTATTTACTCGATGCGAATAAAAAAATTATCGCCAAAAATTTAAGCATTGAACAATTCAATGATTTCTTGGTAAATACCAGCAATAAAAAAGCGCCATAAATTAGGCGCTTTGAATTATTTAAAGAGACATTTATTACTAAAACACAGCAGAAACTACATCTTTAACCACTTTTGGTTTTCCTAAAGTGTAGTAATGTAACACCGGTACACCAGCCGCTTTCAGCTCCTTGCTTTGTTGTATCAACCATTCTGTACCCACTTGCTCACAAGCCTCATCGGTAGTAGCAGCCAACATTGCAGTAGATAAATCCGTAGGTATATCTACATAAAAAATATTAGGTAAAATAGTTAACTGCTTTTTATTCGTAATTGGTTTTAAGCCTGGTATAATAGGCACTGTAATACCCATACTTCTGCAAGCGTCTACATATTCGAAATATTTTTTGTTGTCAAAAAACATTTGTGTCATAATATATTGTGCACCTGCATCTACTTTTTCTTTGGCTCTTTGTAAATCAAACTCCATGCTTGGTGCCTCAAAATGTTTTTCAGGATAGCCCGCAACACCCATACAAAAATTAGTCTTGCTGCCATTAATAATATCCTTATCTAAATAGTCGCCATTATTCAACCCAACCACTTGCTTTAATAATTCAATGGCTTGCTTGTTCCCGTTGTGTTCTGGCACAAAAGTTTTTTGACCTTTCTCCGCATCACCCCTTAACACCAATACATTGTCAATGCCTAAAAATTGCAAATCAATTAATGCATCTTCCGTTTCTCTTTTGGAAAAGCCACCACAAATAATATGGGGCACCGCATCTACATTATAATGATTCATAATTGCCGCACAAATACCAACCGTACCTGGGCGTTTACGCACATCTACTTTTTCCTCCACACCAGCTGCGTTGGTGCGAATAATAGTTTCGCTGCGATGATAGGTCACATTAATCCAAGAAGGCTTAAATTCCATCAGTGGATCTAAATGCTCATAAATGTATGAGATGGTTTTTCCTTTTAAAGGGGGTAATACTTCAAAGGATACTAGGGTGTCTTTTGCTTTAGCTAAATGTTCAATTACCTGCATAGTGTACAAAAATAG
>CAIWBA010000313.1 GCA_903910765.1 uncultured Bacteroidota bacterium
AATAAAAAATACACACTTACATTATCTTATGTAGGGTATCAATCAAAATCAATTGCTGATTTGGTTGCGACAAAAGAAGGGGAAGAGGTTTTATTGGACGTATTACTTGATGAAACTGGTGCAAGATTAACAGATGTCACAGTAAGTGCAACCAAAACAAGTAATAAAGGAGCAACTGACAATGCATTGATTGCATTTCAAAAAAATACAAATACAGTTGCATCAGTAATCTCAGCGGAAACGATTAAAAGAAGCCCAGATCGTAATACTGCTGAAATTTTAAAAAGAACGCCAGGTGCTTCCATTCAAGAAGGAAAATATATTGTAGTAAGAGGTTTGGCGGATCGTTATAACCAAGCCATGTTAAATGGAATATTATTAACAAGTACAGAGCCTGATCGTAAAACTTTCTCATTTGATTTGTTCCCTTCTCAAATTATTGACAACATTATTATTAATAAAGCATTTGTTCCTGAATTACCGGGTGAGTGGGCTGGTGGACTAATCCAAGTAAATACAAAAGATATTCCTTCAAAGAATTTCTTTAATGTTCAATTGGGTACAAGTGCAAATAGCTTAATTACTGGTAAAGAATTTTTAAAGGATAAAGGCGGTAAAACAGACTGGTATGGTATTGATGATGGCACTAGAGCTTTTCCTAGTGGCTATACCACTAAGTCTAATTTTGATACCTCAAGTATGACTGCTAAAACTGCCTTGGGTAAATCAATGTCAAGCAATTGGGCGCCTATATCAACAACTGCAAAGCCTAACGTTAGCGTCCAAATGAATGGTGGATTTGCTGGTACTTTATGGGGTAAGAAAATTGGGGGTATGATTGGTGTTAGCTATGCGAATGCATATAGATTTCAAGACAATACGAATAATCAAAACCAATTATCTAATTCAGGATTTTCTCCTTATGTTGAATTAAAAGATAAAAAATTCATTAATGATATTAATATGGGTGCGATCGCAGGCTTATCCATATTTTTGAATCCATTAAATAAAATAAGTTACAAAGCGATTGTGAATGTTAAAACAAATAATGTTTTCACACAAAGAGCTGGTACTGTTTACGATAGACAACAATTGGTAAAAGGTAATGAATTTGTATTTGATCAAAATACCTTCTTTACCAATCAATTAAATGGAGAACATAGTTTAAGTAAAACATTGAAGTTTAACTGGTATGGTGCATTTAATATTTTAGATAGCTACAGCCCTGACCAAAGAAGAATTTTATATACAAAAAACATGACAGGATCAGATCCTTACGTGTTGAATATTTCAAATACACTTTCTCAACAATCAGGAAGCCGTGTATTTAAATCTTTATCTGATTACATTTATACTGGTGGGGGTGATTTAACTTTAAAAGTAAAACAACAAACCATTAAGGCGGGTTATATGATCCAAGTTAAGGATCGATTGTATGACGCGCAATTATTTGCTATCACAATGCCTGTTGATAATGCAGCATTAAGATTATTGCCTGCTGAATCGGCTTTTGTACCAGCAAATTTTGGTAATGGTTATGATAATAAATTCGCTTTCAACTCTATTCAAAATAGAAATTTCAGATATTTAGCCAACACAATTTTAAACGCTGGATACTTGCAATTTGATAATAAATTATCGGAAGGTTTAAGAATAGTTTGGGGATTAAGGGTTGAAAATTTTGACCAATTAGTTGGTTCTGTTAAAAAATGGGATCCAAGACATACCTATTCAAAAGTTACCGATTATTTACCTGGGGTAAATGCAACAATTAAAGTAGGTCAAAAATCAAATTTAAGAATTACAGGATCACAAACTGTGATTAGACCAGAATTAAGAGAATTGGCATCATTAAGTATTTATGACTTTGAATTAAATGCTTCAGTTTCTGGTAATCCTGGATTAAAGCGAACTAAAATTACCAATACGGACTTAAGATATGAATACTATCCAGCTGCGGGTGAAATGTTTACTGCAGGTGTATTTTACAAAAATTTCGAAAATCCTATTGAGAGTATCTATCAAGAAGGTTCTGGAGGTTCTAGTTTATTCTCCTTCCAAAATGCTGCAAAAGCAACCGCCTTTGGTTTTGAATTAGAAGGTAGAAAAAAATTGAACAAACGCTTTACATTACAAGCGAATGGTTCTTATATCAATTCCAAAATTGATGATAAGAATATAGGTCTTAGCAGATCATTACAAGGGCAATCTCCGTACTTAATAAATGCAGGTCTATTATATGATGTAGTTGAAAAAGGATTTAACATGACTGCATTATTAAACCAAGTGGGTAAGCGTATTTACCTAGTAGGTGATATTCAAGCTGGTGCAGGTTCACCGGATGTTTACGAAAATCCAAGAGCATTAGTTGATTTTCAAGTAAGTAAAAAATTCTCTAATAATAAAGCAGAAATTAAGTTGACTATATCTGATCTTTTAAACCAAAGACAAATATTTTATCAAAATAATAATAGCAATACTGGCTATGATGCAGCGACAGACGGACTTCGTTTTTCTAGAAAATTTGGTACAACTTATGGTATAACAATTAATTACTCTTTATAATAAACTAAATCAAAAACTTTTTTTAAATACAAAAACAATGAAACAATTATTTTATTTATCTCTTGCCTTTTTAGCCGTTACTGGTTGTAGAAAGATTGAAATGGATGGTGAAAAAGAAATCTTCGTAGTAACGAAGGAAGTAACGCCTGTAGGTGTTGTATCAAATACAATTACTTTGTCAGGTAAAATTACAAAAGACACAACATTGTACGCAAAAGATGTAAACTATCTTTCTGGTCTTGTATATGTAACCAAAGGTGTTACAGTTACAGTTCAAGCAGGTGCGAAAGTGATGGGTAAATCAGGAACTGATGTTGCCGCGTTAATTATTTGCCGTGGTGCAAAATTAGTAGCAAAAGGAACTGCAGATATGCCGATCGTATTTACCTCTGCTGCCGCAAATCCACAATCGGGTGATTGGGGAGGAATTGTATTATTAGGTACTGCAACAGTAAACCAATCATTAACTTGGTTAGGCACTTCATACAAAGGATTAACTTCCGTAGAAGGTGGTGTCAATGATACACAAGTGGGTTACGGTTTAGCAGGTTCTGGTGATCCAGCTTTCCCTACTGCAAACGATGCTGATAATAGCGGTATTTTACAATATGTAAGAATTGAATATGCTGGTTACGCTTACCAACCTGATAATGAGTTGAATAGTTTAACAATGGCAGGTGTGGGTAATGGAACAACCATAGATCATATCCAAGTTACTTATGCAAAAGACGATGCTTATGAGTGGTTTGGTGGTACAGTGAATTGTAAATACTTAATTGCTTACAAAACACAGGATGATGATTTTGATACAGACTATGGTTTTGCAGGTAATGTTCAATTTGGTATCGCTTTAAGAGATTCTGTTATTGCTGATATTTCCAACTCTGAAGCTTTTGAATCAGATAATGACGGTAATGGTTCTGATTTTACACCAAAAACAACTGCAGTTTTCTCAAACATGACAGCGATTGGACCAAGAATTCACCCTACTTATGGAAAAGGTAATAGCTTGTTCTATGCAGGTGCTCAAATTAGAAGAAACTCTGGTATCTCTATTCAAAACTCAATTATTGCAGGATGGCCTAGAGGAATTACAATTGATGAGTCAAAAGTAACTACCAATGGTTCTACTTATAAAAACTTGCAGGATAGTGTAACAGTATTAAAAAATGTGACTTTAGCTGGTAATACCATTGATTTATTATATGTTGGTAAATCAGGTGCTTCAACAAATAAAACAGATGCTGATGTATTGAACATCTTTTCAACACCTTCTTATGGTAATACAATTTTAAACTCTGCTAGCGCAGATGTTTTAAAAATAATCCAACCATTTAACTACTTAAATCCTGATTTCACGCCTTATGCGAGTGCGGGTCCTTCAGGTAATATTAATGCTGCTACTGTTAATGGAGTTATTATTGGAAGTTTGGGTTTAGGTACTTCATTAGATTATAAATCAAATGGTAGTTTCACTGATGCTAAATTACAAAATGCTTTCTTTGATAAGACCGCAACTTTTAGAGGAGCAGTTGCACCATCTGGTGTAAACCAAACATGGTGGAAAGGTTGGACAATTTGGAAATAACGCTGTATTTAAAAATATTTGATAAAATCAAAACAAAAACGTCCCGATAAATCGGGACGTTTTTGTTTTATCCCAGAACTTAAAATTTCATACCCCATGAAAACAAAATTGAGTAAAATAATTTTCAGTCTAGTGTTTAGTATTCTAATTATTGCTTGTTCAAAAAACACTGCAACTAATACAAATACGACTGCTACCTGTAATCCCAATACAAGTTATATTGCCACTATACTACCCTTGTTTAACACAAGCTGTAATACCAATGGTTGTCATGATGGAAATAATGCAGCTGCTTTAAATACATATCAAGTAATACATGATAATGCCACTCAAATTAGGGCCTCCGTTTCCACAGGCAGAATGCCCAAGGACAAACCATTGAGTGCAACTGATAAAAGTGCCATTCTATGTTGGATAGATAATGGTTCAAAAAATAACTAACAAGGTATTTGTTCTCAGTTATTTTTATTTACGCATTAAAAGCATCTGCTACACCCTTGTGTAAAATTTTTCCTGCTTTAATATTTAATCCTTTCGCAAGTGCTGCATTTTCAACACATGCTTTTTCCCATCCTTTATTTGCAATTGCAATTGCATAAGGAAGTGTAGCTTGTGTTAACGCGCGTGTTGATGTTTGTGGCACAGCACCTGGCATATTTGCAACACAATAGTGTAAAATATTTTGTTCTGTATATACTGGGTTTTCATGCGTAGTTGGTTTACATGTTTCAATACATCCGCCTTGATCCACTGCAACATCCACCACCACTGTTCCTGCTTCCATTAATGCTAAGTCCACTTTTTTAATTAAGTGTGGCGCTTTAGCACCATGTAATAAAACAGCACCAATTACTAAGTCAACCGTTGGTAGTTTTTCTTGAATCGCCATTAAAGTAGAATATTGTGTAACCACATTCGCTGGCATTACATCCGATAAATATCTTAATCTTGTTAAGTTGGTATCCATAATAGTCACATTAGCGCCTAAGCCCGCTGCCATCTTCGCTGCTTGTGTTCCAACAATACCACCACCTATAATTAATACTTCCGCTGGTTTCACGCCAGGTACACCCCCTAATAATTTTCCTTTTCCGCCGAATGGTTTGCCTAAATAATACGCACCCACATTCACGGCCATTCTTCCTGCAACTTCCGACATTGGCACTAATAATGGTAAGGAACCATCAGGCAACTCCACCGTTTCATAAGCAATACAAACTGCAGATGATTTCATCATCGCATCCGTTAATTCTTTGGATGCCGCAAAATGGAAATAAGTAAATAATATTTGTCCAGCTTTTATTAATGGAAATTCAACCGCTAATGGTTCTTTTACTTTGATGATCATTTCAGCAATGGCATATACTTCAGCAGCAGTTGCTAAAATAGCAGCGCCTGCCTTAATATAGGACTCATCTGAAAATCCCGAACCAGCACCTGCTTTGGTTTCTACATAAACTGTATGGCCTTGTCTTACTAAAGCATCAGCACCTTCAGGGGTTAAACCGACTCTGTACTCCTGAATTTTAATTTCTTTTGGGCATCCGATAATCATAAAATTTGTTTTAATTACTGCATAAATATCATCAAAAAGGAAATATTATGTCTAAAATTCAAATATTCAGTAAAATATACTATAAAATTTAGTAATTCAAGGAATTGTCGGTAATTTTGACTGCGGTTTTGCCCTTGGGCAGAATATATTCCTTCACCTTGAATTTGACCAACTATGAGTTTAGATGCCACCGATATTGCCATTTTGAAAATTTTGCAAAAAAACGCATTGGCAAAAATTAAAGAGATCAGCGCGGAAGTGAACCTTTCCATGAGCCCAACACACGATCGCATTAAACGTTTGGAATTGGAAGGATACATTCAAGGGTATGTGGGCATATTAGATAGAAAAAAAATTGATCTTGGATTAATTGTGCATTGTCATGTCACCTTAGATAAACAAACTACCAATAATTTTTCTGAATTTGAACAAATCATTGCACAGTACCCTGAAGTAATTTCCTGTAGTTTGGTATCAGGGAATTTTGATTATTTTTTAAAATTGGTGACCAAGGATGTGGAGTCATACAATAAATTTTATCAAGAAAAATTAGCTGTGCTTCCCATGGTGGCACATATCAATAGTTTGTTTGTGATGGATGAAATTAAAACCACCACCGAGTTACCTTTATAATTATATACTATTTAAATGCAATACCAGTATGCATTTCAAACACATAAACAATGAATACACCAATTAAAAATTTAATCTTCGATTTAGGAAATGTTTTATACGATATTGATTTTAAAAAAATGAATGCCGGTTTTACTTCCTTAGGAATAAAAGATATTGAGACCCATTTTACCTTGAACCAATCACATCAATTATTTCTTGATCTTGAAATGGGTTTTGTCAATGAACAAGCATTTTTTGATGGCTTTCGTGAATTATCAAATTTGCCTGTAACCAATGCTCAAATTACTATTGCATGGAATTCCTTGTTAGTTGGTTTTAGAAAATCTAGCATTCAATGGGTTAAGGAAAATAATAAAACCTATCCCACTTTTTTATATTCCAATACGAATCAAATTCATTGTGATCATTTCATTCCAGAATTTGAAAAGGAAGTGGCTGATTATCCATTTGAGTCCTTATTTCAAACGCCCTATTATTCTCATAAAATGGGGATGCGCAAACC
>CAIWBA010000314.1 GCA_903910765.1 uncultured Bacteroidota bacterium
AATACCCCGAAAATGAATATTAAATATTTTATATGTGAAGAAAAGAGGCGCATTACAATATTCAAATACTGGTTGTTTAACAAGTATAAATGTAATGAAAAAAGGCAAAAAATGAACTAAAAAAGGGCTATTTTACCCCTTCCCAAAATCAATGGAATTGAACCAAGTGATTAGTTGATTGGTAAAGAATTTATTAATGGGCGTTTTAATGGTTAAGTCCTTATTGGCAATCACGATAAAATTATTATCGCTGTATCCTTTGTTTTTGAATATGGTATAATTACGGTTCGTAATATTGAATCCCTTTTCCTCATCACTAATAACCAATAATCCAGTTTTTAAATCCCCGATAAATTGAGCAATTTGCTCCTTAGTATTTAAATGAATGGTATCCTGTTCCTGCTTGTAAACAAATTGTTGGTTTTTAAAGATAACCTGAACAAAAAATTCAGAAACCTTATTGGCAGTTTCGTTTTTTAGATAGGTACATTTTAAAGTGCCAATATCTTCAGTAGTTAATATGCTTTTTTTTAACTGCGCATGGGCGATGTTAATGTAAAAAAAAGAGATGAAAAGAATGGCTAGGGGGTATAGCTTTCTCATTTATGATGGGGGTTATAAATTGGACACGAAAATAAATGATTATTTCAATTACACACAACTATATTTGTACTAATTATTCATATAAGATTTAGTTCTATAATATTGAATATATTAAATGTAATTTTGATAAAATAAAATTTATATATGAAAATCGCTATATGGTCAGTGGGCAAAGCAGATGATTCTTATATAAAAGAAGGCGTAACAAATTTCACCAAACGCATTGGTCATTACTACCCTATTGAATGGCATTTAATTACGCCTTCAAAAGCAAGCGATCCTACACAAATAAAAAAAGAAGAAGCTATCACCCTATTAAAAACACTAGCACATAATGATGTGTTAATATTATTGGATGAAAAAGGGAAAATGCTATCGTCCCCTGGTCTCGCAAAATTGATTCAACAAAAAGCAAATCAAAGCGCGAATCGCATTGTTTTTTTAATTGGGGGTGCTTATGGGGTTTCAGAAGATATTAAAGCGAGAGCACAATTTACTTGGTCATTATCTGAACTTGTTTTTCCCCATATGCTGGTTCGACTCTTATTAGCAGAACAAATTTACAGAGCTTGCAGTATCTTAGCCAATGAAAAATACCATCACGAATAATTACTAACCATGACCATGAGTTTAACTTTATACATAACAGTCATTACCGTTGCAATATCATTAATTGCAATGTACAATGAAGCATTAATGGACAAATTGATTTTTAATCCATATACTGTTCATCATGACAATGAATGGTATAGATTTATTAGTTCTGGTTTTATTCATGCCGATTTTATGCACCTTGCTTTTAATATGTTTTCCTTTTATATGTTTGGCGATTATGTAGAACAATATTTTAACATGATATTTGGATCACTGGGAAACACTTTATATATCGTACTTTACGTTAGCTCCTTAATTGTATGTTTGGTTCCCACCTACTTGAATCATTTCAAACAATATAATTACAATAGTTTAGGCGCCTCCGGCGCCGTATCAGCCATCGTATTCGCAGGCATATTTTTACAGCCGACGATGCAAATCGGCTTTTTTATCATCCCTCCAATTATTCCAGGATTTATTTTTGGACCCATCTATCTTGGTATCACAGCTTACCTATCTAAAAATGGCCAAAGCGGTATTAATCATAGCGCACACTTATGGGGCTCCATTTATGGTGTGGTATTTTTAATCATCACTAGCTATTTTATGGGAAACTATAATGTACTTGCCGCGTTTATGGAACAAATCAGAATCTATCTAGCAAGGTAATGATCAATACAGAGGTTGTTTGTGGGGTCATTTTATAACGATCATCGATTCGTTTGCCGACGACCCATAAAAGCTTATCTCCCATGGTTAACACGCCTATACGTTGCTTAATTGCAGGACTTAGTTTCAAGCTTCCTAAAAAATGATTTAGTTTCTTTTTTTTACGAAGCCCTAATGGATAAAAGTAATCAGTGGATTGCCAAGTGCGATATAATATTGGCCATTCAATTTTGTCAGCATCTAAATAAGCAAAATGCGCTTCTTTATTCATCTCACCCATATTTGCAGCATCCACCGTTTCAAAATGTAACAATCCGTTATTGGTTTGTAAATCACCTTCGCCTACATATACCATCATATGTTCGCTACTGGAATTATTAGGCACTACCTGAATAGTATCATTGAATTTTATAAAACGATGTGTGGGTGTGGCTATATAAGCACCGTTACTTGCATCCAACAGCTTATGGACTTCCACAATTTGTTGTGGCTTAAACCCATAGGATTGAATAAAACCCCAAGTATAGGTATGATTGTCTTTTACTTTTTTCCAATGTTGAATTGAAATTGTTTCAATCCCATGCCGCGTTTTTTTTCCTTTTTTCCAAAAGGCTGCTATCGTATTATTTACAATTACTTCCGCTTCCTTTAATCTAGCCACTGTATCCAAAACATTTTCTGTTGCTTGCGCATACACTTCTTGTATGGCAGGCAGCAACTTATTTCGGATTAAATTTCTTGTATAGTCATTTTTTTCATTGGAACTATCTTCCACAAAAGTCAATGAATACTCCTTCGCAAATTGCCTAATTTGATTTTTGGTATACCCCAATAATGGTCTACACACCAGAATACTATCATTACGAAAATCAGGAATACCCGTGAGTCCATGTAATCCAGTACCACGGAATAATTGCATCAATACGGTCTCCACCTGATCATCCGCATGATGTGCTGTCAACAAAACAACTTTATCATTATTGTCCCCTAAACTAGTTTTGATTTCCTTCATCAATTGATCAAACCATGCATACCTAATTTCTCTTGCAGCTTGTTGAATGCCCATCTTATAAGTTTCCGCATAAGCTGCAGTTTCAAATCGATTTACTTTGAATGGTATTTGCAATCGGTTCGCAAAATCAGTAACAAACTGTTCATCGCGCTTACTTTCCTCCCCCCTTAATTGAAAATTAACATGCGCAATAGTACATTTTGCACCAAGCAAATGCATCATATAGGTTAAGCCTACACTATCTAAACCGCCACTCACTGCTAATAAAAAATGAGTGTGCTTTAAATTAATATCTGGAAACTTTCTTTCCCATTGTTCCTTAAAGTTTTCCAGGGTTAACATGTTTTAATTATTTTTTTTGCTCTTTCGCCCATGCATCTTTCAATGTTACCGTACGGTTAAACACCAATTTATCCTTTGAACTTGTTGTATCCTGATAAAAATATCCTTTTCTTAAAAATTGGAACCGCATTTCAGGTGCATCATTTAACAATGCAGGTTCGCCCCATGCAATTGTTGTTGTCTTTAAAGAATTAGGATTAATATAATCTTTAAAATCTCCTTCCGCATTAGCCACATCTTCCACACTAAATAAACGATCATATTCATTTAATACCACTGGTACTGCATGCTTAGCACTCACCCAATGTAAGGTACCTTTCACATGAAGCCCTGATGTATCAGCACCACTTTTACTATTATCAAAGTAGCTTGCATAAATAATCTGCACTTTACCATCTGCATCTTTTTCAAAACGATCACACTTTATGATGTAGGCACTTTTTAAACGTACCATCAAATCAGGGCCTAGTCTAAAATATTTTTTTGTCGGTTCCTCCATAAAATCATCTCGCTCAATCCATAACTCGTTACTAAAGGGCACTTGTCTTACGCCACCTTCTGCATCTTCTGGATTATTTTCGGAACTGAGCATTTCCTCCGGTTGCGCATAATTGGTAATGATTAATTTTACAGGATCCGTCACCACCATTCTGCGTTGTGCAACTTTATTCAAATGCTCTCTCACACAAAATTCTAATAAACTGAAATCAATAATATTTTCACGTTTTGCAATACCTATTCGCTCACAAAAATCACGAATACTTTCAGGCGTATATCCTCTGCGACGCATTCCACTGATCGTAGGCATTCTTGGATCATCCCAACTTGTCACATGCCCTTCGGTAACTAATTGTAATAATTTACGCTTACTCATAATTGTGTAAGTCATATTTAATCGGGCAAACTCATATTGCTTGGAAGGAAAAATTCCTAATTGCGCAATACCCCATTCATACAATGGACGATGTGGTATAAATTCCAAAGTGCAAATAGAGTGTGTTATATTTTCAATGGCATCACTTTGACCATGTGCAAAATCATACATTGGATAAATACACCAAGCATCACCAGTGCGATGATGTGTCGCCCTTTTAATTCTGTATAACAAAGGATCACGCATATGCATATTCGGACTTGCTAAATCAATTTTAGCGCGTAATACTTTGGTTCCGTCGGCAAACTTGCCTTCCTTCATTTCAGTGAATAAAGCTAAATTTTCAGCGATTGTTCGGTTCCTGAAATCATTCCCTGTTCCAGCCATCGTTGGCGTTCCTTTTTGAAGCGCAATTTCCTCGGGACTACTATCATCCACATAAGCCAAACCTTTTTCAATTAACTGAATAGCGTATGCATATAATTGGTCAAAATAGTCGGAAGCATAACATTCCTTCACCCATTTAAAACCTAACCATTGTACATCCGCTTTAATACTATCCACATATTCTATTTCCTCTTTTGCAGGATTGGTATCATCAAAACGCAAGTTAGTAGCTCCTCCAAAACGGGTCGCTAAACCAAAGTTTAAACATATACTTTTGGCATGCCCAATATGCAAATAACCATTGGGTTCAGGAGGGAACCTAGTCAAGATGGACTTGCATTTTCCTTCCGCTAAATCATTCGAGATGATTTCTTCAATAAAATTCAAACTTTTTTCTTCACTCATGAGTCACAATCTATTCAAGCGAAGGTACAAAATAGGTGTCAAATACCTACCTTAATTACAAAACAAACTACCCCCTATAGCCATAGAGCTTTTGGACTTCCTTGACTATTTTTTCTATTTCTTGATCATCTCCAGTAGGATCATATTGTTGTTTCAAACTACTTCCAAATACAAAGGCAACGGCCTGCCATAAGCCAGCGCTAAAACCCCCTTTAAATTCTTTAATTAAATTATAACAATTATTACCTGTTTCTCGATTAATAAGCTTCATTAATACCTTACCTTGATATACCGACAAATTGGTAATTTTATCCGCAAACTCCTTTTTTAATTCCTTTTCCCTTGATTTGATAATTTGCTTACGTTTGTTTTCATCCTTCACATTTACAAGTTCCGCATTCACTTCACTAATAACTTTACTTGCGGATTTAGCATAAGGGTAAGTCACATAAACTGCATTACGAAGCCTTGTCCAATCCTTCCAATAATTTCTCCAATAATTTGTTTGCTTTGCACCGACTTGTACGGTGGGCAACCAAGATTGTGGTATAGTATCGCCTTCGGGTGTTATATAAGCCTCCACTCGAATCGTATCCGAAAATTGTTGCGCATAACTCACCACTGGGCCTAAACCCAGGAGAAAGATGATGAACATATATTTTTGGAACTGCTTCATATTTTTAATTAATCACTTAATTCCAAAGAGGTAACCTTATTATTTAGATTTTAACTTTTTCAATCGCGCATAAGAAGACATCATAAAACCAATGGTCATCACTATAATACCCAACCATAAAATATTAATAAAAGGAAACTCGTACACTTTTAATGTAATTAAGTTAGTTAAAGCCGCTGATTCTTTTATCCCAATTTCTAAAACTCCTTTCTTTTGGTCAACCACTTTATTAAAACTTAACACTAAATTTTGCGCTTTCACCGTATCCAATTCCTGCTTCAATGTCATGCCTTCTAATAGGATGCCTGGCTTCGCTTCATATTTTAATCCTTCCTTAGAGGTAACTGTCAATTTTAGGACCAATTCATTAGTTCCAGCAGCTGCATTGGGATTTGGATTGATTAAAACTTGATCTAATTTAACATATCCATTACTATAAAATATTGAATCGCCAATTGCAATTTGATGCGGCTTGAAACTTATGGTATCTTCCTCACTATGATCTTGGAAGGAAGTCACATAAACAAAAATATCTTTATTCCAATAATGTTTTGCAGATGGATTCGCAGAAAACCCTTCCATCTTATTATTTTTTAATACATCTGGATACAATAAAAAACTATGCTCCGATTTTTTTTCTTTAAAATATAATTCGAAAAAACGTTTGTCTAGCCCATCCAAAGTATCTCGTTGATAAGTAACCATATACTTCCCCATATCCGTTGCGACGCCTTCAAACAAAGTAATATTTTCTCTCGGATTCCCTGTTGGATTATTTTTAGCATTATCCTCCTTTAAAGGGGATATCCCAGTGGTGTTCCAACTTAATACTGTTTTATTGGAAGATGAAATTAATATACCCAACAACACCATGGTAAAACCAATATGACCCACACTCGCAGCCGCTGATTTTAATTTTCCTTTTAAAATATTGAACCAATAAAAAGCATTCGCTACAATTCCGAATGTAGCAGCCACCACACCCACATATAAAGCGCCCAAATAGCCAATTCCTTTTTCTTCATAAGCAATGCCTATAAAATAAAAAATAATGGCACTTAATACTGCGGTAACGATTAAAGACCATTTAATATTTTTAATAAAACCTTCTGCACTCGTTGCTTTGAATTTTAAATACTGTCCAACACCCGTTAAAATTCCAATGATTATGGCAACAAATACTTGCACTTGATTATGCGCGAAAGCAGGATCCTCCGGTGGTGCAATTTTAGTGCCAAATAATTTGTTAAATACTGGAATGGAAGTAATGGCAATAATCACTAAAGCAGATAAAAATAAAACTAAGGAACCTACCAACATCCAAAATTCACGACTACTTATTTCATCTTCCTCTTGTGGCTCTTTTAAATGTTTTAATCTGTAAAGTAACAATCCAAAATAAGGAATGACAAAAATTAATAAATAACCAAGTAACTGCGCATTCATTCCTAAATCAGTAAAGGCATGCACAGAAGTGTCTCCTAAAATGCCACTCCTTGTTAAAAAGGTGGAATATAAAACCAACAAAAAACTTAATCCAAAAAATAAATAAGTGGCCTTTAAACTCGTTCCCTTTTTTCGATAAATCAAACAAGTATGTATGCCCGCCACCAAAACTAGCCAAGGCACAAGGGATGCATTTTCCACCGGATCCCAAGCCCAATAACCGCCAAAGTTTAAACTCTCATAAGCCCATGCCGCACCCATCATGATACCTAATCCAAGTATACCTGCTGAAAAAGTTGCCCATGGCAAAACAGAATCCATCCAATTGTTTTCTTTTTTTAATAAACCAGTAACCGCAAATGCAAATGGTATTGTGGTGGAAGCGAAACCTAAAAACAATACAGGCGGATGTATCACCATCCAATAATTTTGTAAAGTTGAATTTAATCCTGTGCCATCTTTTACAAATTGTAAGTAATCAGGGCGCGATAAAATAGGCCAACTCATTTCATGTCTTAATAAAGTAAATGGACTGCTCCCTAATTTGAAATCAAAAATATACAAGCCTACAATCATGGTCGCCAAACATACCTGCACTAAATTCAACACCATCATCACTCCATTGATATTCTTTCCCCATTTTTTTGCCTTCGTCATTAATATCAATCCCAATACGGAATGCCAAAAACTCCACAATAAAAAACTGCCTTCCTGGCCTTCCCAAAAACAACTTAACAAATATTGAAATGGTAAGCTTACATCACTATGTGAATAAGCATATTTATATTCAAAAAGATGATTGTAAATAAGATAAAACAAAACAAGGAAGCAAGAAAATATAGCAACCGCCTCAATGACAAATGCAGTTTTTGCTAATTTATTCCACTGAATTTCAGATTCAATGGTTTGTGAATAAAAGGCTTTTGCAAAAGCAAAACTAGCTACTAGCGCAGCTACAAATGAAAGTATGGATAAAAAATAACCGATTTGGCCTGGAAGTAAATGCTCCCCAATAAATGTGGTTGTATTCATTAAAATATATAAAATGATTAATTACTAATAGTGACAGGTTGGTCCTTCATTACATTTGGATTGTCCTTATATTTTGAAGGACATTTCATGACAATTGCAGAACATTCAAAAACATCGCCCTGTACTTTTCCTTTTAAAACCAAACGTTCTGACTTTTCCATGTCTGTGGGCATAGTATTATGGTAAACTACGGATATTTTTCCGCCCAAGCTATCCTGAACATGAAATTTTAATAAGTTGGGGTCCTTTACTGGATCATAATCCACAGGTATAGTTTTGTCCATCTTCACAATCAGATTCACAAACTTGCCTTGTTTTTGCTTCGCCGAGGCGACTGTCTCATAACTACTTAAATCACCCGTATAGCTAATTAACGCCACGATCGAAATAGCAATTAGGACCAATAATATTACATGCATTTTCTTCATATTGCAAAGTTAACCAAATGGCGTTAAATTGCACCAAATTTTACATATCTCGAAACAACCTATTATGCGCGTATTTGACTATATCATTGTTTGCAAAAGCCCCGATTATAAAAATGTGGATCGCATTAGCCAATTTATGCTTTTCATATCGGTCATTTCCTTCTCCTATTCCATCTATTTAGGCTTATTTCCTAAGCCAGCACTGATTTTTGCCATCATGACTTCCAGCATTAGTTGGTGGATTTTTTGCGTATTTCAGCGAAAAAGAGGGAGTATACCCTACTACCGATTGGGATTGCTATTTGCTTCCTGGGGCTGGTTTTTACAACCCAATGGCTTAATTATCGCAGGCATCTTCTTGATCGCAGCCCTTTTTGAGCGCCAAGTTAAATTTCCCTATGAAATTGCGGTCGACCCAGCAGGAATTGTGATCAATACCTTTCCCAAAAAACATATTCCTTGGGGCGCCATTCAAAATTTAATGATTAAGGATGATTATATCACCATTGATTTTAAGAATAATTCCTTAATTCAAAAGCAAATTAATGAGCCGGTTTCGGATGCCATTACCTCAGAATTTAACAGCTTTTGTAAAGATCAAATTGATGCAAATAATCAATAACTGCTTGTTTCAATCTATTACTGGCCCAATATTATTCGGACAAAATCCTCCGATCTAATTGCTTATTAATACCTTTGTCCCATGTCAATAAATGAATCTCCTTTTTTATTATACTCTGATGGTGAAGGGCAAATTTTTGAAGATACAAGTTTGTATGTAGCAGGCAGGGCTGGATGGGATGCATATCCTATTCCTGTAGAAGATTGGATTGAATTACCTAATGGTGGCAACTTATACGAATTGCCAGGCCGTCGTGGTATTGGTATTGATATAGAAACAGGCGAAATGCGTCTTTGTGAACTCGGATGGGCAGTCGCTGCATTTATTCCTCCAGCGCACACTGGTTTATACGTTGCTGCTTATGAAACCATGGAAGATGATGCGCCAACATTGCCTTTATTTTGTTACACTGCTGTTGGTTGGTTAGATGGAAAAAATTATGTGCCTGCAGTGCGCATTGAAAAAGATATTAGACAGGATTGTGAAGGATATGATCAAGAAACCATTGAAACTGGAACACAACAATTACTTTCCTTATATAGTCAAAACCGATTGGTGAAACACTTAATGGAAAACTGCTGTCAAACCTATACCTGTCCTGCAGCGCGTAATTTAGCAATGGGACGTTGGGAATGTCCAATACCAATTTCACCTGCATGTAATGCCAATTGTATTGGATGTATTTCCTTCCAACCTTTGGATGAAACCATTGTTTCCACCCAAGACCGATTAACTTTTAAACCAACCGCAGCTGAAGTGGTTGAATATACGGTGCCCCATTTAATGACCGCACCTTTTCCCATTATTAGCTTTGGACAAGGTTGTGAAGGTGAACCCTTATTAATGTGGGAGACTATTAAGGAATCAATTATTGAAATAAGAAAACATACGGATAAAGGAAGTATTAATATTAACTCCAACGGGTCCGATCCAAAAGCAGTTGCAGCGCTTGCTGCTGTTGGACTTGATAGCTTACGCGTAAGTTTGAATTCAGCGCGTGAGGATGTCTACAACGCCTACTATCGACCAAATAATTACACATTTGCAGATATAAAAGAAAGTATTCGTGTGATGTCGGCCGCAGGTAAATGGACCAGTATTAATTATTTTGTTTTCCCAGGCATGACAGATAGTGTTGCAGAGTATGAAGCTTTAAGACAACTCATCATAGATACCGATTTGAAAATGATTCAATGGCGTAATTTTAATATTGACCCAGATTGGTATTTAGGAAAAATAGGATTTACCGAAATGGGAGAAATTATGGGCATCAAACAAATGATGGAATTAATTCAAGAAGAATTTCCAAATTTAAAATTTGGATATTACAATCCTCCAATTGAAAGAATCAAGGGTGACTTTAGCGAAAATTTCGCACATCACTAAACAATAAAAATTGAAAACTCAATTTAACAAACAATACCAAATAGGCGCGCTACTTGCGATCACAGCAAGCTTTATTTGGTCGGGTAATTTTATAGTTTCAAGATATGCAATACATTTAGCGGGCCCCATTAGCTTGACATTTTTAAGATGGACAGTAGCTACATTTACCATGCTCCCATTCGCTTATAAAAATTTCAAGAACGAACTTCCTATATTCAAACAAAACAAAACCTACTTTTTATTAATGGGGCTGGTTGGTTTTGCCATTTACAATACCTTAATATATACCGCTGGTCATTACACGACGGCGATAAATATGGCACTTATCGGATCCATTATCCACCCCATTGTTGCAACAGTGCTCGCCGCAATTGTGGTGCATGAAAAACTACATTGGAAAAATATTTCCGGCATTGCATTGGGGATTATTGGGATTCTATTTTTAGTGTCAAAAGGTGATATCAACAATATTTTGCAATTTAAATTTGCTGCAGGTGATTTATGGATGGTGGCTGCAGGTTGTTGTTTTGGTACCTATAATGTATATGTAAAAAAAATGCCCGTAGGTATATCCTCGAATAGTTTTTTATTGTGTCTATTCGCTATTGGTGCAATTATCCTACTTCCCTTTTCAATTTATGAGATTACTTTTGTGCAACCGGTCATCGTATCCGGTCAATTCGTTATGATCATTTTATACATCGGCATTGGTAATTCCACCATTGCCTACTTTTTATGGAATTCTGCAATTAGTAAATTAGGCGTAGGCAAAACTGCATTATTTGGTACACTGATCCCTTTATTAAGTTCCATTGAAGCGGTGTTTGTGCTAAATGAAACCTTTACCTTATTTCAAGCCATTAGTGGATTGATCATATTATCAGGTATTGTTATTAATACCTGGCCTTCAAAAAAAATGCATGGATAATACAATGATATTATTATGCGTTATCGCATTTGTTGCCGGATTTGTAGATGCGATTGTTGGCGGTGGTGGATTAATTCAAACGCCCGCTGGATTAATTTTAATGCCCAATGAATCAGTGGCACGCGTTATAGGCTCACTGAAAATTCCTTCCTTCACCGGCACTTTTTTTGCCGCAAGGGAATACTTGCAAAAAGTTAAAATTCCCTTAAAAAGAATGCTTCTTTTCACCAGCATTGCTTTTGCTGCATCATTTACGGGCTCCTATTGCTTAACCATTGTGAGCAATCATTACATGAAACCCATAATATTTTTCGTGTTGGTGATCATTGCCATTTATACTTTCACAAAAAAAAGCTTAGGGCAATCCAATTCCAATAATGCTTTGGTGTTTTCGACAAACAAAGGAGCCCTACTTTGTTTGGCACTTGGCTTTTATGATGGTTTTATAGGCCCAGGTGCGGGAAGTTTACTTGTACTCGCTTTTATTAGCTTTTTGGGGTTTGATTTTTTGCAAGCCAATGCACATGCCAAAGTAGTGAATTTGGCTACAAACCTTGGATCCATTGTGTTATTTATCATTAAAGGAAGCATTATGTGGTCAGTGGCAGTCCCCATGGCCATTTGCAATGCTGTTGGAGGTATACTCGGATCCAAGATGGCCATTCAAAAAGGGAATCAGTTTATTCGTACTGTTTTTTTAATGGTGATTATCGCTACACTTTGTAGATTGGGTTATGATGTATTTTTCCATTAATTTTAAGCTATGGAATTAAATTTTGAACAACAAAAGAACATTAAAGCAGGAATTTATACCACGCTTATTTGCGTGTTACTCTCCTTGTTGTTTTTTATATTTAATTGGAACCAGGCTGCGCCAACCATCCTACCGCCTGAGCCAAGTTATATGGAAGTGAATTTAGGCAATAGTGAAACAGGTGCAGGCGATATCGCACCCAAAAGTAAAGAAGCCCCAGCGCCAGAAATAGGGAATTCAAAAATGGTAAAAGCAAGTGCAAATTCCAAAGCCATTAAAATTGACAATAGCGTAACTGATGAAAATGATGAAGCGATTAAATCATCTAATGCCAAAAATAAATTAAAAGCAACCCCAGTTCCACCTGCACCAAAACCAAAAGCATTGATGGGAAAATATGCAGGTGGTAATGGCAAGGGCGGAAATAATCAAGACAGCTATAATGAAGTGAAGGACCAAGGTATTGCCGGAGGCAAAGGTGATCAAGGTGTTGCTAATGGAAGTATTGATGGTAAAAGTTATTCGGGTGAAGGCGGACCTTTTGTAACCAAAGGTGACCGTCGTATAACCAAAGCCTACTTGTTTAATGGGGATGTGGAACCTGCAACTATTTATGCTGAAATTGAAGTAACCCCATCAGGCACAGGTCGCTTTGTACAAATTGTAAAAGGATCCTCTTCCAACGATAGTAAATATAAAAAAGCAATTGTTCAATACCTGACTAAAATTAGCTTTAATACTTCTGACCACAGTTCCAATGTGACTGTTAAATTCAAGTTTGAAAACCAATAAAATTTTCAACAGCTAAAATGTCCTATCAAGACACCATAGACTACTTATATAGTCGCCTACCCTTATTTAGTCGCATTGGCCCAGCTGCAATAAAGGCCGACTTACATAACACTATTGCTATTTGTGATTTTTTGGGTAACCCGCAAAACAAATTCAAAACAATTCATATTGCTGGCACCAATGGTAAAGGTTCAACAAGTCATATGTTGGCATCTATATTACAAGAAGCTGGATACAAAACTGGATTATACACTTCCCCGCACTTATATGATTTTAGAGAGCGTATCAAAGTGAATGGAATCATGTGCTCGGAAACATTTGTGACCAGTTTTACCAATAAAATGAAACCATTGATTGAAAAAGTAGCACCCAGCTTTTTTGAAATTACCGTTGGAATGGCTTTTGAATACTTCGCTCAAGAAAATGTAGATATCGCCATCATTGAAACAGGATTAGGCGGTAGATTAGATAGCACCAATGTAATTAATCCAATATTAAGTATTATTACCAATATAGGCATGGACCACATGGCCCTCCTTGGAAATACATTACCTGAGATTGCCTCTGAAAAAGCGGGTATCATTAAAGCAGCTACCCCAGTTGTCATTAGCGAAGTAATTCCTGAAACCAAAAATATATTTGAACAAAAGGCAAGTAGCTTAGATGCCCCTATTTATTTTGCCCAAGATTTTATTGAATTTAAATCATTCCAAAATAATTGGCAAACTTCCTTGTTTGAATTTAATCAACCACTCATCCATTTTTCAGATGCTCCCTTATTTCCAAAATCATTTACCGTGGAATGTGATTTGCCTGGGAAATACCAATATAAAAACTTAAAGGGTGTTTTGGTTGCAATGCAATTACTTGCCACTATGGGCTGGAAGCTTAATGCTAGCAAGGTTTTGAAGGGATTACTTCATGTGGGGAAAAATACAGGATTAATGGGCAGATGGGAATGCATACAAACAAACCCAAGGATCATTTTAGATGTTGCGCATAATGAACATGGTATAAAAGCATTATTAGAACAATTGGAAAGCCTTCACTATACACAATTACATATCGTAACAGGTATGGTCAAAGATAAAGATGTAAATGCGGTATTAAGTTTACTCCCAAAAAATGCGACCTACTATTTTACACAATCTCACATACCTAGAGCATTACCCGCAAGTGAATTAGCCAGTCAAGGAAATGAATTTGGCTTAAAAGGCAAACAATACGAAAATGTAAATATTGCTTTACATGATGCAAATAAAAATGCCGCAGCCAATGATTTAATATTGGTGATTGGAAGTGTATTTTTAGTTGCCGAAGTGGACCGAAGCCAACGCAACTAAAATAAACGAAGCGGCTATATTTAACTTACCAACCTTTTTGTTCGCATAAATTTTTAATATGTGCAATATGATGCTTTCCATGCCAAGAATATATACAAAGCATATCCCACAAAGTCACATCCGCCTTACGTTCAGGGTGGTATAATTTACATTGCCATTGTTCATCAGTCATTGATTCTAATAAACATACCCATCTATGGTGAAGCGCATGCAAAATAGTTGTTGAATAGTTAACGGGTGTATTTAATACATCTGCTGTATTTACCCAGGCATCCTGCTTGTAAGGTTTTATTGGAGGCGTATCTTCCGTGAGCGCTAATTTAAATCGTATGAATGCATTCATATGACTATCGGCAATATGACCAATAAGTTGTTGTACGGTCCAACCACCTTCCCGATAAGGCGTATCTAATTGTGCCTTATCTAAATGTTGTATCGCAAATTCAATATCTGCTGGGGTAACCCTAATTTCATTGATCCATTGCTTTTTTGTTGCTTCAGAAAATGGCATGGGTTCATATTTGCCAATGGGATAACGCGGATCTGCTGTCATAATAATTAATTTATTTTAAAATATTTTATTGTCTTTTAATTAATCTTCTCTCCAAGCTTTACCTGTACGATGTATAAATACATCTTCCAAGTTTGCGTTTTTTACTTCCTTCACTTTTTCAAAGCCTGTTGCCACTAATTCATCAATGAGCGCATTGGGTGTATCAATCGCAATAATTTCACCACTATCTATAATAGCCACACGATCACACAAAACTTCAGCTTCATCCATATAATGTGTGGTAATGATCACTGTTGTTCCATTGTCCCTGACCTCCTTAATTAAATCCCACAAATTGCGACGTGCCTGAGGATCAAGCCCTGTAGTGGGCTCATCTAAAAAAACAATAGTTGGCTTATTGATTAATGTGGTTGCAATGGAGAACCTTTGCTTTTGACCACCACTTAATTGTTTGTATTTCGCATTTGCCTTATCCGCTAAGTTTACTTTATTGAGTAAGGATAAGGGATCAATTTCTGTTTGATATAATCCCACAAACAATTCAATCAGTTCGGTTAAAGTTAAATTGGGATAAAAGCCTGCTGTTTGCAATTGCACCCCAATAATTTTTTTGATGGCCTCTGGCGCATCGTTAATACTTAATCCATTCACCCATATTTCGCCACTTGTTTTTTCTCTTAAAGTTTCAATAATTTCTAAGGTAGTGGATTTGCCTGCGCCATTGGGACCTAATAAGCCAAAAATTTCGCCAGGATATACTTCAAAACTAATCCCATGCACTGCCGTAAAATTGCCATATTTTTTAACCAAATTTTTAACGGTAATAATCGGAGTAGGCATGATACTTTGCTATTAATAATGACAAATTTAACTGCTTTTGAGCGCCTTGCAAAATGAAAACTTACGCAAGACCCCTTATCTTTGTAAAAAGGTAAAAATAAATGAAAGTAGGAATCCTAGGTGGTGGGCAACTGGGTCGTATGTTATTACAAGCGGCAGCAAACTTTGATGTGACTACTTATGTTTTAGAAAACGATGCCCACTGCCCTGCAGCCCATTTATGTCACCATTTTACTTTGGGTAATATTCAAGACTTTGATTCGGTCTATAACTTTGGAAAGCAATTAGACGCACTTACTATTGAAATTGAAGCAGTGAATGTGGAAGCCTTGGAGAAATTAGAACAAGAAGGCGTTAAAGTGTATCCTACCCCAGCCGCTATTCGTATCATAAAAAACAAAATTCTTCAAAAAGAATTTTATCAAAAAAATGAAATCCCAACTTCTGAGTTTCATATCACACAACACCAATCAGATTTGTTACAACATATTGCTTTTTTACCTGCTGTTCATAAATTGGGAGAAGGTGGTTATGACGGAAAAGGGGTTCAAGTCATTAATAGTGAAAAAGAAATTGAATTAGGTTTTAACGCACCTGCTGTATTAGAAAAGAAAGTAGCCATTGCCAAAGAGATTGCACTGATTGTTGGCATGAATGCCGAAGGGAAAACAATTATCTATCCGCCTGCTGAAATGATTTTTGATCCAGTATATAATTTACTCGACTATCAATTAAGTCCCGCAAAATTAGAAGAAAAGCAACTATGGAAAGCCCAAGCCATTGCACGAAAAGTGTTGAGCGGATTAAATAGTCCTGGTCTATTTGCGATTGAATTATTTATTGATAAATCTGGGGATGTTCTTGTGAACGAAACTGCCCCTCGGGTGCACAATAGTGGTCATCATACCATTGAAGCAAACTATAGTAGTCAATATGATATGTTATGGCGCATCTTGTTAAATTACCCAATGGGTAATCCTGATGAAATTTTACCATCTGCGATTGTAAATATTATTGGCGCAGAAGGTTTTACTGGAGATGTAGTATACGAAGGCTTAGATGAAGTACTAAAAATGGATAATGTTTTTGTTCACTTGTATGGTAAAAAACAAACCAAGCCTGGTCGTAAAATGGGACATGTAACTATCATCAGTAGCGACTATCAGGATTTAACGCACAAAGCAAATAAAATAAAGCATACGCTTAAAGCAGTTACTTTATAATTTTGTTTTAATCAAGGTCTTTTTTACTTGTAAAGTTTTTTGGTACCCTATACCAATGATGCTTTTAAGCTGCAAACCTGGTGATGATTTCGTAGGACCAAATATTTTAATCTTATCATCGTAGATCAAGTCCAAATTGTAGGTAGCTGAAAAATATTTATTTATTTTAAAGCTAAAATAATTGGTCATGTATAAGTTTAAATTCTCTGGCTTTTCATTATAATTTGAAAACAGATCTGCCCTTCCACGATACATTACATTTGTTGCAATATTATCCGCATAGTTAATTGTAATAAAAGTACCCGTCTCCTTTGAAATTTTCGATCCTGGCTTCACCCCATATTTACCCAAATTGGATAGTGTTGTATTTAAAACCAAAGTGGTTCTTGAAGTTAACGGAGAAAAGAATATAGAAAAACGGTTAGAAGGTTTAAAATCCAAACCTGCTGATAAAATGATATAGGCTGGAGATAAAAAAGAAGAGGTTAATGTTTTGTCAGTTCCGCTAAAACTATATCCATGTAATAATTGAGATCTAAAATTAAAAAGTCCAGAAACAAACCACATACCTGAAGTGTCAATTTGATATCCGTACTTGCTTAATAAATCAAAACGATCATCATTTTTTCGTCCACCCAAGCTGGTTGATTGAATAAAACCAAGATTTACATCTAAATTATTGTCCCAATTTTGATGCGGCTTCTTAAATAAAAGGAAATAATTGAAATAGGAACCAATGGCCATATTAAAATTATCACCGCCTGCTGCCCAATTGCTCAAAGAACTTTGCGATAAATTAAAATTATACAACCCCCCTTGTTTCCAATTCCAGCGGGTCGTGTCATTATCCTTACGAATGTTTCGGCCAGTTTCAGAACGTAATTTTGTTACCGTAATATTTTGGGCGATTATTACAGTTGCTAAATGAAGAAACAAAATAAAAAGTAGGCCTTTACGCATTTGCCGGTTTTTATCAAATATACCAATTCAATAGTAAATGATTGATTTATAAGGGCATGTAATTTTTTGTTAACGATACTTGCTTTTCGGAATATATTTAATTACCCGCAATAATGGATTAATTATCAAATAATTAGGGAATAGTATATGACAAGTTGGCATATACTATAAATTTTTACTAAATTTGTCCTTCAAAATAGTGGAATGGAATTATTGCAGACATTGAACAAGGAACATGATGAATCAAGGCAAGGTGAGGTTTTTTCTGATGCGACGCAACAGGATCAATTCACCAAGCATTTCTATATCGAAAGTTATGGTTGCGCAATGAACTTTGCAGATAGTGAAGTTGTGGCTTCTATATTAGCAAAAAATGGTTTTGGAAGTACAAGAAATATTGAAGTTGCCGATTTGATATTATTAAACACCTGCTCCATCCGTGAAAAAGCAGAACAAACTGTTCGCAAACGTTTAACTGAATTTAGAAAACTAAAAACACAAAATCCTGGATTATTGGTGGGTGTTTTGGGTTGCATGGCGGAAAGATTAAAATCAAAATTATTAGAGGAAGAGAAACTCGTGGATATGGTGGTAGGTCCTGACGCTTACCGATCACTCCCCGATTTAATTAATGATGCGGGCACTGGTCAAAAGGCAGTCAATGTTTTATTAAGTCGAGATGAAACCTATGCGGACATCTCCCCCGTTCGTTTAGATAGCAATGGTATTAGTGGATTTGTTTCCATCATGCGTGGTTGTAATAATATGTGTAGCTTTTGTGTGGTGCCCTTTACAAGAGGTCGGGAAAGAAGCCGAGATGCATTTTCAATTGTTGCAGAATGTCGCGACTTATTTGAAAAAGGCTACAAAGAGATTACCTTATTAGGACAAAATGTAGACAGCTATTATTGGAACAATCCTGAGAATAATGCAAGTACTACTTTTGCAATGCTGCTTGAAAGTGTTGCTTTAATTAGTCCAACTTTAAGGGTTCGATTTAGCACTTCCCATCCAAAAGATATTACAGATGAAGTATTGTTCACAATGGCAAAGTATCCAAACATTTGCAAATACATTCATCTGCCTGTACAAAGCGGAAGCACGCGCGTATTACAATTAATGAACAGGACATATACACGTGAGTGGTATTTATCCAAAGTGGCGCGCATCAAAGAAATAATGCCGACCTGCACTGTTTCCTCTGATATTATTGCAGGATTTTGTACCGAAACAGAGCAGGATCATCAGGATACAATCAGTATTATGCAAGCTGCGGAATACGATTATAGCTACATGTATTTTTATTCTGAGCGACCAGGTACCCTTGCGGCAAAAAGATACGAAGATGATATTCCGGAAGCAATTAAAAAAAGAAGGTTGCAAGAAATCGTGGATGTGCAATGGACACTTTCTAATGAAAGTAATAAAAGAGATGTAGGCAAATGTTTTGAAGTGCTGATTGAAGGGGATAGTAAAAAAAGTGAAGCCGAATGGATGGGCCGTACAAGTCAAAACAAAGTAGTTGTATTCCCTAAATCAAATCACGCATTAAAAAAAGGGGACTATGTTGAAATTATGATTGAAGGATTTACAAAAGGTACCTTATTGGGAACATTAAAAACGAACTAGTATGGATTTGCAGACATTAAAAAATAGATTTAGTATTATAGGTAACACACCAACACTAAACCATGCATTAAATACTGCTGCGCAAGTGGCTGCTACGGATTTAACCGTATTAATAGTGGGTGAAAGTGGTGTTGGTAAGGAAGTATTTTCACAAATTATACATAGTTTATCTGCACGAAAACACAATCCATTTATTGCAGTAAACTGTGGTGCGATTCCTGAAGGCACGATAGATTCTGAATTATTTGGTCACGAAAAAGGTTCCTTCACTGGCGCGGTCGATAGTCGCAAAGGTTATTTTGAAACCGTAAGTGGTGGTACTATATTTTTAGATGAGATTGGAGAATTACCTTTAGGTACGCAAGCAAGATTATTACGCGTTTTAGAAACAGGTGAATTTATTCGCGTGGGTTCCTCCAAAGTGCAAAAGTCAGATGTACGTGTTATTGCCGCTACAAATAGAGAATTATTAGAATTTACACAGAAAGGGCGTTTTAGAGAGGATCTATATTATCGCTTAAATACAGTACCTATTCGGGTGCCCTCCTTAAGAGATAGAAAGGAAGATATCCCATTACTATTTAGAAAATTTGTGGTTGACTTTTCAGATAAATATAAAACCAAACCTATTTTTTTAGATGCGGAAGCAAGAGATTTACTTGCACAATACCCATGGCCAGGAAATGTGCGTGAACTAAAAAATATCGCGGAACAAATTTCCGTGTTAAGTAAAAGTGAAACGATCAATGCCATAACACTTGCAGAATTTTTACCACAACCACATGTAAATAAAATGCCCATGTTAACTGGGAATACCCCAGTTGGTGAGTTTGCGAATGAAAGAGAAATTTTATACAAGTTGTTTTTTGACATGAAGAAAGATGTCAATGAGCTTAAAAAGATGTTTGTTGAAATTTTACAGAACCCATCATTGGGTGGGCAAAATGTTCATTTTAACAGAGAATCGATTTTAAATGAATTAAAAGACGACTTATCCCCTGCGCCTAGTTCCGCTGGTCCTATCATACATCATCCATCCAATCAATTAACGCATCCAAATCAACAGCCTGTTATCATTGACAATGAACAACAGGGAATATATGAAGTAGATGAGTCACTAAATATCATGGATAAGGAAAAAGAACTAATTTTAAAGGCCTTAAAGAAACACAGAGGCAGACGTAAAGATGCTTCAACAGACCTAGGCATTAGCGAACGAACTTTATATCGAAAAATTAAAGAATACGACATTGAAGAATAATTATTTTAGACATACCATAGCTTTACTTATTTTAATAAGTATTGGATTAAGCGGCTGCGGAATATATAGTTTCAAGGATGCCGTGATACCCGATAATATTAAAACGATAAAAATTGGTTTTATAGAGAATAAGGCTAGGTATGTGAACCCGCAATTAGCACCACAGCTTACGGACAAATTGTTGCAAAAAATAATTAGTCAAACTAAATTAACGCGCACCAATAGTGATGATGCTCATTATCAAATTTATGCGACCATCACTAATTATGACCCTTCGCAAACAGTAGGTGTTAGCGCCCAACAAGCAAGTACCAATCGACTAACAGTAACAGTTCATGTAATTTTGAAAAAGACACTTGAAAATAAAGAACAAGAATTTGATGTTACACGTAACTTTGATTTTTCCGCCAACTTAACATTAAACCAAGCAGAAGGACAATTAATGAGTGATATATTGAGAAATATAACGGATGACATCTTTAACCAAATATTTTCAAACTGGTAATTAATGACACCCACCTTACTTAATAATATTTTATTACAATGGACGGGGCATTCCAATTTGGAAGCCATCGAAACCAAAGAATTAATACAATGGGTGGACAAACACCCTTATAGTCCAAGCTTGCAATTTTTATTGGCAAAAAAATATGATTTGGATAAATCTCCATTGCTTTTAGCCCAACTACAAAAAACGACTTCTTTTTTCCCTTCCCCGATACAAATTCATCAATGGCTTAAAATGGAGGATACCGATAGCATTTCCGCGCCCATGGTGGAAAAGTTAAGTAGCTTAATATCGGATCAATTAGCCCAATTTAAGGAACCTGTGACTTTGGACACCGCTGCATACGAAATGGAGCTTACGCCGCTTCAAAAGGACTATTTTGCTGCACAAGGCATCGAAATTGACCTTTCTACCCTGCCGCAGGATAAATTTACCCAACAATTACGCAGTTTTACAGCTTGGTTGAAAGTTTTAAAAGAGAAAGAAGACACACCAAATACCCCTGAATTAGCTGAAGCACAGGAAAAAGAGATCACCGCAATCGCTGAAAAAGCCAATATAATGGAGGAAGTGGTCACCGAAGCTATGGCTGAAGTATGGGAGAAACAAGGCAATTCTCGCAAGGCAATTGCCCTATATTCGAAATTAAGTTTTATTTTTCCTGAAAAATCCGTTTATTTTGCGTCCAGAATTGAACAACTAAAAAAAAGAAAATGATTACTTTATTCCTGATTTTAATTATCGTAGCGTGTTTTGGCCTTGGATTTATGGTTTTGATTCAAAACCCTAAAGGAGGCGGATTAAACGCAAACGTGGGTGGCATATCTAATAATTTTATGGGTGTTAAGCAAACCACCGATGTTCTTGAAAAAGGAACTTGGATTTTTGCTGCATTAATTGCCATTTTAGCAATGACATCAACGGTGTTCTTAAAATCAGGTGCCATTGAATCTGACAAAGGATTGTTGCAGAAAGTAAACACTTCTGCTACTGCACCCGTAACAGCACCTGCACAACAACAAGCTGCACCAGCAATGGCTACCCCACCGCCACCGCCGCCGCCAGCGAATTCAAAAAAATAAGACCATTTTGGGACGATAAGACGAATGTCACCATCGGTTCCATTTTATAATAAATTTATCTTAAATCCTTCTCTTTCAAAGGGAGGGATTTTTTATTTATGGGTTACAAAACTTAACTTTACTGAATACATTTTATAAAAATATTAAGGGACTTCCCCATGAAAAAACTGATCCTATTTGCCTTACTCATTTTAATCTGTTATGAAACCTATATTGTTTTTATAAAATCTACTTCATTTCCCGAAACGCAGATGAGTTTTCATTATGACAAAAGCAGGATGTCCATCAATGACTTAGGGGATAGTTTAGTGGCAAATCATATTATTCCAGAAAAAATAAGCTTCACCCTACTTGCCCCCTTATTTGATATCCAAAATAAAACAAAAACAGGATCCTTCTTAGTGAAGAAAAAAGCGAATCTATTTTCAATTTTACGCATGCTTCGCAATAACCAACAACCCATTGTAAAATTTATATTAAACAAAGTAAGAACCAAGGGAGAACTAGCGAAATTGATCTCCACCACATTTACAACCGATAGCAATGATGCTGCCCTATATTTAAATAGCAACGATTCATTGGCGCAATTCAATATTGATACTACGCAACTATTTACTTTATTCATTCCAAATACTTATGAATTTTACTGGAACACTTCTATGTCCAAATTATTGAAAAAGATGAAGGACGCAGAAGCCCAATTCTGGAATGGGAATAACAGAAACAGTAAAGCTGCACAGAAGGGGTTATCGCAGGAACAAGTATATACACTCGCGTCCATTGTTGAAGAAGAAACGAACAATGATTCTGATAAAATTTTAATTGCAAGCGTATATCAAAACAGACTTAAAAAAAGCATGCCCTTGCAAGCCTGCCCTACCATTAAGTATGCAATGCAAGATTTTACCATTACCCGCATTTATGAAAAATATTTAACCAACCCTTCTCCCTATAATACCTACCAAAATTTAGGTTTACCGCCTGGCCCAATTTGTACGCCATCCCCTAATACGATTGACTTAGTCTTGAATGCCCCTAAAACGGATTACCTTTACTTTGTCGCCAAAGCTGACTTTAGTGGGTATCATCATTTTAGTAGCACTTATGAAGAACACAATCGATATGCCAAAGAATACCAAAAAAAGCTAGACGAATATCAAGCAAAGAAGAAATTGAAAGTAGAGGAAAATAAATAAACGATTGAAATATTAATTTTGATCATGTCAAAATAAGAAAAATAAAATTTGAATAAAATATTCGACATATTATATAAGTTCATCCAGCCATTGCTTCAATTTTTAAAGCAAAAAGCGAAATTGGTTTATATTCCAGGATTCGAAAGGGTTAACTTGTACCAAGTAATAAAATTCTTATACACCCAACTTAATACGATTGGGTTATATGATCGTGCCTCCGCTATTTCATTCAATTTAATTATGGCGCTTCCGGCCTCCTTTTTGTTTTTATTTTCAATCATCCCTTACTTTCCGAAAACACTTAAAGTAAAAAAACAAATACTTTCCATCTTTAAGGATATTTCACCCAACTCAAGCACCTACCGTTTTATATTAGATATTATCAATGATTTACTTAGCCAGCATGTGGGTATATTTTCATTTGGTTTCCTATTATTACTTTTTTATGCATCCAATGCGATGACCGGAATTATTCGCAGCTTTGATAAATCATACATGGAGCATAAACCATTTTTTTTACACCAACGCTGGCGTGCCATTCGACTTACGCTCATATTAATATTATTGGTATTTGCAAGTTTATTGGTATTGATTGGGCAGGATCAATTAACTACCTTGTTGAGAGATGTTTTTGAAATTAAGCGCAAAACCATCATTCCTTATTGGAATGTTTTAAGGTGGGGAATCATTATTCTATTGCTATTTTTCGGAAATGCATTTATTTATAAATACGCACCCCATATTAAAGAAAGATGGTCCTTATGGTCACCGGGGGCAATACTTTCCACTTGCTTGATGTTAGCAACCACCCTAGGATTCTCCTATTGGGTAAATAACTTTAGTAGTTACAATAAAATATATGGATCCATCGGTACTGTATTAGTTGTAATGACACTAGTGTACTTAAATGCACTTATTCTGCTCATTGGATTTGAATTAAATGTAAGTATTGAGGTACTAAAAAAAGAGCAGAATCAATTAGACTTACTCTAATGAATGCTGCTCTTTCAAAATTATTTTTTTAGGAACTGCTACTTGTTCGCCATATCAGGAATCTCTGCTGACTTATAAGCACCTGCATCCAACTTGGCCTTGGTTTCGCTAAACGCTTTTAAGGTCAAATCAATTTCGTCCTGGGTATGCTCAGCCGTTGGAATTAATCTGTAAATAATATGTCCTTTAGGGATCACAGGATAAACAACTATAGAACAGAAAATTTTATAGTTCTCTCTTAGGTCCATCACCATTAAGGTTGCTTCTTCTACACCCCCTTTCATATAAACAGGTGTTACTACTGAATCTGTTTTCCCAATATCAAATCCTCTTTCCTTTAACCCTTTTTGTAAAGCAAGGGCATTCTTCCACAAATTTTCCTTTAAGTGGGGCTGTGTTTTTAATAATTCTAAACGCTTTAAGTTACCAACGACATATGGCATGGGTAAACTTTTTGCAAATATTTGAGAACGAATATTATAACGGATATAATCAATAATCGTTTTAGGGCCCGCCATAAATGCACCAATTGATGCCATGCTTTTCGCAAAAGTAGAAAAGTACAAATCAATTCCATCTTGACATCCTTGTTCCTCCCCAGCACCAGCCCCTGTTTTACCTAAAGTACCAAAACCATGGGCATCATCCACCAACATTCTAAAAGGAACTTTTGATTTTAAATCCACAATTTCCTTCAACTTACCTTGGTCACCGGCCATTCCAAATACCCCTTCCGTAATCACTAAAATTCCACCAGATTGTTGTTTTTCAATTAAGGCTTGTGCGCGGTGTAATTGCTTTTCGCAATCTTCTACATCATTGTGCTTAAAAACAAAACGATGACCTGGTAACATTCTTAACCCATCAATAATACATGCATGACACTCTGCATCATAAACAACCACATCGTGACGACCACAAATTGCATCAATGGCACTCATGATTCCTTGGTAGCCATAATTCATTAAAATAGCATCTTCCTTATTTTCAAAACTAGCTAACTCCGCTTCTAGTTGTTCATGTAAATCACTATTTCCGCTCATCATTCTAGCACCCATCGGTAATGCCAAACCATATTTAGCACTTGCATCCGCATCTGCTTTTCGCACTGCTGGATGATTGGCTAAGCCCAAATAATTATTCAAACTCCAAACAATCATTTCTTGCCCTCTAAACTTCATTTTAGACCCAATTTCCCCTTCTAACTTTGGGAATGCAAAGTAACCATGTGCTCTTTCACGATGTTGGCCAATTGGGCCATAGTTTTTAATGAGTCTTTCAAAGATATCTGCCATAATAAGTATGATTAGGTTACGCAAATTTAATAAAATTTTAGGTTTAAAACACTAATAAATAGGTGTAATTTGCACTATCATTAAACAAGATGCTATGCGATTTACTCATTTGTTATTTTTAGGTTTAATAACAACACCCACTTTTGCGCAAAAAACCAACCCCGTTAAAGCAACAGATGCAAAACCCAAATTAGTAGTAGGTATTATGGTTGACCAAATGCGTTGGGACTATGTGAATAAATTTAAACCCTTCTTTAAAACCCAAAATGGCTTTTTAAAGTTGATGAATCAAGGAGCAAGTTGTAATAATAACCTGATTCCTTATATACCTACAGTGACCGCTTGCGGACATACTGCAGTATATACTGGTAGTACGCCTGCCATACATGGAATTACGGGAAACAGCTGGTATGATAATATTCAGCAAAAAATGATCTACTGTGTTGAAGATAATTCGGTACAAGCCGTGGGTATCGAAAATAGCAGTGCTGGAAAAATGAGTCCCTTAAATGTTTGGACAACAACCATTGGTGATGAACTAAAATTAGCAACCAACTTTAAGAGCAAAGTGTATGGTATTTCCTTAAAAGATAGAGGTGCTATTATTCCTGCGGGTCATTCCGCAGACGGCGCATATTGGTATGATAGTAAATCAGGGAACTTCATTAGTTCCACTTATTATGGAAAATTACTTCCAAGCTGGCTAACAGATTATAACAATGCTAAAATGGTAGATAGCTTTTATAAATTAGGTTGGAGTTTAAGCTTACCAAAATCCGTTTATGAAGCGAACTGTGATGCAGATCAAAATGAATATGAATCAAGCCCATTTGGTAAAGATGCCAAAGGATTTCCGTATAATTTAAATCAATACATAGGAAAAGATTATGGTAAGGTAGCCACTACCCCATATGGCAATAATTTGGTTTTAGATATAGCAACTAAAACCTTGATCAATGAAAAAATGGGATTAGATGATATCACTGATTTATTAGCAGTAAGTTTTTCTTCACCTGATTATATTGGACATGCATTTGGACCAAATTCATGGGAAACATTGGATGGCTATATTAAATTAGATGAAATATTAGCGCAGTTTTTTACTATCCTCGATCAACAGGTTGGTAAAGATAATTACACTGTATTTTTAACTGCCGATCACGCAGTTGCGCCTATTCCAGGATATGCACAAAAAAATAAAATACCAGCTGGAACTATTTCCGATGATGGCATTAAAACTGAGCTTGGTAAAATGCTTAGTTCAAAAGGTTTGAATCCAAAATTAATTTCAGCGATCACTGAATTCAATATTTACTTTAACCATAATTTGATGGATAGCTTGCAAGTTAATCAAGATAAATTGACGGCCCTTATTACAAATTATCTTGAACAAAAAAGCAATATCATACAAGTAGTTGAATCGCGTAAAGCGGCCATTGCCCCACTTCCACAAAGCATCAGGGAACGTATTGTCAATGGATATAATCCGCAACGAAGCGGCGATTTAATATTTATTACAAAATCGGGTGTGGTTGGCGGTGGTAATACTGGAACGGGCCATGGCGTATTTTATAATTATGACGCACATATTCCATTATTATTTTATGGCAAAGGGATCAAGAAGGGTCAGGTGAATAATGTAAACTATATGACCGATATCGCGCCTACCATCACCACATTATTAGGCATCCAGATGCCAAGTGGTAGTATTGGAAAGCCTATTTTAGAAGTAATCCAATAAGGGTATTATAAATATGATATCTATCAACCCAGCTTAAACTCTTTTATTTAAAAAATTTATTAAATTGCAGTTAGAAATTAATTCATTAAACATAAAAATTAAAATATGAAAAAAATAGCCATTTTTTTATTAGCGGGTTTACTTTCACTTTCATTAAATACAGCAATCGCTAATTGTGGGGCTGGTTGTAAATGCAAAGACAAATGTGATGGAAAAAAAGCTTGCACTTCTTGCAAAAAAGAAGAAACTAAAGCAAAACACGTTTGCAATAAAGAATGTATGAAAGATGGTAAATGTGCGGAAATGAAAAAAGAGACTAAAGGAAAAGGTAAAGGATAAATGATCACCCTATTCCACTAAAAAAGCGATCCCGATTGTCGGGATCGCTTTTTTTATAAGCAACATTAGGTCCTTAAATCGTAAATATAATTATCCAAGTTTCTTTTGCAAATTAGCATCTAATGCATCCAAGAACTCTTCGGTGTAAACATAATGATCGCCATGTTTAACTTTGTTTCCATGTACACATACCGCTAAATCCTTAGTCATGATACCTGACTCCACTGTTTCCACACAAACATCTTCCAATGCCTTAGAGAAACGGATTAGTTCTTGGTTATTATCTAATTGACCTCTGAATTCCAAGCCTCTAGTCCAAGCAAAGATAGACGCAATTGGGTTGGTAGAAGTTCTGTTTCCTTTTTGGTGCTCACGAAAGTGACGTGTCACAGTTCCATGTGCCGCTTCTGCTTCCATTACTTTTCCATCAGGTGTAATTAAAGTTGAAGTCATTAAACCTAATGAACCAAAGCCTTGTGCTACTGTATCAGATTGTACGTCACCATCATAGTTTTTACAAGCCCATACAAAATTACCATTCCATTTTAAAGCACTTGCTACCATATCATCAATTAAACGGTGCTCGTAGGTAATACCTGCAGCATCATATTTCGCTTTAAATTCTCCTTGGTACACTTCTTCAAAAATATCTTTGAAACGACCGTCATATTTTTTTAAGATGGTATTTTTTGTAGATAAATATAAAGGCCATTTTTTAACCAAAGCTTGGTTAAAACAAGCACGTGCAAAACCATAAATACTTTCGTCGGTATTGTACATCGTTAATGCAACGCCATCTCCTTTATAATTATACACTTCATATTCTTGTATAGTTCCGTCTTCTCCTTCAAACTTAACGGTTAATTTTCCTTTACCTTTTGTTACAAAGTCGGTTGCACGATATTGATCACCAAATGCATGACGACCAATGCAAATAGGCGCTGTCCAGTTAGGTACCAAACGAGGCACATTACTACATACAATGGGTTCTCTAAAAACAGTACCATCTAATATATTACGAATAGTCCCATTGGGGCTCTTCCACATTTGTTTTAACTTGAATTCTTCCACCCTTTGTTCATCAGGGGTAATAGTCGCACATTTGATACCAACGCCATATTGTTTAATCGCATTTGCAGCGTCAATCGTTACTTGGTCATTCGTTTCATCGCGGTACTCCATGCCTAGATCATAATACTTAATATCTATCTCTAAATAAGGAAGAATTAATTTGTCCTTTATGAACTTCCATATAATCCTGGTCATCTCATCGCCATCCAATTCGACTACTGGATTAGCTACTTTAATTTTTTGTCCCATAATGTTTGAAATTTAATGCACAAATGTACAAAAACTACGCTTAAAAAATGCCATTAATCGTCTCAAATCAGGGGGAATGATACCCATTATAGGGTGCTTGAAAACAGATGTTAGTAGGCTGCTTAATGATTTACAATTAAAACCGGGATGCTTACTTGATGCCTCACTGATTCAATGGTTTCTCCAAAGATATAGTCCTTCCAGCCTTGGTGCCTGTGACCACCCATCACGAGTAATTGTGCATCGCATTCCTGCACAATTCGAACAATTTCCTTTACCCTATTTTTATAACCCAAACAAGTTTTTACTTGATAGCCTTTATGGATAAGTGCATTTGCATAGGTGTCCAATCTTTCTTGGTCCTTTCGAGTTTCAGCATCATCACTCGCATCCTGTAAATAGTTTGCTGTGACACTTTCAACAACATGTATAAAAATGAATTGGGTATCCTGATGGGGCGTATTTTCATATCCACTTGGATGGGCTTGTTGAACTGCCTTTTTGATCAGCTTTGCATCCGTGACAGAAAAATCTACTGCAATGGCAATCCGATGCACCGGTAAATCATCCGACCAATCTAATTCAATGGGCATCCCATGAAAATCATCTGCAGATTGCGGTTTGTTTTTTAGTATTAAAGGATAAAATGTAATGAACAACAATAATCCTAAAAATAGGAGCACCAAAAGTACCACTGCTATTTTCAATGTCAATGAATTTGAATTTTGGAAAAAAGTACCCACAAAATCAATCACCAAATGACTATTTAAATAAACCAAAATAGCAGCAATGATCCAGGCAAATATTTTAATTTTTATTCCAATGGCGTATTCTCCCATTTTATTTTTATCACTTACAAAATGAATTAATGGAATTACCGCAAAACCTAATTGCAAACTCAGTATGACTTGACTAAACACCAATAAGGCATCTACCCTTTCCTCCCCCATAATTCCAATCACCAATACCGCAGGCGTGATGGCTAATAAACGCGTAAGCAATCTTCTGATCCAGGGGTTTAATCTTAATTTCAAATATCCTTCCATGACGATTTGCCCAGCCAATGTTCCCGTAACAGTCGAGCTTTGTCCTGCGGCAATCAATGCAATTGCAAATAAGATGGGCGCCAACTTTGAACCAAGCAATGGCGCCAATAAGGAATGCGCCTCTTCAATTTTTGCTACGCCTTGGTGCCCTGTGTAAAAAAAAGTAGATGCCGCTAAAATGAGTATCGCAGCATTAACAAAAAATGCCAAATTTAAAGCGACTGCGCTATCAATAAAATTATACAAGATTGATTTTCGAATACCCTTCGGTGTTCTATCTATTTTTCGTGTTTGCACTAATGCCGAATGTAAATATAAATTATGCGGCATCACTGTAGCCCCAATTATTCCAACTGCAATGTATAAAGCGGTTGGTGATAATTTAGTTGGAATGAACCCCACAATTGCTTGAGACAAATCTGGCTTCGCAATAAATAATTGTGCTAAAAAACTAAAGCCAATGGTAGCGACTAATAAAATAATAAATGCCTCCATTTTTCGAATACCATAGCGTTGTAAAAGCAAAAATAAAAAAGTATCTAAAACTGTTATACATGTGCCATACATCAAAGGAATGCCTGTCAGCAACTTAATTCCAATGGCCATTCCTAAAACTTCTGCTAAATCGGTCGCTGTTATCGCTAATTCAGCTAAAATGTATAAAGCGAAGTTGACTGTTGGAGGATAGGTTTCACGATTGGCTTGTGCCAAATCTAAGCGTCTAACAATGCCTAATCTTGCACTTAAGCTTTGTAAAAGAATCGCCATAATATTACTTAAAAGCAAAATCCAAATAAGCTGATAGCCAAAAGCAGCGCCACCTTGTAAATCAGTGGCCCAATTCCCTGGATCCATATAACCCACACTCACCAAATAGGCTGGACCAATGAAGGCAAGAAATTTACGCCAGCCTCGTTTATTTTGCACGGGGACGGATTCATGTAAAGTATCAAGTGATTTGTTAGACATAGGATACCCTAAATTTAATCATAAATCCCTTGTAGAACTGCATATGAAAGCCTATTTTAGTGAAAATTTACTAAATGCGTAAAGGGACCTTTATAATTTGTATGGTATTGTTATTTGCTTGCGGTGAAAAAAAAACCGATTTGACAGGTAATACCCCCCTGAAAATTAATGATTTTAATAAGGCATTTAAACTTGCAACCCTACCTATCACTATCACGGATACAAACCTTAATAAATTTACTGACACTATTCAAATAGGCCGCAAAGCACTAGTGCAATTTATACCTGACTCCATTGTGGAACAAATCATTGCCACCAAGGATAAAAAAGCAATTTTACACCCTATTTTAAAAATTGAAAAAGAAGAAGAATATTATTTATTATTAAATGTGCAACATCCAACACAACAGGATATTGCTGTAGTGGTTTTCAGTAAAAAAAATAAATACTTAGGCTATAAAGTGGTCGCCGAATTTAATGAGCAGCAAAAAAATTCAAGGTTATATGGTAAAACTTTAACCATCAATAAAGAACCTACCTTTTTGGTTGCTGAAAATAAAATGGGAGAAGAAAATGGAGCCAGTTATGAAAAAAAGGGATGGGCGTATTCAGATAGCATTTTCAAACTTATCTTTTTTGATAGTAATAAAAAACCAACCTCAAGTGTAATCATCAATCCAATTGATACTTTACCAACAATTAATACCTATAGTGGGGACTATGCGAGAGATAGTAAAAACTTCATATCAATTCGAGATTTAGCTACCCCTAATAAATACCAGTTTTTTTTACATTTTGAAAAACAAAATGGTGACTGTGTAGGTGAACTAAAAGGGCTATTAAATTTTACAAAAAATAAGGCGACCTACACGGAAAAAGGCGACCCTTGCATCATACATTTCACCATTACGGGTAATGTTATTGCTATTAAGGAAGAGGGCAATTGTGGTAATCACCGTAACATGACCTGCTTCTTCAATGATAATTACGACAAAAAAAGGAAGCGGAATAAGAAGAAATAATCCACATTTTTGTACAATAAAGTCATCTTTTCCACAGTTTAATGTGTAAAAAGTACATTTTAACTAAATACCATTATATTGCAGGCATATTATCAAACCAAGATTTATGAGTTTTAGAAATTATCAGGTGCCCTATGAGATAAATGAACAGTTTAAAAAGAAGGCCGCTTATTTTTCTATGGAATTTGCGATTCATCAGCCTTTGAAAATTTACAGTGGTGGCTTAGGATTTCTAGCGGGTTCTCATTTAAGAAGTGCATTTGAATTAAACCAAAATTTAATTGGGGTTGGTATTTTATGGAAGTATGGTTATTATGACCAAGCAAGAAACCAAGACCAAACATTGCAGGTCACCTTCATGGAGAAAATGTATAGTTTCTTGGAAGATACTGGTATTAAATACCAGATTATGATTCACGACCACCCTGTTTGGGTAAAAGCTTATTATTTAGCACCCAATACTTTTTGTAGTGCTCCCTTATTTTTATTGAGTACCGATTTACCTGAGAACGATTATGTATCTCAAACAATCACACACCGTTTATATGACGCCAATGTTGCAACTAAAGTTGCACAATTTATTTTATTAGGGGTTGGTGGTGCAAAATTAATTGATGAATTAAATTTCGAACCTGAAGTATACCATTTAAATGAAGCACATGGATTTTCAGCTGCCTTTTATTTATTGAATAAATACAAGTCATTAGACGAGGTTAAAAAAAGACTGGTATTTACGACACATACGCCCGAAGAAGCGGGTAATGAAAAACACGATATCTACTTATGTCATAAGATGGGTTATTTCTGTGGCTTAAGCTTGGATGAAGTACGAAAATTAACGGGTATTGATGATGATCAATTTAATCATTCTTTAGCAGCACTCAGATTTGCACGAAAAGCAAATGGGGTTTCAGAACTACACGGACATGTGAGCAGGGCCTTATGGGGAAAATATGAAGGTATTTGTCCAATCACCCATGTAACCAATGCACAAAACTGGCGCTATTGGGCAGACAAACAATTATATCGATTTGCTGAAAATATTGACACGGTTGGATTTGATGATCGGAAAATGTATTTGAAGAAAAGAGCATTTGAAATTGTCGCAGATCAAACTGGCAAAGTATTTGACTCGAATGTATTGACCATTGTTTGGGCAAGAAGATTTGCAGGATACAAACGCGCCGATTTTTTATCTTGGGACATGGATCGTTTTGAAAAATTACTTTCCAATAAAAAACATCCAGTTCAAATTATTTTTGCAGGCAAACCTTATCCTGTCGACTACCCTGCTATTTCACAATTCAACAACCTTGTACATTTAAGTAAAAACTATAATAATGTTGCTGTATTAATTGGATACGAATTAGGTTTGAGTAAAAGAATGAAACAAGCTTCTGATGTTTGGCTAAATAATCCGCGTGTTCCAAGAGAAGCATCGGGCACGAGTGGCATGACAGCTGCGATGAATGGCGCTGTAAATTTTTCAACGGATGATGGATGGATACCTGAATTTATAAACCATGGCAATAATGGTTTCGTAGTTCCAAAGGCGGACTATGATAATATGTCCACGCAACAACAAGACGATTACGATTTAGATGAAATGTATAAAATACTAGAAGAACAAATTGTTCCGATGTATTATGACAACAAGGAAACTTGGCGTCAAATTACACAAAACGGAATGAATGATGTTCGCTTCCAATTTGACAGCAATAGAATGGCAGAAGAGTATTACGAAAAAATGTATAAAATCTAAATATACAACTCCCCCATTTTTAATTTTACGACTTACAAACACTAACCCAGCTAATAAAAATGCCCCTCGAATTATCGGGGGGCATTTTAGTAAAAAGCAATTTTTATTTAATCAAAATAATTACCTGCTTGATTAATATTTAAATGGTTTGCCATTCACCATCACTTCCTGTGTTTTTTGGTCAAAAGTAACTTTTGCACCAGTCCTACAAGCAGCATTGGCCATGATGGTTGCAATAGAGTGTTGGTACCCTGCTTCTACTGGCGCATTGGGTTGTTTTCTAGAACGAATACATTCCATCCAATTGCGTACGTGCGCTGATGTTAATGGATCACTTCCTGTATTTGCTGCAGAAGACACTTTTATTTCCTTATCTGTTAAACTAAATTCAGGCAATAAATTAGGTTGCATATTCATCGCATCCGCAAACCTTTTACTCAATCCACCTTTAGGGGAAACTTTATTATTCACCAAGTTTAATTCACCGCCATTAGAATAATACATTTCTGAAGCATTGTCATCTCCATTGTGCATACGAGACATAAACACCACTTGGAATCCTTTGCTCATATCATCTAAAGGCCCGTAATCAAATACAGCGGTAGTAGTATCCCAATTGCGGCGACCATCTTTCCATGCATAAATACCACCATTTGCGGTTACACTACGAGGATGTGGTAATTCAC
>CAIWBA010000315.1 GCA_903910765.1 uncultured Bacteroidota bacterium
ATACGAAGGGGTAGTGAAGGGTGTGAAAGAATTTGGTGCTTTCGTAGAGTTTATGCCAGGCAAACAAGGATTATTACACATAAGTGAAATAAGTTGGAAGCGTTTGGAGACAATGGATGGTATATACAATGAAGGTGATGTGGTTAAAGTGAAGTTGGTAGGTTTGGATCCTAAAACAGGCAAGTTCAAATTAAGCCATAAAGCTTTATTACCTAGACCAGAACAAGCACCTCGTGAAGATCGTGGTCCAAGAGAAGGTCAAGCTTAATATAAAGCCTAATTTTAAAATATAGACTACTGAATCCCCTTTGCTAGACCAAAGGGGATTCTTTTTTACCAATATAAACCAACATCAAATGACCAAAGAATACATTGAAATTGGCTTTGACTTTACCACCCAGGATCAATTAGGGCTATTAATTGCCCAATTGTCTGAGATGGGATTTGATGGATTTAACGAAGAACAAGATCATTGCAAAGCCTATATACTTTCGAGTGAATTAGATAAGGATGAAGTCATAAATAACTTGAATAATATATTTAATCAATATAGTTTAATATATTCTAAATCAATAATTAAGGAACAAAATTGGAATGCAGTATGGGAATCTAATTTTGACCCAGTAAGGGTGGGAGATTTCGTTGGGATCAAGGCCCATTTTCATCCCAATTTTGAACCAGCAGTACAATTTGAAATTAAGATTACCCCTAAAATGAGCTTTGGAACAGGCCATCATGCGACTACTTTTTCTGTCATGCAAATGATGGAACATCTTCATTTTACAGGTAAGTCGGTATATGATTTTGGAACAGGAACTGGCGTTTTGGCCATACTAGCCGAAAAGTTGGGTGCAAGACAAGTTTTAGCTGTAGACAATGATGATTGGTGCATTGAGAATGCCAACGAAAACATTCAAAACAACGATTCAAAAGTGATTGTCGTCCAAAAAGTGGTATCTGCTCTCCAAAACACCCAATTTGACATTATTTTGGCCAATGTAAATAGGCATATTATTGAAGCCAATATGGAGGAATTGACCTCGGTTGCCTATTCTGGATCCCAATTGATACTAAGTGGTTTACTTATTGAAGATCAACAAGATATGATTGAATTAGCTTCTGAAAATGGGTGGATTTTCGTCAAATCACAGCCTTTAAATGGTTGGGTTAGCTTATTGTTTAACCTTTCATAAGTTAATATTATGCCAATGTTAACAAACCATTAATTTTTTTGGGTGTATCTTTGCTATCCATTATAATTTATCAAGATGTTTGAAATTGTATTAATCATATTGGCTTATTTAATTGGATCCATTCCTACATCGGTTTGGGTAAGTAAATATAAATTTGGTATTGACATCCGTGATTATGGAAGTGGTAACGCAGGTGCGACCAATACTTTTAGGGTATTAGGTTCTAAGTGGGGCTCTTTTGTAATGTTAGTGGATGTAACCAAAGGTGTTATTGCAACTTCTCTATATGTTTTAATTCCATTCTACATGAGCCATGAGTTGGCTAGAACCAATTTCATGATTGCTTTAGGGATGGTGGCTGTATTAGGTCATATACTTCCTATTTGGGCTAATTTTAGAGGAGGAAAAGGAGTCGCTACTTTATTAGGGATGACTTTAGCTATTCAACCTATTGTTGCTATTATTTGTTTAAGCATATTTTTAATTTCTTTAATATCAACTCGCTTTGTTTCTTTAAGTTCAATCATAGCGAGTGTGGCTTTTATGGTCCTTATCTTATTCGTTTTTGATGAAAAAGAAACTTTGTATCGATTGTTTGCGATGATTGTAGCTAT
>CAIWBA010000316.1 GCA_903910765.1 uncultured Bacteroidota bacterium
AATTCATCGATAAGTTTATCCAAATACCTAACCTGCCGGGTTAGTTTATCTTCGATTTCTTCCACCCGATAACCGCATATCACGCCAGTAATCAAATGCGCATTGGGATTCAGCTTTGCAAGCTTGAAGAATGTTTCAAAACTCACCTTTTCCTGTATTAGTTTTTCTAATTTGTTATTATCATAGCCTGTCAACCAAGTAATTACCTGATTTAATTCCTCCTTGGTTCTACCTTTCTTTTCCACTTTCGATAAATAAAGCGGATACACGGATCCAAAAATCATTTTTCGAATACGCTCGTTATGTGTATTATTAATCAACTTATCCTGTCCCATAATTAATGAATTTTTTTATAAAAAAATTCATTACACCCCCTTTCGAATTTAAGGATAAAATTATAAAAAAATAAAACGAAGTTCGGAGAAATAATTACCACAGATAGGTACCAACTGACCCTGGCTCCAAATAGGTAGTAGCCCATTTGCCGTTGTGTTTAATATTGTATGATTCGGCAGTAGCCCCGTCATTCATAACAATCAATACTATTTTCCCAGCGGGGGTTTTAAAGGCCACATTATATAAATTACCTACATTACTAGTCCCAATTCTTATGGAGCCTGCGGGTACAAATTTTGAACCGTGTGCTATAATATAATAAGATACATTTCGCGTAACCACTGAATTATCAACGGTGATTGCACCTTTGCAGGAAGTACATCCACCTGGTGTATGGGGATTATAAGATGGATAGCTTGCTAAATTCCACTCCAAGGCAACCTTACTCCAATTTCGAGCCGAGCCAATCATCACATTTTTGGTATGCCATTTTAAATCACCTGCAAATTCGCCAGTGCCGGATGTCCACTGTTCAGTAAAATATAATCCTTTATCTGGGAATGCATTGTGAACTTGCGTTAATGCGCTAATATCTCCAGCATATAAGTGAAATGCAGATCCAGATACATACGGATTTGTAGCAGCATCACTTAAAATGGATGTTGCATATTCTGGCTTATCACAATTGTGATCGTAGATAATAATTTTTGTTTTGATACCTGCTGCAGCAAAAGCTGGACCTAAATGATTTTTTATAAAATCGTTTTGTTGTGCAGCCAACATATACATACTTGGATTATTTCCAGGATGTAATGGCTCGTTTTGTGGCGTAATCGCATCAATGGTAATACCATTTTGCTTCATGGCTTGAATATACTTTATAAAGTATTGTGCATACACATTATAGTATTGGGATAACAAGCTTCCGCCAACGGACAGCTTGTTATCCTTCATCCATAATGGCGCCGACCAAGGGCTAGCCATTATTTTGATTTTGGGGTTAATAGCCACTATTTCCTTTAATAAAGGAATTAAATAAATCATATCAGGGGAAATACTGAACTTATCTAAATTAATATCCGTTTGATTGGATGGTATATCATTGTATGAAAAAACAGAAGCATCTAAATCAGAAGCACCAATACTAAGTCTTATATAATTTAAAGAAATTGAATTTGTGTTTTGACCAAACAATTCTTGTAATAAATCTTTTTTTGCAGCAGCTCCTAATTGATTAATCACTTGGGCGCTTCCACCAGTTAAGGTATAGCCAAAGCCTTCCATTTCCTGAAACGTACTAGCATCATTAATTTCAATACTATTGTAATTATTAAATGCTGTACCAAATTTTAATATGGCTGTTTGCTTTTCTAACTTAACAGATTGGTCCGCTTTTGTTAGCCAGAATTCAATGTCAGTTACCACTTGCATTGGGGGTGTAACCACAGGTTGAACAACAGCTGCTGTGATTGATGGTGAACAATTCAATATGGAGATACCTAATAAAAACGTTGCCATCAATTTCATTACCAAACAATTTTTTAATTTAATCGAATTCATTTTCTTTAC
>CAIWBA010000317.1 GCA_903910765.1 uncultured Bacteroidota bacterium
GAAACTAGACCCTTGGTCATTTCATTTAATGGCGGACCTGGTACTGCAAGTGTTTGGATGCACTTGGGCTATACCGGACCAAAAAAATTAAAAATCGATGAGGAAGGATATCCAATTCAACCCTACGGATTTGAGGACAATCCACAATCCTTAATTGATGTTGCAGATATTGTATACATCGATCCAGTGAACACAGGATTTTCTCGTATCCTAGATAAGTCAGTTCCTACTTCTAAATTTTTTGGCGTTAATGCCGATGTTAAATATTTAGCGGATTGGATTAATGCATTTGTTGCGCGTCAAAAAAGATGGGCATCGCCTAAATTTTTAATTGGAGAAAGTTATGGTACCACGCGCGTTTCAGGATTGTCATTGGAATTACAAAATAGACATTGGATGTATTTAAATGGGGTGATTTTAGTTTCGCCTACTGATTTAGGTATTGATCGTGATAGAGTATCAGATGCTGCATTGCGTATTCCTTACATGGCAGCAACTGCATGGCACCATAAAAAATTAGCCCCTGAATTTCAATCCAAGGACTTAACTAAATTTTTACCTGAAGTAGAATCCTTTACCATCAATGAATTGATGCCTGCCATTGCACAGGGTGGCGCATTATCTGTTGAGAAAAGAAAAGACATCGTCAAAAAAGTTTCAAAATATATTGGTTTAAATGAAACCGTGGTTGCACAACAAAGTTTAGAAATTCCGTATGCTTATTTTTGGAAGGAACTTTTACGTGATCAAGGCAAAACCATTGGCCGCTTGGATTCACGTTATATTGGCATCGACAGAATTGATGCTGGTGAAAAATCAGATTACAATCCTGAATTAACTTCATGGGAACATTCTTTTACGCCAGCGATTAATATGTACTTAAGAGATGAGTTGGGTTACAAGACAGATTTAAATTATTTTATTTTTGGCCCTACCTATCCTTGGGATAATACAAATAATAAAACGGGTGATAATTTACGTCAAGCCATGATGCAAAATCCGTATTTAAATTTATTGGTGCAATCAGGATACTATGATGGCGCTTGTGATTATTTTAATGCAAAATATAATATGTGGCAAATGGATCCTGCTGGAAAAATTCAAAATCGTATGTTCTGGGAAGGATACAAAAGCGGACACATGATGTATTTACGCAAGGAAGATTTAGCAACAAGCAATGATCACTTAAGAAGCTTCATTAAAAAAAGTATACCTCCTCCAGGTACACCTGCTATATTTAAATAAACACTTTACATTTATTTTAAAGTAAAGGGGTCCCGATGCATCGGGACCCCTTTTTGTTTTAATAGTTTAAGTTAAATAGTTTCTTAATATCTCTTTTTAAAATTGCGATTATTGTTATTGCGTCCACCACTATTACCACCACTTCCGCCAGGACCACCAGGTCCGCGACTACCGCGGTTATTATTGTTTCGGTTATTTTGCCAACGGCCACCTGCAGGACGGTAATCCTCACTAAAGTTTTGATTACGATGTTTAATATATGGCGTGTTGCTAAATTCTAATTCACCCCCAGTAATTGCATTCAACTCACTACGAATCGCATCATCTTGCACTAATTCTTTATGCCAGTTACTGTATGCTAATTTCATATAATGCGCAATCGCATGGGCAAAGCCGGCTTTCTTTTCTTGGTCTGTTTCGGCCATTGCTTTATCAATCACCAATTCTAAGTTTTTACCCAAATGCGCATATCTAATTTTACGCTTAGGGTAAGGCAAAGGATCGGGTTTTTGCTTATAGGTTTCCTTCGTAGGAATTGGATAAGGACTTTCTACATCCAATTGAAAATTGCTCATAAAAAACAGGTGATCCCATAATTTATGTCTGTAGTCCTCGATATTTTTAAGCTGGGGGTTTAAAAAACCCATTAACTCCACTACGATATGGGCCTGCTCCTTCCTTTTGTCGCGGTCCTCAATAGTCATAAGATGATCAACCATCCTTTGAACGTGACGGCCGTATTCTCTCATGCCCATTATGCTTCTTGCTGTATTGTACTCCATGTAAATTAACTTCGTCTGAGAACAAATGTAAGGCTTTTTACGGTTAATTTTCCTCCACATCAAAAACCGCAACGGGGTTTTTCTTATCTTCGTAGCACTATGGAGCAATTGTTACAACAAATCGAAGACATTAAAAAGGAAATAGCGGCAGCCACAGGTGCTACTTCGGCCGAGGTGGAAGCATTCCGTATTAAATACTTGGGAACCAAAGGTTTGGTGAAACAAATTATGGGGGAGATGAAAAATGTACCCAACGAACAAAAAAAAGAATTCGGACAAATCTTAAATGCTTTTAAAATTGCAGCCGAAGAAAAATTAGAAATATTATTAGCGGGCTTAGGTGAAGCAGATGACAACAGTGCAAGTATCGATATGAGTTTGCCTGGCGATGAAATAACAGTGGGCACCAGACATCCTTTAAATTTAGTGCGCAATCAAATGGTTTCTATTTTTAAAAGATTAGGATTTGCAGTTGCAGAAGGTCCAGAGATTGAAGATGATTGGCACAATTTTGGTGCGATGAATTTACCAGCGGATCATCCAGCGCGCGATATGCAGGATACATTTTATGTAAAAGAAGCAACAGATGAAAGTGCCGCATGGTTATTGCGTACACATACCAGTAGTGTTCAAGCGCGCGTCATGGAAACACAAAAACCACCAATACGTGTAATTTGTCCAGGTCGTGTTTATCGCAATGAAACAATTTCAGCGCGCGCGCATTGTTTTTTTCATCAAGTAGAAGGATTGTATATTGATGAAAATGTAAGCTTTGCCGATTTAAAACAAACACTATATTTTTTCGTACAAGAAATGTTTGGCAAGGATGTGAAAGTAAGATTCCGTCCAAGTTATTTTCCATTTACGGAACCAAGTGCGGAGATGGATATTAGTTGCCAAATTTGTAGTGGCAAAGGATGTAATATTTGTAAGCACACCGGATGGGTTGAAATTTTAGGAAGCGGTATGGTACATCCCAATGTGTTAAAAAACTTTGACATTGATCCTGAGAAGTATACGGGCTTTGCCTTTGGTATGGGCGTTGAAAGAATTGCGCAATTAAAATACCAGGTAAACGATTTGCGCTTGTATTCACAAAATGACTTACGCTTTTTGCAACAGTTTAAGAGCGTTTAGTAAAATAAATTTATTATTAAGCTATTTGAGCGTGTTTATAGGGCTTTAGCTTAATATTTTCCCAATTGCTTTCTGCTTCTCTGAGGTCATAAGTAGCCTGCATTCTTACCCAAAGCGCAGCGTTTCCGCCAAATACTTTTGCTATTCTTAAAGCCATCATCGGACTCATGCCCGCTTTTTCATTTACTAAGTTGGATATGGCAGGACGCGTTACGCCTAGCATTTCAGCTACCTCGGTAATTGTTAATCCGTAGGCATTAATTATTTCTTCTCTAAATAATTCACCGGGATGTGTATTATGTTTAATTTTTCTATTCATTGTTTTTTATTAATGATAATCAAGATAATCAACGTCTATTATATTTTTTCCATCAAATTTGAAAATAATTCTCCAATTTTCTTTTACAGTAATACTCCAAAATCCAACATGGCTTCCTCTTAACTTATGTGTGTTCCAACTTTTAAAAGGAAAAAGATCTTGTGGTATTTCGTTCGCATCATTCAAAGTGTCTAATATGAGTCGTATTTTATTTTTTTGATCGGAGGGCAGCTTTCCGCTTAACCCCTTTGTCCAAAATTCCTTCAAACCTTTGTGCTTGATAATGACGATCATATAGTGTAAAGTTACACTTTACATTTGTAGTAATAAAATAAATATTATCCCACCAAATGGCTATATTTGTTTTAGTATTTAATTTATGTTACATAACACCAAGGGTATTGTATTACGTGTCACCAAATATGGGGATACAAGCATCATCATGACTGCTTATACAGAACTTTTTGGTTTACAACAATACATCATCAAAGGCGCTAGGGTAACCAGTAAAAAAGGGGCCAACAAGGGTGTGTTTTATCAACCCGCTGCCATATTACAAATGGAAGTGTATCACACACCCATGAAAGCGATGCAGATGGTGAAGGAAGTGAGTTGGGATTATGTATATCAAACGGTGTATTCCGATGTGCTCCGAAATGCAGTTGCACTCTATATTGTAGAAGTGTTGCAACAAACCATGCAGCCGGAACCCCACCCTGAAATGTTTTATTTAATTGAGGATACGTTTAAACAACTCGACAAAGGTGGCGCAGGTTTAGTGAGCAATTTGCCTATTTATTTTTTAATACATTTAAGTCAAACCATGGGATTTGGTTTGCAAGGAAAGTACTGCGACGAAACGCCCATACTTGATATTAAGGAAGGGGAGTTTGTATCCAAGCCACCAGCACATCCTTATTATTTGGAAGCACAAACCGCACAGGTAGCTTCTACTTTTTTAGCGGTACAATTTTATAATGATTTAGAGAATATCTTCTTAAGCGGCGCGCAAAGAAAAAAAATATTAGAATTATTCCAGTTGTCACTCAGCTGGCATTATAAAAAATTCAGTGAAATTAAATCACTACCCATCTTGCAATCCATCTTGCATTAGTATTACCACACTTAATTCACAATCACCTCATCTGTGAACAAAAATTGCCTCCTTGAATTATCGGCTTGCACACGAATATATCTGGCCGAGGTATTTTTTAATAAGGTTTCAAAAGTTTTAAATGAAAGTTTGCGATCGGTATCTGGAATATTATTTTCAACTTTAATTGGAGTGCTAAAATTAATACCATCATTGGAGAATGAATAGGAAACGGATTTAGGCATATACACACCCGCACCTACATACTGCATAAAGCGAAGCCCAATTTTATTTAAGGGGGTAATACTATCCATATCTACCACCACATCAAAATCAATTAAATAACCCAACCATTGTTTATCCGAATAGGTAATACTTCCAATGATGCCATTAGTGAGTGTGGATTCGGTTTGTGCTGGATAGCTTTTATCCCAAAGCGTATTGAACTTTACTTTTTTGCCAATGGCTTTATGGTAATTGGAAAAATAAGTAGTGGGCTCGTGAACCACGCCATCATTGGTGATTACGGAAGCTTTAATGGTTACTTCCCCGCCTATATAAAAGGGCTGTTCATATTTTTGCGAATTGATCGAAGGCGCTGATCCATCAATGGTGTATCTGATATTGGCATTAAAAATTTCAGAAGTAAAACTTATTTTATTTTTTTGTTCATTCATGTCCGGTGCCGAAAAAACTTCTACAATCGTTGAGGGTCGGTAGTAGTTGACATTTAATTTTTGCAATAATAAATAATGACTTTGTAAGCGACTGCTAAAATTGTCAAAGTTTTTATTTTCAACAGGGGTCCATCCAACCTCACTTAAAGCAATGGCCCGAGGAAATGACATGTATTCAAGATGCGTGGTACTAGGAATATATTCTGACCATAATTGTCCCTGCGTACCCTTAATATATTTTTGTTTGTCAACGGCAAGTACTGCTGGTATTGGATTGTAATTGTACACGCGCTTCATAGGTAAGTAACCACCAATGGCTTCGGGTTGTGTGGAAGGAATATTTTGATAAGCATCAAAATAAGTTTCACCACCCGGCGTCATGATTACATCGTGACTTTCATTGGCCGCTTGAATGCCTCCTTTTTCGCCCCTCCAACTCATCACCGTTGCATTCGGACTCAAGCCCCCTTCTAAAATTTCATCCCAACCTAATAAGTTTCTATTATTTTTATTTAAGAATTTTTCAACACGCTTCACCAAATAACTTTGTAACTCCTCTTCATTTTTTAAGGACTCATTTTTTATTCTTAGCTGACATTTGGGACATTTTTTCCATGCACCTTTGCCCGCTTCATCGCCACCAATATGAATGTATTTGGAAGGGAATATCGCCATTACCTCGGTCAATACTTTTTCAATAAATTCAAAACTTGCTTCATTTCCTGCACAAAACACGTCATTCACATAAGGTTTACCGGAGCAGGAAAGTTCAGGGTAAGCAGCTAATACTTCCTCAGAATGTCCAGGCATTTCAATTTCTGGAATTACCGTAATGCCGCGCGCACCAGCATAGGCCACAATATCCTTGGCTTGTTCTTGTGTATAATAACCACCATAGGCATTGGGGTCCCCTTCGGATAAATACTTTCGTTCGTTGTTCCACCAGCTTTTCCAATCATTATGTGTTCGGAATGCAGCCATCGAGGTTAGTTTAGGGTAGCTTTTAATTTCCAATCTCCAACCAGGCCCATCAGTTAAATGCCAATGAAAAGTATTGAACTTATACAAAGCCATGATGTCCAAATACTTTTTTATAAAACTAATGGGATAAAAATTTCTTGAAACATCCATATGCATACCACGGTATTCAAATCTTGGACTATCTATGATGGTACCACAAGGAATTTGCTGCGCATTTTTTTGCAACAATTGAATTTGTACTAAAGTGCTTGTGGCTAATAAAGCACCTTGAATATTTTTAGCTTTAACTATTATCGCATTAGGAGCTATAGTAATAATATAACCTTCTTTTGCAATTTTATCTGCACTACCTGCAAGTATATATTTTATTTTAGTTCCTTGTTTATTTGATGCAAAATTGTAATTGCTTAACTGACTTTGCAATAATTGTTTGGCATGCACCAGTGAAGCAGGTGTTTCAATAAGGGTGTTACGATAAAAAGTAAATACACCTGGGGCTTCTTTTACAGATACCGGCTTAGGAATAATATTTGTTAAGGAAGTGGTCGTTGGACTAATAAGGACGCTTGCGGTTTGTTTGGTTGCACTTGTAGATTGCGCCACAGCCTGTTGTAATAACTGCACCAATAAAAAAAGTACAACTACTAAAACGCTAAAATATTTTTTCATAAAATAATTTTATATAATTTTTTTTGATTGCGCGCCCGTTGTCAAATTCCCTGCAGCATCCACTCCAGAAATTAAAACGATCCCTGGTTTTTTTCCTTTTTCAAAACTACCTAAGTGTTTGTCCATTTGTAATGCGCGCGCGCCATTTAGGGTAGCCCAGCCAAGCATTTCAGCTAACTCAATAGTTGGGTTGTGTTTTTGAATCGTTTTTAATTCATCTATAATATTTAAACTCCAGTTGCTGGCATAGCTATCCGTACCCACTACGATATTTGCTTTTTGCGCGCGCAATAAATCAATGGGTGGCATCGCGCTTTCAATATATTGATTGGCATTGGGACATAAGCACCAGGAAGTATTTGGCATTTGTTGTTGCACTGCTTGAATGTCAGCAACAGAGCTAAAACTATTGTGTACTAAAATACAATGGTTGGCAGTATTTATTTTTGGCAATACCGATTGCAAACTTGTTTTTCCGGTGGCATGAAAATAATCAAGTGAAACTTTAGTGCGTTCATACATGCTAATAAAGTCACCTGTCTTATTTTCAAAAAATTCATTCTCTGCAGCAGTCTCTTGGTTATGCATACTAATGGTATGTGCGCCAAAATGCATTGCTAATAATTTTAATAAAGCAAAGGTGCAGGAGTAAGGTGCATGTGGCACCAAGGATGCACGAATACAATTTTGTTCAAAAGTGTTTTGTAAAATAATACCTGCATTTATTTTATCGGGTGCGCGTGATGGATCTAAATCATACAATTCAACAAAACTATAATAGGCCAAACGATGTTTTGCTTTTGCGTTTAAAGTGTCCAGGGTATTACAAATATCTCCTACCGCAACAATCCCATTTTCAACCATTTCATTTTCAGCCGATAGAATAGCTTCTTGAATGATGGCATCATCTACTTTTCGCAACCCCACAATTTGTTTTACAAATTCTTGCAAACCCGTTTTCGCAGGAATCATTCCTTTCATGTGCGACAACTCCAAATGACAATGTGCATTAATAAAACCTGGACTAATGATGCCCTCAAAATTTTGAATATCATCTCCCGCATCTTCAATACCCACCAAGGCTTCGATGGTACCCTCTTTTTGGGTAATCAAAACCAGCTGGTCATCTAAAAGCTCGGAGCCTGTAAAAATTTGAGTTGCTTGAAATTTCTGATACATATATATAAGTAGGGTAAATTTAGGTCAGAACCCCCAATATTTTGATAGATTAATGTCATTGCCGCATCTTGCCATTTCTTAACTCATTGATTTTCAGCAACATTTTAGTATGAACTATTTTATGATACAAAAATATTATTGATTATCAACAAGTTATGGATATAGGATAAAAAACGATGCCTAAATCTTGGGAAAACCCAATTTCCCCCCGTACCTTCGCCCTCCCTTATAAAAGGGGAATATTTTATGGCTGACGGGATAGCGCAGCCTCATTAAAACAAAGAATTATGAGTAAACTACATTTCACCACGAAGCACGCCAACGCGGCTACCGTTAAACATGGCTGGTACATTGTTGATGGTACTAATCAAACCGTAGGACGTATCGCTTCAAAAATCGCAGCAGTTCTACGTGGTAAGAACAAAGCTTATTACACTCCACACGTTGATTGCGGAGATTATGTAATCATCGTTAATGCAGAAAAAGTTTTGTTGACTGGAAATAAATTCCACGACAAACAATACTTAAACTACTCTGGTTACCCAGGTGGTAAAAAAGAAGAAGCTGCAGAAGATTTAATCAAGCGTCGTCCAGAAGTAATTATGGAAAGAGCGGTAAAAGGTATGTTACCTAAAAATCGTTTGGGACGTAAGATGGTTAAGAAATTGTTTGTATATGCTGGTGACAAACACCCTCATACTGCACAACAACCTAAAGAATTTAAATTTTAATTAATTCCAAATATAAATAAATGGAAAAGCAAACAAATGCAGTTGGTCGTCGTAAGGAAGCAGTAACGCGCGTCTTTGTAAGTAAGGGTACTGGAAAAATTACCGTTAATGACAAAGATTATAAAGCTTACTTCCCTTTAGTGTATTTACAAAATCAAGTAGAAGCGCCTTTAAAAACTACTGACTTAATGGGTAAATACGATATCGTAATCAACGCACAAGGCGGTGGTTTTAAAGGACAAGCAGAAGCAGCCAAATTAGGTATTGCTCGTGTATTAATTGAATTGAATCCTGAATTACGTCCTGCGTTAAAAGCAGCCGGACAATTAACGCGTGACCCACGTAGTGTTGAGCGTAAGAAATTCGGACATAAGAAAGCACGTCGTAGCTTCCAGTTCAGTAAACGTTAATCCAACAATTTTAACATTAATTCATTATTACAATTTATACAAATGGAAAATAATACTTCACTTCAACAGCAACTTTTGGAAGCTGGCGTACACTTTGGTCACCTTAAAAAGAAGTGGAACCCTAAAATGTTACCTTACATTTTCGCTGAGAAAAAAGGGATACATATCATCGATTTAAATAAAACAGTAGATCATTTACAAGAAACTGCAGCTGCGTTAAAGCAAATTGCAAAGAGCGGTAAAAAAATCATGTTTGTTGCCACTAAAAAGCAAGCGAAAGAAATCGTGAGTGAGTGTGCTAAAAAAGTAAACATGCCTTACGCTACAGAGCGTTGGTTGGGTGGTATGTTGACTAACTTTAACACTGTTCGTAAAAGCGTTAAGAAAATGCAAAGCATTGAAAAAATGTTGAACGACGGTAGCGCTGATAGCTTAACTAAAAAAGAGCGTTTGACTTTAGGTCGTGATAAAGATAAAATGGAAAAAGTATTAGGTGGTATCGCTCAATTGGGTCGTTTACCAGCAGCTTTATTCTTAGTGGATATCGGACATGAGCATATTGCATTAGCGGAAGCTAAGCGTTTAGGAATTCAAACTTTTGGAATGGTGGATACAAACTGTGATCCAAACAAAGTTGATTTTTCTATCCCTGCAAATGATGATGCAACAAAATCAATTGCAATTATTACCAACTATATCACTGCTGCTATTGCTGAAGGTTTAGCTGAGCGCCAAGCTTCTAAAGATGACGAAGGCGAAACAGAAGATGGCAACAATGAAAACGAAGCGAAAGCAAAACGTATGGAAGCTGAAGCGAATGCAGAAGGTGGAAGAGGTAAGCGTGGTGCAGGAGCTGCTCCAACAGCACCAGGTGCGCCTAAGCGTCGTATTCAAAGTACACGTCGCCCAGCAGGTAAATAAATAATTATCCAATTGGGTTATTGGTGTCCTTGGGATACTAATGACCCAATTGTTTTTAATCGATAGCATACAGCTATCAAAAATTAATAACACACTTATTTAAAAATATAATTTATGAGCGCTATAACAGCACAAGACATTAACAAATTACGTCAAGCTACAGGTGCAGGTATGATGGATTGCCGTAAAGCTTTGACAGAAACAAACAATGACTTTGAAGCAGCCATTGACTGGTTACGTAAGCAAGGACAAAAAGTTGCTGCAAAGCGTAGCGATCGTGAAGCAAAAGAAGGTGTAATTATTGCACAAACTTCTGCGGATCACAAAACAGGTTTTGTTGTTTGTATTTCTTGTGAAACAGATTTCGTTTCAAAGAATGCTGAATTCGTTGCATTTGCGCAAAGCATTGCTGACGCTGCAGTTGCGAACAATGTAAAATCTGCGGAAGAATTAAATGAAGTAAGCGTTAATGGTACAAAAGTATCGGACATGATTAATGATAAATTAGCTTCTATTGGTGAAAAAATTGGTGTTGCTAAATTTGAAAGAGTAGAAGCTCCTTTTGTCGCTTCTTATATTCATGGTTCATACAGAATGGGTGTATTAGTAGGATTATCTGCCGATGCTGCTGAGTTAGGTAAAGATCTTGCAATGCAAATCGCTGCAATGAATCCAGTGGCAGTTGACGCTGATTCAGTTCCAGCGGAAACGGTAACTCGTGAGCGTGCAATCATCATTGATACCATGAAGGAAGATCCTAAAATGGCTGGTAAACCAGAAGAAATGATTGCTAAAATTGCAGAAGGTAAAATTGCAGCTTTCTTTAAAGAACAAACTTTATTAGCACAGTCCTTCGTAAAAGACGGTTCTAAAACAGTGGGTGACCACGTTAAGAGCGTAGGTGCTGACCTTAAAGTTACCGAGTTCAAGCGTGTAGCCCTTGGTTAAGAATTAAAAAATTATTAAAATTTAATTATTTAATTCTGTTTATCTAATGATTTTTTCAAAGCAACCCATAAATGGGCGCTTTGATGGGCAAGTCAACTATGCTTCATGCAAAAAATCCAAATGGTTCAAATATCTAACTAGAATAATAGTATAAAAAGGGTCCTCCGATACATCGGGGGACCCTTTTTTAATAGAAGTATTGCTTTAATTGAATAAGCTGATTCGGTATAGGTTGTGTATTCCAATGCGCATGTATTGCCATTGCTGCACCCAAACTTGAAGCTTGAGATAAGGTAGCGGCAAATACTTTTTTATTTGGATAAGCTGCTGCTAACAAATGCATGAATACTGGATTATTACTAAAGCCCCCATCTACAAATATTTGGTCAACATCTGCATTATTCAAAACTAAGTTGGTACTCGTTACTTGCTGTTGAATAATATTAAATATTACTTGGTGGTAGGCTTCCTCATAACTATCCATATTAAAAAGCGCACCCGATTCGATTAGCTTTTTATAAATCGCAATATTAAATTCGACAGTTTTATAATAATCTACCGGTTGATTAAACTGTTCTGCTAATTTTTTTACTTGTTGCTCATGTTCATTACCTGCAAATAAGCGAGAAGCCTTAATTGGATTTCCAGTGTAGGAAATATAACACAAACAATCCTGCTTTAATTCGGCTTCGGTAAGTACGCTTTGATTAAATGGATTCAGGCTAATGCACCAGGTACCTGTTGAAATTAACACATAGGGAACTTGAAAGGAGTGTATATAAGGTACTAGTGCTGCTGAACTATCATGAAGACCAATCCCCACTTTCAATGCTTGCTTACCTAATGGAGTAGCTACTTCAATCACTTCATCACTTTTTTTGATGGGTGCTAGTTTATCAATAATGGCTTCCTGAATCACCCATGCATGGTATTGCTTTGTATTAAAATTCCATAACTGCGTATGACAGCCAATACTAGTGATATCGGAAAAAAGCTTTTGCGTAAATAAGAAACTTAAATATTGGGGTAAGTGCAATGCGGTTTTAAGCGCGTCAAATTTAATAGGTAGTTCATTTTTTATTCTATAAAGCTGCATCCCGGAATTTAAATTTCCCAATACAGGGGAAGCTGTCACTTTTGCTACTTCTTGTTCACCACCATAGGTAGCGTAAAAATTCTCTTGTAAACCTTTATTAAAAGGCTTTAGATAATTATATAAAGGGGTAATTTCTTTATTGTTATCGTCCAATAAAACAAAGCTTGCTCCATATCCAGAAAAATTAATTGCTTTAATTTCAAAAGCAGTGTTTTGCATAATTTCCGCAAAGGAACTAAGCATCCAATCTTTTAACTTAATTACATCTTCCCCTTCAAACCCATCTTCATCTTTTATTTCTTGAAACTGTTCAATGGATTCATGAACCATATTATATGCCTCATCAAAAAGCAATAACTTTTTATTGGTTTTTCCAATATCAAAAATTAATATGACAGGCGTTACTTTCATTATAAGCCAGAGGCAATGGTGTTCCCTCTTTGATGTATTAATTGATTTCGAACTTGTTGGGTTCTATAAAATTGTAAAGGATTTATAGCAGCACCAGCCCTTAATCTAGCTTCGGCAACAATAGCCCGAACATCGGTTCTGAATGCGTTTTGCAATATTTCCTGTGCCGCAACTACATCGTTATTTTGTTGCGCCTCGTTTAAGGCAACTCGATCCACTAATAATGCTTGCGCATATGAAATCATAATAGCTTCCACCGATTGTAATAAATCTTCTAATGGATCTTTAACATTGTGACTTGCATCAATCATCCATCCCAAATCAGTTGCGTGATTCATTCCTCGCGCATCCATGCCTTCGACAAGTTCATTAAAAATTAAAAATAATTGGTAAGGTTTTATACTTCCTACTGTTAAATCATCATCCCCGTATTTACTATCGTTGAAATGAAAACCAGCTAGTTTTTCCTCCATCATTAATAGTGCAA
>CAIWBA010000318.1 GCA_903910765.1 uncultured Bacteroidota bacterium
CCTCAGTTTTTACAAATGAGGTACAATGAAACGGTGTCCTTAATTATGGCGATTTTTTGGTTGTTTTTATATGTGTTTGTGAATTTGACTTCCATTTTATATTTAGGTGCGATTGCAATTAATGGATTACTACCGGGTCAAAATCATTTACATGAAATTATTGTTTGCTTAGCCATCTTTGCCGTGTTTATTACACTAGGCGGAATGAAAGTAATTGGATATACGGATGTGATACAAGTAACGGTTTTAATTGTTGGTGGATTGGCCACTACCTATATGGCCTTGTCCATGGTGAGTGAAAAATTTGGTATGGGTGGCGGAATCATATCTGGATTTACTACATTAATGCAACAAGCACCCGAACATTTTCATATGGTGATGGATAAACCCAATGGGGCCTCCTCGCAGGAATATATTGACAAGTACATGATACTTCCAGGTATTGCGATGTATGCGGCCGGCCAATGGATTTTGAATTTAAATTATTGGGGATGTAATCAATATATCACACAACGTGCCCTAGGTGCCGATTTACCTACTGCACGTAAAGGAATATTATTTGCAGCCTTATTAAAATTATTAATGCCTGTCATTGTAATGTTACCTGGTATCGCGGCATATGTACTTCACAAAAATGGACATTTAAATCATTTGGTGGGTGGTATGGATGGAGCTTACTCTGCGGTATTGGCTTTTTTACCTACGGGTATTAAAGGTTTATCATTAGCTGCACTTACTGCAGCCATTGTTGCTTCCTTAGCAGGTAAATCAAATAGTATTAGTACCATTTTCACTTTAGATATTTATAAAAAATATTTTGCTAAAGAGGCTAGTGAGCAAAAATTGGTGCATATGGGAAGATGGGTAGTAATATGCGCTATGTGTATTAGTGTGATATTCACTTGGGATGATATTTTAGGCATCGGCGGTGCAGGTGGATTTACTTTTATTCAAAAGTATACAGGCTTCATTAGCCCGGGTGTATTGGTGGTTTTTGTTTTAGGTATGTTTTGGAAGCGTACCACCGGTACTGCAGCCGTAGTAGGTATATTAGCTGGTTTTATTTTATCCTTATTCTATAATGAATTTGCGCCCATGGTATTTGGCAATGAAACATTCTATTATACTGCGTATCCAAATAGTGCTGGTGTATACAAAATTCCATTTTTAGTAGCAATGGGTATTGCCGGAATTATAACAGCCATATTAATGGTCGTGATTACATTATTTGGACCAAAAGTAAATCCAAAAGCTTTTGAATCTGATAAGTCAATGTTTAAAGTAGATAACACCACATTGGTTTTAATTGTTTCGATATTAATGATTTTATCAGCCTTGTATATTAAGTTCTGGTAAATAGTTTAACTAATAGCAATTTATACTTTATATAAAAAAGCCCTTCTCCGAATTTCGGAGGAGGGCTTTTTGCGATAGTTAATTTGCTTTATTCGATTTGAAATAATTGATTCACTGCAATTATTAAACTAAGTCTACTGATGGGTTAATACCAAGAACCATTTATTGTTTTATCTCCGTTTGCATTATTGTTTGCATTTCTTCTTTTTTCATTTCTTCTGTGAATGAAAGCAGTAACAAACATTAATGGTAAAAAGATAAAGGTTAATGGAGGTATACCCAACATACTAATCCATTTACCTCCAAAGTGACGACGCATTGGACGACGTAAACGTTCTGCGATTAAATACATCGCAGGTACAATAAACAAGGTCATGAAAAATGCGAATATCAATCCAAATATTAAAGTCCAACTTAACGGCTTCCAGAAGGAAACGCTATCTCCTCCAAAAAAGATATGTGGATTTAACTCACTAAATAAAGTAACAAAGTTGATATTAAATCCAATGGCAATTGGAATAAAGCCTAGGATCGCAGCCAATGCAGTTAATAGTACGGGTATAATCCTGGTTTTACCTGCTTGCACTAGTGCCTCTTTGGTTTTCATACCTCTTGCTCTTAATACATCGGTGAATTCAATAATTAAAATACCATTTTTCACAACGATACCAGCAAGTCCAACAATACCCAACCCAGTCATCACACCAGATACCTTCATTCCAAATATAGAGAATCCTAATAATACCCCAATGATACTAAATAAAATCTCTGTTAAAATAATCACCGATTTGGAAATAGAATTAAACTGTAACACCAAAGTGAAAAGAATCAACATTAATGCAATGATCAACGCTTTTCCTAAAAAGCTTACGGTTTCTAATTGTTGTTGGTTTTCACCAGTTTGCTTAATGGTAACACCTTCCTGCAATCCACTAAAATTAGAAATGTATTGTGCAATCACCGCATTCACTGAAGTAGGGTTAAAGCCTTGCGCTAATAATACATTTGAACTTAATTGAATAAGGCGTTTTTGATCCTTACGTCTTACACTACCTAATGTATTGGTAGGTTCCACTTTAACCAATGAACTAATTGGAATATTTTTAACCATACCGCCCGCTGCCATATCTCTAAAGGACAAACGCATATTTAATATATCTACTAAATTTTTACGTTGTAAACTTTCATTACGTAATTGAATTTTATATTCCTCCTTACCATCTTTAATCTTGGAAACTTCCTTACCAAATAAAGCGGTTCTAATTTGCATACCTACTTGTGCCGATGAAACGCCCGCTATTAAAGCGCGCTCACGATCTACGGTTAAAGTTAATTCTGGATTTTGTAAGTCCACATCCATTTTTAATTCTTCCACACCCGGCACCTGCACGGAATCTAAATAGTTTTTTAAACCCACGGCTGTTTTAATTAAATTATCAAAATCATCGCCTTGAATTTCAATATTTATCGGGGGATCCGTTGGTGGACCACTTTGTTCCTGTGTCACTGATATTTCAGCACCAGGTATTCCTTTTAATTGTCCACGAATTGCATCCAAATACGGCCCTGTTGATTTACCATCACGTTTTTCAAACGCGACAAAATTAATTTGTAATCGTCCTAATTCTGCGTGTGGGCTTCGGTCACCACGCATTGGGTCACCCGCGCCTACGGCTACATTAGTAATCACACTTTCAACAATTGGATTTCGCTTTCCGGGCTCGTTGTCCAACACTTTATTTACTTTGGCTTCAAGCACTTTAGTCACAGAATCAGTGTAACCCACCTGTGTACCTACCGGTAATTTTAAATATACATATAATTGATTGGGATCACCCACTGGGAAAAATTCAATACCTATTCGACCCTTGGCAACGCTAATGCCAAATACCACAAATGAAAAGACCAACAAAACAAAAGTACCTATTAATAATTTTACGGGTCTCCATCCTGTTAATGCACGGCGCAATCCGTTTTCATACACACGCATTAAATTAGGCAATGTGACAATTTGAAATTTATGAATCGCCGAAGCAATAAAATATCTATTGGCCAATACTAATAGCATAAAGAAAATAAGCAGGTTACCTAAAAAAGTAAATCCAGTTAAATCCAATAAAACTCCAACGATGATCGGAATCCAAAATCCTTTTTGTTTAAATATTTTACCTCTGTTTTTTAATCGATCTTCTTCACTTTCTTCTTCATGGTTCATAAAATCAACCGCAAAAACGGGGTTCATGATAAACGCCACCAATAAGGATGCAGTTAATGTAAATATTAACATAGTAGGTAAGTAAATCATAAACTTACCAATCAAACCAGGC
>CAIWBA010000319.1 GCA_903910765.1 uncultured Bacteroidota bacterium
CATATTCAAAATTAACTGCTTCCAAACGCGCTGAATTTTTGGAAACAATTGCAAATAATATTGAAGCATTGGGGGATGAATTATTAAACATAGCGAATAAGGAAACTAATTTGCCATTGCCACGATTAACTGGAGAAAGAGGTCGTACCTGCTTTCAATTAAGAATGTTTGCAAATATGTTACGTAAAGGTGATTATGTGGATGCAACCATTGACACTGCAGTTCCTGATAAAACACCACCAAAGCCAGATATTCGTCAAATGTTATATCCATTGGGTCCTGTGGTGGTATTTGGTGCCAGTAATTTTCCTTTTGCATATTCAACTGCAGGTGGAGATACCGCTAGTGCTTTAGCAGCAGGTTGTCCTGTAATCGTAAAAGCGCATCCGGCACATTTACAAACATCCACCCTAGTAGCGGATGCTATTCAACAAGCAATTAAAAGCAATGCAATACCTGAACATACATTCCAACATATAACTGAAACTGATTTTAGTGCAGGAAAAGCATTGGTGCAGGATGAAAATATTGCAGCGGTTGGTTTTACAGGTTCAAGAACTGGTGGACGCGCGTTGTATGATTATGCAAACGCAAGAAAAAATCCAATTCCTGTTTTTGCGGAAATGGGTAGTGTAAATCCAGTGGTATTATTGGAGGGCGCTTTAACTGCGAATGCAGAAACCATTGCAAAAAATTATGCGGGGTCTATTACTTTAGGGATGGGGCAGTTTTGTACCAATCCAGGTATTTTAATTGGGGTGAAGTCGGATGCTTTAACCTCCTTTGCAAATCATTTAGCCAATGAATTGAATCATGTGGCAGTGGCACCGATGTTGCATGAAGGAATTCAATCTGCTTATTTTAAAAATAGTACCCATGCATTAAGTCAAACAGGTATTAATTGTTTAACTAAAAATACGCCAGCAGTAAATGCAGCGAGTCCAGTTTTGACGACCGTGGAAGCTTCCGTGTTTTTAGCAAATCCAGATTTAGCGGAAGAGGTATTTGGTCCTTATTCAATACTAGTGCAATGTGAAAATGATGCACAATTGGTTGAAGTTTGGAAAAGTATTAAAGGCCAAATTAGTACCACCATTATGGGTACGGATAATGACCTTGAAAAAAATAAAAACTTATTAGAAATTGCTACCACTATCGCTGGACGTGTATTATTAAATGGCGTACCAACAGGCGTGGAAGTGTGTGATAGTATGGTGCATGGTGGTCCTTATCCTGCATCAACAGATAGTCGATTCACTGCAGTGGGTGTAAAAGCAGTGAAACGGTGGTTACGCCCCATCTCTTTTCAAAATTGGCCAGATCATTTGTTGCCTAACTATTTACAAAATAAAAATGAGTTGGGAATTTGGAGAACCATCAATGGAGAATTCACTAAATCAGATGTGAGCGTATAGCTTTTTGATTAAGCATTAGCGTTTTAAAATATTAAATACCATTGGATAAAAAAAATTTATGGCAGCAGTAAAACCAATCAGTTCGGAAAGTTTCGGTAATTACCAATTAACGGGATCCATTTTTAAATGTATTGATGCACATACTTGTGGTAATCCTGTTCGTGTAGTAGTAAGTGGTGGTCCTGCATTGGAAGGAAATACCATGAGTGAAAAGCGCCAGCATTTTTTAAAGGAATTTGATTGGATTCGGAAAGGATTAATGTTTGAACCAAGAGGACATGACATGATGAGTGGTAGTATTTTATATCCACCACATGATCCGGCAAATGATGTTGCTGTTTTATTTATTGAAACCAGTGGTTGCTTGCCGATGTGTGGACATGGAACGATTGGTACGATTACTGTCGCCATTGAAGCAGGTTTGATTCAACCTAAAGTACCTGGAAAAATTAGGATGGAAGCACCAGCCGGATTAGTACTTATTGATTATACCATGGAAGGCAAAAAAGTGAGTTCAGTAAAGTTGACCAATGTGCCTTCGTTTGCAGCTGCAGAAAATTTAAAAATACAATGTCCTGATTTAGGGGAATTAAATATTGATGTTTGTTATGGCGGTAATTATTATGCCATTGTTGAAGTACAAGAAAATTTTAAAGGAATTGAAAATTATACCGCTGGGCAATTAATTGCTTGGAGTGGGGAGTTGCGTAAACGCATTAATGCTGTGCATAAATTTGAACATCCTTTGGATCCCACCATTAATTCATGTTCACATATTTTATGGACTGGAAAAGTATTGGATGAAAAAAATACAGCCAGAAACGCGGTTTTTTATGGGGATAAAGCCATTGATCGCTCGCCCTGCGGAACAGGTACCTCTGCAAGATTAGCCCATTGGTATTCGAAGGGTAAATTAAAGCAAGGGGAGGCCTTTTTGCATGAAAGTATTATAGGATCTGTATTTACTGGAAAGGTGGAAGCCATTACTGAAATTGGCGGCAAGGAGGCAATTATACCCTCTATTCAGGGTTGGGCCAAGATAATAGGATTTAATACCATATCAATTGATCCCGATGATGACCCTTATGCAGGCGGTTTTCAGGTGGTATAAGCCTTTTTTATCCTTTAAATAATTCCACTTAATTTATTGGGGAAATGAACGCAATTTTAACGAAATTCGTGCTTTAATCTGTTATATGAAAGTAGTTGTATTAGGCGGGGGTGTGATTGGATTAAGTAGCGCTTATTATTTACAAGAAGCGGGACATCAAGTTACAGTCATTGATCAAAATGATATTTTAAATAATTGCTCTTATGGTAATGCTGGATATGTATGTCCAAGTCATTTTATTCCATTAGCAACGCCCGGTATTGTTAAACAAGGATTGAAGTGGATGTTAAATCCACAAAGCCCCTTTTATGTTAAACCACGATTAAGTTTGAGTTTAATGCAATGGGGTTTAAAGTTTATGCAAATGGCTACTACTGAAAATGTAGAAAAGGCAGCTATACCTTTAAAAGATTATGCCATGTTGAGTCAACATTGTTATGAGGATTGGGCTAAGCTTCCTCAATTCAAATTCGCCTATGAACATAAAGGCTTGTTAGAGATATTTCAAACTGAAAAAGTAGCTGAACATGCACATCATACCGTAAAGCGTGCACATGAAATAGGATTAACGGATACCGAATTATTAACGCAGGATGAATTGTTTGCGTTAGAGCCACGTCATAAAATAAATGCATTGGGTGCGATCTATTTTAAATGTGATGCGCATTTGTATCCCAATAAATTAATGAAACAATTAATTGAAGATTTAAAATCAAAGGGCGTGCAATTTTGTTTAAATGAGGAAGTAATTGATTTTGAATTAAATAATGGAAAAATACAATCGGTGATCACCGATAAAAATAAATATTCAGCGGATACGGTGGTTTTAGCCACAGGTTCATGGAGCAGGGAGCTGGTTCAAAAATTAGGTATTAAAATGCCATTGATGCCAGGACGCGGATACTCGCTTACATTGGAGGATTCTCCATTCCAAACAGATTATCCATCGGTCTTAATGGAAGGACGTGTCGCACTTACACCTATGGATGGAAATAAAATGCGTTTTGGTGGCACGATGGAAATTACAACAACAAAGGCTGCGCCACAAATGAATAGAGTGGTAGGCGTTTTAAAAGCAGTGAAACAATTTTTTCCTGAATTTGACATACCCACGCCAAGTTGGGATAAAGTATGGTATGGTTACCGACCTTGCTCTGCGGATGGCTTACCTTATTTAGGACGTTCAAAGAAAATTAATAATTTAGTGATTGCAACAGGTCATTCAATGATTGGATTAAGTTTGGGTGCAGGTACAGGAAAATTAGTCGCCGAAATTATTGAAGAAAAACCTACAAGTATTGACATTAGTTTTTATCATCCAGAAAGATTCAATAACTAATGAAATACAATGCCACTTCCATACCTTATACTGCTACAGGCGTTTTTTCGGCATTGGTGAATGATTATGTTTCAGGGAATGGAACTGCGCGTGATTATGTGCCCTATGCGCCTAATTTGGAAGGGATTAAAAAAGCAATACAACAACGGAAGTTTTCAGCTACGCAACGCCAAGTATTGGTAGCGGTGCTGGAAAATCAATACCAGGCTTTAGGGGCAGTTGCCCATGAAAAAAATACTGCAGCTTTTGAAAAGGTGGCGGCAAATATTAAATTATTGAAAAACGATAATTGCTTTGCTGTTACTACTGCGCACCAACCTAATTTATTTACAGGACCACTCTATTTTTTTTATAAAATCATTCATGTAATAAAATTAGCAACAGCATTAAAGGAGCAGTTTCCAGGGAACGATTTTGTTCCCGTATATTATATGGGTTCTGAAGATGCAGATTTAGCGGAAGTAGGCAGTTATAGTATTGATGGTGCAAAACATCAATGGAGCACAAAGCAAACGGGTGCCATTGGTCG
>CAIWBA010000320.1 GCA_903910765.1 uncultured Bacteroidota bacterium
TATTTTATGCTCTAAACAGGCATTGACCACATTCGCAGTGCCTTCCTGATTGGCAATTAACATTTTATGTTGGTCCTTGGGCGCAAATGAAACAATAGCTGCACAATGATAAACTTGCGTCACTCCTTGCATAGCCTTCGTTAATGAAACCACATCTAAAATATCCCCCAATATCCAATTCACTTTTTCCGCACCTTCAAAACTAGGAATGGTTTGACGATAAAATGCAACCACTTGTTTGTCTTTGGCAAGCAATGACTTTATTAAATGTGAACCCACAAGACCACTTGCACCTGTTACAAAAATCATGGCTTATTCTTTTAATAGTTTAAAGATATCTTGTTTTAATTGCTCCACTTCTAACACTTTAAGTCCATCATAAATTTTGCCACGCACTTTTCCTTGTCGGTCCACTAAAGCAAAAAATTGGGTATGAATAAATTGATCCTCTATTTTTTCGACATTGTTTTTAGGGTCATCTAACAAATAGGAGCCGCGCGCCATTTGATATAAACTATCCTTCCGCCCTGTTAAAAAAATCCACTTTTGCGTATTCACTTGTAAGGAATCTGCATAATGCTTAAGTACCGAAACCGAGTCTGTGCCTGGATTACAGGTATGTGATAAAATTTGAAAGTCAGGTTCATTTTTATAAATCTCATACACCTGTTTCATATTCGTATTCAACTTTGGACAAATACCTTTGCAGGTGGTAAAAAAATATTCTACAACGGTAATTTTATTTAATAAATTTTTATCAGTGATCGTTGCCCCATCCTGATTGGTAAAACTAAAGGGTTGCACATAACTTAATACAGGCATTTTCACTTTCCAATTGTCGGTACCCCTAAATACAAAATAATAAAAGGCGAGTAATAAAATGGTAAAAAATAAAAGATAGAATTTCGTTTTCTTGGACATAGTTAACTATTTAATCAAGTTCGTAGTAACCATACAAATTAGGATAATACCTATCGTTGCATTTTTACTCAACAAAGGTAATATTATTTTAGAGGAACCGACACAGGTTGTGCTAATATAACAACATTGGATTATCTTTGTTATATGTTTAAAAATTGGAATTGGGACGCGCTTGGAATTGGAGCTTCATTGGCTTGTGCCATTCATTGCGCTTTACTGCCTTTGTTTTTTAGCAGTTTGCCATTACTAGGAATTAACATTTTACACAATGTCCAATTTGAATTAGGTATGATTATTCTTTCCTTTGGGATTGGTGCTTATTCATTATACCACGGTTACAAAAAACACCATCACTCCTACAGACCCATCATTTTATTTACCATCGGAATTGGGTTAATGTTAAGCAGAATGCTATTTCGTGATTTGGATTTAATCTTATTATTTCCTGCAGCATTTTTTATTATCATTGCGCATGTCAATAATCATAAAAGCTGTCGTGTACATAACCATGCACACGCGGATGACTGTGATCACTAAGCAAAAGTATAGCTCATCTCTCCATCCTTTTCATCCTTGAGCTGAATACCCATGTCCGTTAATTGATTTCTAATTTTATCGCTGGTCGCAAAGTCCTTACGTGCTTTGGCATCTTTTCTAATTTCAATCAACAACTGAATCACGCTGTTTAATTGTTGGCGATTGGCACCTGTATCCACTTTTAAACCTAATATATCTTCAATGAATAAGGTGAGTTGTTCCTGTGCAAATATCCAAGTAGCCCCGGATAACGCATCTATCGAAATATGTTTGTCCTTTAATGAATTAATGGTAGGAATAATTTCAAATAAATTAGCGACCACTTTTGCGGTATTAAAATCATCTTCCATAAACTCGGTAAGTTCCTTCAACCAAGTATTTACTTGTGTATCCAAATTTTCGTCCTTAGCGGTTGCACCTGCAACAAAACTTTGCACCTTTAACCACTCATAGGCTTCCATTAATCGACGCAATGCTTTTTCAGAAGCTTGTAAAGCTTCATTACTAAAATCGAGTGTCCCTCTGTATTGGCTTTGCAATATAAAAAAGCGAACCGTCATAGGCGTATACGCTTGCGTTAGCTCGTGATGATTACCAGAAAATAATTCACTTAACTTAATCACATTGTTATAACTCTTTCCCATTTTACGACCATTGATCGTAATCATATTATTATGCATCCAATAACGTGCAGGGATTTCATGATTGCATACGGTGCTTTGCGCAATCTCACATTCATGGTGTGGAAATTGTAAATCCATGCCACCCCCATGTATATCAAACTTTTTACCTAAATACTTCGTAGCCATTGCAGAACATTCAATATGCCAACCCGGAAACCCTTCGCCCCAAGGGCTTTGCCAACGCATAATATGTTCTACCGGTGCTTTTTTCCACAAAGCAAAATCCACTTTATTTTTTTTCTCGTCTTGATTATCTAACTCACGCGTGGTATCCAATTGGTCTTCCAAATTGCGACCACTCAAAATACCATAGGGTTGATTTTTTTTAGAATAGTCTTCATTGTATTTTAAAACATCAAAATAAACAGAGCCATTCGCTTCATATGCATACCCATCCTGCATAATTTTTTTAATCATTTCAATTTGTTCAATAATATGTCCAGTCGCAGTAGGTTCGATACTTGGCGGTAAATTATTAAACTGATCCATCGCCCAATGATACAAGTGCGTGTATTTTTGCACGAGTTCCATGGGTTCTAATTTTTCTAGAATTGCTTTTGAAGCTATCTTATCATCTGCCACCTTTCCTTCTTCTTCAAAATGTCCTGCATCTGTTATATTTCTGACATAGCGCACCTTATAGCCTAGATGCATTAAAAAGCGATACACCACATCAAAAGTGATAAATGGACGTGCATGCCCCAAATGACTTTCACCACTTACGGTAGGTCCACAAACATACATACCTACATTAGGTGCATTTAATGGTTCAAAAACTTCCTTTTGACGTGTTAGTGAGTTGTATAGCTTGAGTGGCATAATGTGTATTGCCTCAAAGATATTTTATTTTCAATAAATAATTAAGGTTAATTCTTAATCAATTGCAGGTCGGCCATGATCATATGATGATCACTTAAGTTTTCGTCTAATGATTCCCAGCCTTTTGTTTTCCAAGAAGCATTGGATAAGATATAATCAATGCGAAGGGTTGGTGAAATACCCAAATAAGAAGCACCAATGCCAAATCCCTTTTCTAAAAAAGAATCGGACCAGTCACCCCTAATTATTTTGTAGGTATAAGAGCTCGGTACATCATTAAAGTCGCCTGTGATAATGGTCGGATAGGGACTTTCATTTAAATATTTTTTTACTATTTGCGCTTGAACGGCACGTTCTACAAAAGCAGTACGCATTTTTCGAAGTACCCCTTTTTTACCACTAATATCAATACTATTAGCCTGAGCGGTTGCTTCCAAGGCCATAAAATCATTCTGTTTAAAACGATAGGATGCCAAGTGCGTTGTAAAAACACGAATCGTATCATCTCCTCGTAATAAATCAACATAAATTAAGGATTCCTGATTGGTATAGGCAATGCGTTGCGCTTTTATGATCGGATACTTTGAGAAAATGATGCAGCCTGAAAAATAAGATTTATCTGCAATCTGGATATCTTTTGAAAAATAATTATACGGATAATTTTTATTAAAGTAGGTGGCGTGATTGGCAATATCATTGGGTCGATCATTGGTATTGTATTCCTGCATACATATAATATCAGGATTCCATTTTTGTATGGAATAAGCAATATCCTGTGTACGTAATTTTAAAGTACTCGTTGCCTGATTGCCATTAAACCCTTTCACATTCCAGCTAATCACACGACAAATATTTTCTTTCTTTTTTTGCGCTATGGACATGCCTGGATGCCAAGCTACCAATGAGAATAGCGTTTCCCAACCAATGGCTAAGGTAAGTAAGGGGATGAGTGATAGCCAAGGTTTTGCTAACAACCAAACAATAAATAATAGTATTTGTGCTACAACAATATAAGGAGTTAACAATCCTAAAAAACCATTGATCCAAATCAATGACAGTGGTTTTATAAATAAGGGGTATAAAAATAAAAAAGTCAACAGCAGCTGTACTATTAAAAATATCTTTTTGCTAATGCGTCTTATGCGTGATTTTTTAGCCATTGGTTTTTGGTGCTGCACTTTTATTTAACCAATGTAATAAATTATGCATCCATTTGCCTAAATCAACCCCCTTTTTTAATAACAACACATAAACAACGCCCATAAAAACAGCGATCATTGCTACGATCGAATTTGCAAATTGATATTTTGTGAGCGTTGCAATTTGTAATGCAAAATAAATGAGACTTAGTATCCACAAAGGAATGCCACTACCAATATTGGCGATTAGTTTAAATCGAGGTGCAATTAAAGTAGTGGCAATCGCTATTGCACTCACACTCATGCTGGCACCGATCAATGGAAACGAAATAAAATTTGAACCCACTCCAAAAGACATCATGATATAGGCAATGCCTCCCAATAAGCCAGCATAAAAATAAATAGGAAACAAATGCTTATTTGATTGATTCATTTGTAACACATATCCAAATACACTTAACCAAATCATATTGGTAAATAGTTCCCAAAAACCATCATGTATCCAATTAAAAGTAAATAAGCTCCATGCATGGGTAAGCCATACTGAACCATTCGTGGGAAGGGTAAATAAATGAAAAATATTTGTATAAAATAATTCAATAGGGGTGCCATCTAAAAAATAAATCACTTTTAAAAATCCCAACATTACATAGGCGACCAAATTGATAGCCAACAACGCGACTAATGCATTGTTGTCAGCACCTAATATCGGTTTTTGATTTGGACCTTGTTGCATATAAAGCTTATTAAATCAACGATTATAAATAGGAGTTCCCTTTTTTCTTCCACAAAAATACCAATACAAAACCTACAATAGCACCACCCACATGGGCCCACCTTGCAACATTATCACCCGCTGAATTTTCCAATGCTTTATATAATTCAAAAGCAAAATATAAAATACCCAACCATTTCGCTTTGATGGGGAACAGAAAATAAATGTAGATATAGGTATTGGGAAA
>CAIWBA010000321.1 GCA_903910765.1 uncultured Bacteroidota bacterium
CCAAGCCATCGGCATATTTTGTAAAATTGATATTCATAATTAAAATTAATTAAATTTTGGTTCGAAGTAAGTTTAAAGCCGAATAGGTATTCCTTTATTATTTAAATATTGTTTCAAATCAGGTATCGCTAATTCCTTGTAATGAAATATACTTGCTGCCAATGCCGCATCTGCTTTTCCGGTCGTAAAAACATCATAAAAATGGGCCGCTACTCCGCCACCACCAGAAGCGATAATGGGCACAGGTAAGGTTGCTGAAAGTGTTGCAGTAATATCTAATGCAAAACCTTGTTTGGTACCATCATGATTCATGGAAGTCAATAATATCTCACCTGCCCCTAAATCAACCGCTTTTTTTGCCCATTCGGTAGTTAAGGTATCTGTTTTTTGACGCCCTCCATTTAAATATACATACCAATTGCCATCTGCTTCACATTTGGTATCAATTGCTAAAACCACACATTGACTACCAAAGTTTTTTGCAAAGCTTTTTATAATAGTGGGATCTAAATAAGCTGCAGTATTTATAGAAATCTTATCTGCACCATTTTGTAATAATACGCTCACATCTTCCTCGGTTTTTATCCCACCGCCCACGGTAAAAGGGATATTAATTTTATGTGCGATTTTATTGACTAATTCACTTAAGGTTTTTCGTTTTTCAACAGTAGCAGTAATATCTAAAAAAACCAATTCATCGGCACCTTGCAATGCATATAGCGCAGCTAATTCAATAGGATCACCCGCATCCCGCAATTCGGAAAAGTTGACCCCTTTGACTGTACGGCCATCTTTGATATCTAAACAGGGTATGATTCGTTTGGTTAACATGTAAATATTTTTAATTGCGCCAATTAATTAAAATTAGCCAAATCACTAATTGTTATTTTATTTTCATAAATCGCCTTCCCCACTATTGCAGCACTGCAACCAATTTCCTCCAATTCAATTAAATCATCTAAGGAACTCACTCCACCACTCGCTATTAAATTCAAAGTGGGGAATTGATTGATTATTTTTTCATACAATGCAATGGAAGGTCCTTGTAGTTTCCCGTCCTTTTGAATGTCAGTACAAAACATTTGACTCACCCCTTTGTCCATATACATTTTCATAAAATCAAATACCGTAATATTGGTTTTTTCTAACCAGCCGCCAATGGCAATTTTCTCTTCAAAAACATCAGCACCCAACATAAACACTTCTGCCCCAAATCTGGAGATCCATTCCTGAAATAATTCCGGATTTTTTACTGCCAAACTTCCAATAGTTGCAAAAGTAGCCCCCGATTCCAATACCATTTTTAAAGTTGCTTCTTTTTTAATGCCCCCGCCAAAGTCAATCTTCAATGTAGTTTGCGTGGCAATTTTTTCTAATACTTTCCAATTCACCACCTCGCCTGCTTTTGCACCATCTAAATCAACCAAATGCAAGCGCATTAAACCAATACCTTCAAAAGCCTTTGCCACTTCCAACGGATTTTCGTTGTATATTTTTTTTTGTGCATAATCACCTTCCGTTAAACGGACACACTTCCCTTCAATAATGTCAATAGCTGGTATAATTTGCATGTAAGCGATTTATTTAAAGTGCGATAAAGTTTTTAATAATTTGTTCCCCAATCAAGGCCGACTTTTCAGGATGAAACTGCACACCATAAAAATTATCTTTTTGTAATGCAGCACTATAAGTTAGTATGTAATCAGTTTTGGCAATAGTATGCGCACCAATTGTTGCGTAATAACCATGTACAAAATAAGCGAAACTATTTTCTGGAACTGAAGTAAATAGATCGGTTTTTAGCTCACAAATAGTATTCCAACCCATTTGTGGTATTTTAAGTGCAGGATCAGCAGTTGAAAATTGTTGCACCTGTTCTTCAAAAATTCCCAAACAAGAAGTGTTATTTTCTTCAGAATGCTGACACATCAATTGCATACCAAGACAAATACCTAATACGGGTTGTTTTAATTGCGGAATTAATTTATCTAAATTACGTTCCTTTAAATATTGCATCGCCGTACTCGCCTCCCCGACTCCAGGGAAAATAACCTTATCTGCGGTTTGTATCAAGGTTGGGTCATCAGTCACCACTGCTGTCATACCAATCCTTTCCAATGCGTACAAAACGGATTGAATATTACCTGCATTATATTGTATAATAACTGTATTCATGTTAAATTAATTACCCAAAACCCCATTTAAAAATTGTTTTGTTGTCACGCCCACATCTTCTCCATGCGCCAAAGCATTTATATAAGCCGACCCAATGATCGCCCCATTTGAAAATTCATTCACAGCATCAAATGTTTGCTTATCCTTGATTCCAAATCCAACTAATATTGGATTCTTCAAATTCATTTGTTGCAATCTTTCTAAGTAGCGTGCTACTTGTGAAAAATCCTTATCCTTCCCAGTGGTTGCGGATGAACTTACTGCATATAAAAAACCTGAACTTAAACTATCTAATTTTTTCAATCTTTCTTCCGGGGTTTCCGGAGTAACTAGAAAAATAAAATCAAGCCCATTGTCTTTTATAGTCTTCCCA
>CAIWBA010000322.1 GCA_903910765.1 uncultured Bacteroidota bacterium
AATATCTGGTAATAATTGAATGTTTTTAGCAGACAACACATTTATAATTGGGTCTGCAACTTTTTCTAATCTTCTAATTGAAATATCATTATCTCTATTGGTTGCTGTTACTGTAACAGAACTTAAATTTGAACTAGTAGAACGTAAATTAATATCTACTACTTTAGTTTCATTTGCACTTGTTATTTGAATATCTTTCGATTCACTTAAGTAGCCTGTATAAGTAACTTTAATTGTATACTTACCAATGGAAACGTTTTTAAACTGAAATGTTCCATCTAATTTTACATAAGTGGACTGCTTATTTATTGTTACAGTCGCACCTACTAAAGGCTCTCCTGTATTTGCATCAAGTACGCGTCCTTTAACCCCTTCAGCAAATGCACTTAATGTTATTGATAATAAGAAAACTGAGAGGATAATGCATTTATGCATTACTTGTTTTGCACTCATAAGAACAATTTTTAATTGAGCCACAAATGTATTAGGTATCCTTTCTGTTAATTTTTAAATTGTATTAACATTACGTTAATAAATCATTAACTAAATGTTACCAAGTGTATTTAATAAATAAAATAAAAAAATAATGTCTCTCACAAAATAAAAACCACCTACGAATAAACGTAAGTGGTTAATTTTCAAATGAAAATTTGTAATGTTTTATGTTTTCTAAAAACCGAAATTAATCGATTTTAACCTATTTTAGGTGGTGTTTTCCTCACGCAGAGGATTATTATTTAATGTTTTACTTATTTTTCGAAGGCAAATCAATCAATATAATTTTTTAATATATCATTTTTTCTTTGGCATAAGTTTCAGGCTAGGTTTTGACTTATCTAAATGATAACAAGCCCTTATTAGCTAGTAAGATGAAAAATTGCAAACATTATCTTATTTCGAACTATAATATTAAATAATGGGCACATCACCCACACCACCCAATACAAAAAAGTAATGTTCTTGAATAACTCATACAATACTTTGTAATTGTATTAACTTTGTCAAAAAATGAAAATTTCAAACAATAAAATCTTAATAACAGGCGGCGCTAGTGGTATTGGACTGGGTTTAACCGAACGTTTCATTCAAGAAAATAATACAGTTATTATTTGTGGAAGAAGAGAAGAAGTATTAGCAGCTGCAGCGGCAAAATTTCCTCTAGTAATTACCAAGGTTTGTGACTTGTCAAATGAGAACGAGAGAATGGATCTATTAAACTGGATTGAACAAAATCATCCAGATACCAATGTGCTTATAAACAATGCAGGCATTCAAAATTGGATGCATGTGGAAGATGAAGGCTTTTATGACAGAGCAAATGAGGAAATCACCACTAATGTTTTAGCGCCTATTCATTTAGCAAATTTATTTGCAGGCTTACCATCTATTAAAACAATCATCAATGTTACCTCGGGACTTGCATTCATTCCTTTGGCACAAGCACCTGTGTATTGTGCTACTAAGGCATTTATGCGTTCGTTCACAATGTCATTAAGACGCCAATTAAAAGAGGCTAATATTGAAGTGATTGAAATGATTCCTCCTGCGTTGAATACCGACTTAGGAGGCAAAGGATTACATGACGCCTATCCTCCAGTGAGTGAATTTATAGCATCCATCTTTGAACAATTAAAAGAAGGTAAACTTGAATTAACCTTTGGCATGAGTGAAGGAAGGTTAAAAACAAATAATGACACTATTGCCGCTGGTTTTAATATGATGAATCCATAATATTCTTACGTTAATTTTTGTCCGTAGTCAAAATAATATAAACTTTTATTAAAGTACAAAAGAGACCCCTATTGCTAGAGGTCTCTTTTTTTTCGAAAACTCACGCAGAAACAACAAAGGACCCACGATTTAACGTAAGTCCTTGATTTACATGTAGCGAGACCGGGATTTGAACCCGGGACCTCAGGGTTATGAAGATTTTTTAAGAAAATGTAGGCGTTGATTTGTAAGGGGTTATGTTTTCACAAAACGGAAAACAACCGTTTTAACCGATTTGAGGGGGTGTTTTCCTCACGCAGAGGTTTTATTTAATTATTTCTTTTTTCTTGATTTAAAATACACCATAAAGCCAACGACAACTAACATGATTTGAGCCATGGCCCAGAACATAGTGCTAAAATCCCTCCACTCCTTTCCTGCAAAATCCATAAAATGGTGTTTATGTAAGAAATTAAAAATCATAGCCGCATTGTAGTCATGATCGTCTACCCTAACGGATAACTTTCCACTCGTAGTTTCAACATAAAATCGTTCATTTTTATTTTTTGCATAAGCCACTTTCCAAACTGGCAGACGTTTATTTACAAAACCATATTCCCCTTCAAATTTTGTAATAACCGAGTCTGCTATTACATCATTATCGCTATTCCCACTAAAGGTATTTGCTAAGTAATGTGCATACTTTTGATCCCCATCTTTTAGAATTGTGTAATTAGATGTATTGATATAAGCAATTTGCGGCTTTGGCACTTTCATCTCTTTCATCAAATCCTTAGGTTTTTTATCTCCGCCTTTAGATCCAGATGCTTTCTTTATTGACACTTGATAGTATTGATTACTATCCATAGTTACCAAAGATATATTTGTGACAGATTTATTAGCATATTTAGTTATGCTATCTATATTAAAATGTGTACTTGCAGTTTGATATACTGCTTTATCAAAAAACTGATCTCTAGTATCTTTATCAAATTTAGTTGTCGCTTGATAAAACCCGCTAAAACTAAACATTAAAGTGAATAATGAAATGGAAGCTGAGGTATAACGATGTTTTCTTCTTGCAGCTACCAATTCGTTTCCTTTTACATTTTTGGATTTGGTGGTAAAAAAGATATACAAGCCCATAATACTTGTTATAAAGGCAAGTCCAACTAATAATAATTCAATATAGATACGGCCTGCTCCTAAAAAACTAAGCCACTCCCAAGTATGAATAATAACAAAGATTCGAGAAAATAATGCTCGCCTATTATCTACCGCAAAAGCAAAACGATCTTGACCTGTTTCCACATAGACTCTTATGCCATCTTCTCTTTTAAATTCTACTTTATAAACTGGAAGCACCCTGTTTATATTTTTATACTCATCATCAAAAGATGTTAGTTTCTGAACATCTGTAACTATTGCTCCTTTTTTAGGCTTTAAAACACATACAGTGGCAGCGTCACAACAATCAGCAACTGGAGTTTCTACAATTGGAGCAGTAGCTATAGCATCTTGTTTTGAACTGTCTTTTTTTGCTTCTCCTTCTAAAAAATACCTGGCTAAATATTGGGCATAAATCCAATCCCCTTTTTTTAGAAGTTTGCCATTTTTAACACTCAAATACAATAATTCATCTTTACCTATAAGTTGTATTTGATAAAACCAGTTGGTGTCAATATGAATTAATCTTACATTTTTAAAAGAATCAATCTTGTTAATAGATAATGCTTTTTCTAATGTTATTTTCTCATAGCTACTGTCTATTGCTTTAGCACTTAGAAACTGAGTGGCAACCTTAGGTCTAAAACTAGACATAATAGGATGCATAAAACCACTTGCCGCCCATAAAACCACCGGTATTGCAATTACAATTGAAATGATGCGATGCCATTTGTATATGTTTTTCTTGATCATAATCTTTTATGTTTACTTTATTTTCCGAATTTATATGACAAGCCCAAAGTGATTTCTCTTGGGTCTCCCATATTGTAAGTTCTATTATTCACTCCAACAGCAGTTCCTGGGGCAGAAGTTGCACTAACAGCATAATATTCATTCAAGGCGTTCAAAGCATTAACCCACACCTCAGCTTTACCTATTTTATAGGAAACTCTAAAATTCGCAATGTCATAACCGCCGTATGTGTATTTATTTAAATCATCCATGAAGTATTTGTCTTGATGTTGCCATTCTGCACTTACTAATAAACCTTTTATAAATTCAGGTTTATACACTATTTCTGCATTGGCAATGAACTTAGGGGCTCCATTAATTTCTTTCCCATTATAATTTACTCCTTTTACAATATTATTAATGTATTTGTGTTTAGCATTTGTTCCACTAAATCTAAAATACCACTCTGTATTTGGCTTATAATTAATGCCGTATTCAATTCCCATATGTTCTGTCGAACCAGCATTTTGGTTTTGAGAACTACCATCTGGCAATTTCACAGATATAATTTCATTGGTTCCTTGTAAATTATAGATACTCCAATCTGCATACAATTTATTTCCCCCTATGGCAACCCATCCACCAATTTCATAATTCTTGAAGGTTTGAGGATCTAAATAAGGGACTAATACTGAATTAAATAACTCCGTAATCTGAGGAGGCACATAGCCCTCGCTATAATTACTATACAAACCAATCCCTTTGTAGTTATAGGTAAATCCTAATTTTGGAGTTACTCTTTCAAATGTTCTTACGCTTGAAGGGGCGCCAGATTTTAATGCATTCTTAAAGTCATAATTAAACGCGTCATAACGAATTGCAGCAACTGCTTTAAATCCTTTAAAAGGACTAATCTCATAATCTAAGTAAACAGCCGTATTTCTAATATCAGTAGTATAATTACTCAACAACGAATCCGGTGTCTTTTGCGTATAGCTAACATATTTGTTGGATACTGTATCCTTTTTAATGGAAATAAATTTAGCATAATAGGTTTGAGGACTAAAGTCCAAAGAGGCACCTGCTATTAATTTTCCATTTAACCAATCAAACTTTTGAGTATGTTGCGCAATTATTGAATTTGTTTTAAAGGAGTTGTCATTGATTTGTCCTTTAAATAAAGTTTTATTGGTGGTGGAAGCTATTGAATAAGAAGGGTTTTGTTTTATAGAATTGTCTCTATATAAAAACGAAATGCTTGTATTGCTTTTTTTACTCCATTGTTGAGATAATATTGATTTATACCTCAAAGCATACACGCTTCTAAATGTAAAAGTTTGCAAAGAGCTAAAATTCTTTTGAAAATACTTTAAACTATCTAAGGCCCCAGTCATTTCACTATAGTAATCAATGTATGCTAAAGTGTTTGTCCAAGTTAATTTTTCATTTGCTTTATAATCTGTTCTTAATGAAATAGATGTTTTATTAAAATCACTATGTTCTACTGGGCCATCTTTTCTTTTAGCATAATATCCACTTGCTAAAACACCCCATTTACCAATAGTAGTTCCTATCTGGCCATCCGCTCTTTGGTAGCCAGTATTATTAAATTGGGCACTTACATTTCCTCCCGTATAAGCAGGTGCAGACTGTGTAATGATATTCACTGCGCCACCTATTGCTTCCCCTCCATATAATGCAGATGATGGTCCTTTTACCACTTCAATGCTTTTCGCAGCTGGCAAATTCATTTCCAATAAGGCATTGTGATTGTAAACACCCGTTGTTCTAATTGGAATGCCATCTTCCATATATAGGAAAAGGCTTCTTGTAGTCATTGGCTGGCGAATACTCATTTGATGTTGCTCATTGCCCAAATTCACCATATAAACACCACTCACTTTATTCAGTACCGCATCAATTCTTTGTGCTTTTGCATCTTCAATTGTTTGTTTGCTAATGGTAGTAATTGCAATTGGGGCTTCGCTTCTTTTTTCATTTGTTTTATTTGCAGTCACCACCACCTGGTCTAAAATATTTTGGGAAGGATTTAATGCTACCGCTAAATTTTCGGACGAAATCGAGATAAATTTAGGCTCATACCCTACTGCAGTAACCGTTATTTTCGTTTCATTTGTTGTTATAGAAAAACTACCGTTTTCTTTGGTGGTAATTTTGTTCTTAGCATCTGCAATAACAGCACCTTGTATTGCTTCCTTTGTGAATGCATCATACACTTTTCCTGAAATATTTTTTCCTTGTTGAGAAATAGCAACATTACTAATAAGAATACATAATATATATAAGATCGATTTTTTCATTCCGATTTAGATTTAAATAATAAGATAGCCCTATACGCAAGTGACCCTAGTAATGCATAATTGCACTAAGGACATTGGTTAGGGAATAAGATAAAAGATAAACTAAGCTCCTGGAGGATGGAATATTGAACCTAAATAGTTTGATGAAAATTCATCATTATAGGTGTAAAAAGAAGTTATGTCATGAGTTGAGATAACATTAAGAGAAGGAAAAAAAGATTTTGAAGACAACACTACTTCAATTTGATTGAATTTAGGCGCAGGTGCATTTGTACCATTGCTGCCTTCCTGCTTTTTCATTTTTTTAAGCATCTGACACTTACCATTACAATGCAGCATGGGTTTTGCCTTGTTCACACAATTCTTCTTATAGGTCTCTAAATTAACTAAATAATCAGCCATTGCTAAAGACCTTGAAAAGGTCTGAGCCAAGAGTGCAGTGAATAATAATATGACTATCGTGTATTTCAAATCATCGCAAAGGTAATTAGAAATATTGCTACAATTTATAATCTTAATCATATTCAAATCGATTATTAAAAGTTTAATTTCCTCACGCAGTAAAACCCAATGATAGCAAGTGTTTCAAGATAAAAAAGTGATGTTTTCCTCACACAACAAAGGACCCACGATTTAACGTAAGTCCTTGATTTTCATGTAGCCAGCATTGTACTACATTCTAACCAAATGTGGAGAGACTTGAGAAAATTCACCAGTTTGGTAGGCGTCTTTGAGAAATTCCTTAAAATCAAAAAAAATGAATCATAATCAGGAGGTCCCTGGATCATTTTCTGGTCGTCAACAGCATAAAATTCTGATAATAAAGAGTTTATGAAGTCATTTTCACAGACCCTTTTTGTTTGGGGTAAGTTCTGGTAAAGTTTGGGCCAAGTTTTTTGTTTTAGGATTTTTTTAGAGGATTTTAAAAACTAATGTATTTAAAAATCAGTTTTTAGTACTGTTTATAGGGTAAGGCTTATTGCCTTTTGAATAAAACCAAATAACTCTATTCATTAAATCATCTTTACCTCCATCCACCTCGTTAAATAATTCATTTTTAGAGGCTATAGCCATTTTTTTAGCAGTCCCTTTTAATGCTTTTATAGAAGGATTCATTTGATCAAGAGGTATATTAGCTTCCACTTTATTATATACCGCAGGATTAAGTTTAGTAGTAAAGCAATCTGTCATTAAGCGGCTTGTTGCATCCACAATATTCATTGGTGGTAATCCTAAAATTTGCTCGATTGTTCGCAATATTGAAACTTGATTGTATTGTGTGCTGATCACTTTATTATTAGAATAAGGACTGATAGCAAGTCCAATAGTTCTATATGCTGAAACGTGATCCCAACCGCCTTGTGAATCATCTTCTGTCACAAAAATTACGGTGGAGTCCCAAGATTTACTTTTACTTATCATATCTACAATTCTACCTAAAGCCAAATCATTATCAGCAACCATTGCATTAGGTGTAGGATAATTAGGAGAGGTCCCTGTGGTATGATCATTAGGTAAAGAAAGAACCATTAAATTAGGTAAATTATTGGCTGATTCTAATTTTTTCCAATCTTCTATAAAAATAGAAGCTCTTTGTTGATCACTAAAAGTGATGTTATCACAATCAGGATAAGTTGGATGAATGTAAGGCAATAAATTATCTATAGTCGTATTATTTGTCCAATTAGGTTTTGTATTTTGTTGATATTGCAAATACAGGTCCTGCCATTTTAATTTTTTATCATAGATGGTTTCACAAGCCTCCCCATACACTTTTACAGATTTACCATAGGTTAAGGCATGATTCCAAATAAAACCAGCTTTATTATATACTAATGCATCTTCTTGACGATGAGGATAACTTCTAAACCAAGCTCTTACATTTTTTTCAACATAATCTGAAACCATTCCGGCATCTGTCCATTGATGACCCTCAGCTGAAGATTTACCAGATGCATAATAATTATCCATTAAACCAAATTGTTTAGCTAAAGCATGTTCATTAGGTGTGATTCTATTACCAAAAACACATAAAGAGCTATCGCCATTTCCGGTTGGTATGTCTCCAAAAACTTGATCATAGGTTTTATTTTCTTTAATTATATATACTACATGCTTAAAAACAGAAGGCTCTCCAACACGTTCAGGAATGGGCATAGGTTTGGAATTTTCCCTTGGTTTTAAATTCCATTGTTCTGTTCTATTTAAAAGATTTTGTGAAATAACATTTAAAGTATAATCTTCTAATGTTTTAGCATTGGGTAAGGGTATGATACTTATAGAAGCTAATTGATTGTGTATTGCTCTTGCTTTTTTAACAACATCAATAACATTGGCTCCCTCTGATTCTAAATTTGCTACTATGAGTTTGTTATTTTTTATAAGTAAGCCAGCGGGGTAAGCTTCAGTTGGAATTAATCCAAGTCTTTTTTTGTTCTTTAAATCATACACTAAAACGGCATTATCAATACCATTAGAAATATATAATTTTGTATTATCATTAGATATCAATAATGCATTGGGAGTGCTTCCTTGTAATTTTTTTCCTAAAATATTGACATTAATAGAAGAGGTCACCTTTTCTTTAATAGGGTCAATAATACTAATCTCATCACTCGAACCATTTGCCACATATACTTTTGAGTGATCAGGTGAAGATATAATAGCATTAGGATGTAATCCAACATTTATTTCATTTAAACGCTCTCCATTTAAATCGAATACAGATACTGTGCCGTTGTTGGTTGCTCCCGTAAGAGAGTCGGTATAAGCTAAGCCCCATGGAACACCTGCCGTTGATTTAGTAGAATCGGTAACTGTCTTTCCAGCCCAATTGGTCACCCATATTTTATTAGATTCAAGGACTAAACCATAAGGCGCTACTCCAGTAGATTTTCGCCAAACGATGTTTTTTGTATTTAAATCAATTTTTAATAATTCATTGTTACCATTTAATACGGTGTATATATAAATATTGTTTTTTTCTTTATTAAGCACTATTTGGTTGGGTAATGCATTGTTGGCTGGAGCAATAGCATTGATTGGAATATCAACAATTTTGGAGATACCATGATTCCATTCAACTATCATAATAGCCGAATTTTTACTATTGGCTGCAGAAAATAGGATATACTCTTTCCCATTCACCATAGTTGTAGTGAGGCCTGAATAAACAGTCATGAAATTGGCATATTGAGGATAATCACTAAAACTAAAGTGATCAATAATTTTATTTTCTTCAATATTGACTATAAAAAAACCATAACGTTCTTGGACTACTACCAAATTTTTATCTGACATGTTAGAAATATCCATTGCATGATTTTCTAAAGTTGATTTTCCATATCGTAGAACGGTGCCAGCCGATTTAATAATTCTATTATAAGGTAGTGTTTTTTGATTTTGATTTCTGTTACTTAAAAAATCAGATAAAAGTGTTATTTTATCAGTGTTAATAAAATCTACTTTCATTTTAATTAAAAATTCCCAAGTAGATTCAGTGTCAGGTGTTGCCCAAAATCGAATGGGCTTCCCTATGAAATGAGTTTGTTGAATGGCAAGATTAATTTTTCGAATAGAAGAGGTATCTGTCATCCAATTTTTATTCCATGTAATGATTTTAAAAAAATCTTCGCTAATTAAGGCTATTTTGGATAATTCTTTAGGAGTATAGGTTTTATTAACTCTTCCATCAAACCAAATGTATTTGGGATAGTTTATAAAATTGGATTCATTAGGTAAGTTTCCAGTTAATACAATTTTTAAGTTCGTATCATTGATTATAAGCGGATATTTTTCTAAAATTTTAATGAGATCATTGATCGTTGCAATAGATTCAGTCTTAACGTCTATTAATAACTGTAATTTTCTAGAAGGGTTATGGTGCTCCTGTAAAGGTTTTAAATATAAATTTTCTAAAGTTCGATCATTCTTTAAATCCTTAGAATCGTGACCTACTAATATCATACCATTGTATAAATGAATGTCAGCCTCAATAGAACCAAACTTTTCATTGTAAGCCAGCTCAAAAGGAGAAGATTGTTCATAATCATTATGAGAATGAGCGTTTTGCGTAGTATATTCTTGTCCTTTTGTATTAATAAAAAAGAATAAGAATAAAATTATATAAATATTTTTCATGGGTAAAAATACATATTAAAAGGTAACTCCAAATTGCAAGCCTAATCCTGCGGATGCTGGTGCATTATTACCAAATCTAAAAGGAACAGGAATGGAAAACCAATAGGAATAATCATTGGTCTTATAATACACTTTATTGAAAACAAAAGTAAAACCAAATCTGCCAGAGGTTTCAAATGCAGCTCTTGTTAAAAAATTAAAGTTATTGGGCCTTCTAAAAATGATACCGGGATGGAAAGTAAAATTAGTTTGCTTAGAGATTCCATCAACTGTTTTGATAGTAGGTATAAATTCAAAACTATAAGCTATTGTTTTACTTTTTAATATATTAATTCCCATTGGGAATGCAACAGTATACTGATGATCAAAATTATAGACTACACCATTTGCATCAGTTGTAAAGATAGGGTGCACTATACTAAAATATCCTTTAGTTTTTAAATTGGGGTCAACTTGTTGTGAATGCACTTTTGTTAGTATACAAATGAAAACTAATAAAATAATTAAATGCTTTTGTTTCATAAGATTTTTAGATAGGTTTTTTTATCAAATTTGAATTTATGTTTGGTATAAAAATTTTGGGTGGTAGTAGCCGTAATATTGCACATCACTAAAATTTGATGAATATTATAATCAATTGCTTTTGCCTCAACAAATTCATATAATAAATCTGCGACTTTCATTTTTCTATAGTTGGGTGCAATATAAAAATTAGAAATAATAATGGCTTCTTTTTTAAAATGAATAAAATTCATATTCTCGCAAATTATGAACCCTAATTTTTGAGAACCAATATTTTCAGCAATAAAAATCCAAGATTTTTTATTTTTTGTTTTGGTTTTAAAATTTTCTAGAAATATATCTTTGTCTAAATTTAAATGAATTTGCTGTAAAGCTTCAAATATAAAATCAAAATCATCTAGACGAACACTTCTTATATTAATTTGTAAGGTCATTTAGTATAATATTTTCTTAACAACTTAATTTTTTGTTCATTAACACCCATTATTTTAGATAGATAATTGTCAATAGATCCAAAATCTTTTTCAATTTGATTAAAAGTTGATTTTATATAATTTCTATTAGCGTCTAACATATTGGTGGCTATTTGCTTATCTACTTTGTACATAAGCTGCATTCCATATGCTGCTTTTATATTTTCGTTTCTTCTGTAATAATTGGTTGCTTCATAGTCATCATAAATGGTTTCTTTATCAACACCTAAAGCATATAAAATTAATGCGGCAGCAATGCCTGTTCTATCCTTACCCGCAGTGCAATGAAAAACCAAATTACGATTGCCCTTAAAATTTAATAAACTATCAAATAATGGTTGGTATCTTAGCTTAAAGGGGCTTAAATCGGTATAAAAATGACTCATAAAAGAGTCTGTTTTTAACATGTTTTGCAAATTTTTTTGATAATTGCTGTCGCCAATATTTTCGCTACCCGATGGTAGAGATATTCTGATAATATTACTAGTCATTTTATCTGGCGCAGTAGCCACCTCAAAAGGACCCCTAAAATCAAAATAATATTTAACTTCTAAGTCATCAATTTTTTGTAAATCATTTGGAGTCAAATTGTTTAAAGCTGCTGCTCGGTATATGACACCTCTTTTTACCTGCTTTCCATTTACAGTTTGATATCCTCCCAGGTCTCTGAAATTCACAGCGCCTTGCAATTTAATTTCACGAGTGGCACTATCCTTAATTTGTGAAAAGGATGAAATAGAAATAAATGCCAATGTTAAGAATAAAATATTTTTTTTCATACAGATATTATATAAATTTTAATTTTTAATAAGCACAAAAGTGGGAAGCAATTGCCTCCCACTTTAACTTAACAAACAAATTACAAAATCCTAAACCGAAATTATTTTATTAACCACATTTTAGCATATAAATCATCTGTTCCACCGTATTGTGATGTTAACGCAGATTTATTATTAGTAGCATTATAAGTATTTTCGTCCACTGGATATTGCCATCTTAAAGGAATTTTAAATGTTGGTGTACCTATACCAACTCCACCTTCCTTGAAAGTAGGCACCCCTGTTCTTCTCCATTGATAATAAGATTCGAATCCTGAATTCAAGAAGAAGGAAACATATTTTTGATTTAAAATCTGTGTTAAACCAGTAGCATTATCGCCAGCATATGTCACATTGGACAAGAAAGTGTTTACATCAAATGTAGCTGTGCCTAAATTAGGTTTTGTTCCATCATTGTTGTTAACAACAATTGTACCGCCTTGCTTGATACCATACCAATCTAAAGAAGCTTGAATACCCTTAGTATACCAACTAGAAGCTGTTTGTCCGGTTACCCAACCTCTGTTGATAGCTTCTGCAATATTGAAACACATTTCACTATACCCGAATAAAATATAAGGCTCAGAAATAGTACCGCCAATATTAGAAGGAGTCATGTATCTATTATAATTAGGACTTGCAAGATAAGAAGTACTAGTATAAGTGAATTTCATTGCAGAAATTGCTGAATCTTGCTCTTGTCCAACATAGTTAGAGAAGCTACCTACTGGATTCGCCGCATCAATACTTAATACTCCTGGAGACAATAATGCTAAAACTCTTGGATCTTTATTTGGTGCAGTAGCATTTAACCAAGTTTTGGAAATATTAATACAGTTATTATATTGAGCATAACCATATCTATGTGGAGGATATTGGTTATAAGCTGAGTTGTATTTGTAAACAAAATTATCACTATTTGATGTCATAATAGGATATTGTGTTGGGTTGTTTACGATAGCCGAAAATTGAGATTTGATATTTAAATCTGCTGCGTCATCTGCACGTTTGCTCAAAGAAATCAACACTCTTAATTTATAAGTATTAATTGCTTTTTGCCACTGAGCGTAAGTTAAACCAAAAATATCACCCCCCGCATCTACTTTAGTATTTGCATTAGCTGATGAAATTAAAGCTGCCATTTGCAAATTAGCAGTATCTAATAATGCTAGTGATTGTTTATATACATCTTTTTGTGTATCATACTTAGGTTCTAAGTTAGTTGCACTATTTGATTGAGACATTGGAATATCTCCCACTCTTTGTGTTAACCAAATATAAGAATATGCTTTAAAGAATTTGCTTAATGCAAAATACACATTCGTCTTGTTTTTATATTGGTTGAAAGCTTGCTCTTCCATTTTTAAACAATACTTAATGTTGTCATAAGTAGTACTACTTGTTGACCAGTTATAAGAGTTGTTACCATAATAGTAAGTGTAATTAGATACTGTATTTTGATTCCACTTCCATACGTTAGAAACAATTGGATCTTCTTCCTTCATTAGATTCGCAGTAATGTGATTTAATATTAAAGAAGATGGAATAGTTGAACTTTCCGCAGCGACATTTGGGTTAGATAACAAGTCCCCTTTCTGGCAACCTGTGATACCAAAGCTTATAGCTACTAAACCTAAGATGATATTATTAATTTTGATTTTCATATAATTACTTTTATACATTGTTAATTTTAGAAGTTAAGATTAATGTTAAATCCAAATCTTCTTGCAGTTGCTGATTGTAATGGACCACCTTTTTGTAAACTTCTATCTGAATCATTGAAACCAGCTGCAAACTGATCTAAGTCTTGATCCATTCTTTCTGCGAAATACAATAAGTTTCTACCTACTAATGAAAAAGTAGCTCCTTTGATGTATTTAGATTTAGCTAACATATTAGCTGGTAAAGAATAAGCAATATTTACTTCACGTAATTTTACAAATGAACGGCTAGTCATCCAGTATTCATCCACGCCACCATAACCAGAACCACCTGCAATTGTTTGCACTTTAGCAGCCACATCATTTGGTGCAAAAGTTAATTCAGATAAGTTGGTAATTGCTCCACCTGCAAATTTTGGAGTTCCAGAAACAATTTTAACACCTGGTCCAATATACTTTGGAACTATAGGACTTGTTCCATTATTTGTTGACTGCCATTCTGCTAAACGCGCTGCACCAATTGCACCTTGAGCAGATTCAAGTGAAGTACCTCCATTCATGCCATCATGGTAAATACCATCATATATTGAACCGCCAATACGACCATCAAACTGGAAGCCAAAACTTATATTTTTGAATGAAAACTTATTGCTAAGTCCAAAAGTGTAATCAGGATTTGCAAATCCTAAAAATTTATTATTGGTAATATCTGAAGGAGCTCTTAATGGAGTACCACCTGACCAAACTATATTATTTGATGCATCACGAACAAATCCTGAACTATAAATCGCATCTAAACGATCTCCTACTTTAAAAATATGGTTATTTAAAGTTAATCCTGTTTCAGTTCCATAAATGGCATCCAATGTTTCTTGATAAGTAGCATATGTTGCATTGATATCCCAATTAAACTTAGCTGATTTAATTGGTGTACCTGATAAAGTAATTTCAAAACCAGCTTTCTTGGAAGTAATGCCATTTACGTTTTGTGCAGCATACCCTGTTGAGGATGCTACTGGTAAAGCATAAATTTGTGGTCCATTAAAGCTTGTGAAATATGTGAAATCAAATCCTAATCTGTTTTTTGCGAATTTTAAATCTATGCCACCTTCATAAGAAGTACGATCAAAAGGCTTTAATGTACTGTTTGCAATCGTATTAGAATAACCTACAGAAGGAGTTCCATTATAATAAGATTGGAATGCATATGCATTTTGGTTCGCATAAGATGGTCCATCATAAGAACTATATAAATCTGAACCATAACCTAATAAACCACCATTCGTACTTGATCCAGTAATGGCAGTAAATGCTGAAGGTATAGTAGCTTGAGTCAACCCACCTTTAACATCTGCAAATGAAGCACGTACTTTAGCAAATGAAATGAATGAAGGTAGGTTTAAGTAATCCTTTAAAGCTGAGCTAATTGAAACTGAAGGATAATAAAATGTATTATTTCCATCAGCTAATGTAGATAATTGATCTACTCGACCTGTATGTGATAAAGTTGCATATTTGCTTAATGTTAAATCTACAGAGTAGAAAGCACTGTACACTTGCATTCTTGAGTTCCAAGTATAAGATAAAGGCGCATCCTTAGAGTTAGACATTACATATAAATTAGGAACCGCTAAAGCCTTTGTTGTACCCCAGAAAGAATTGTAAGCAAAAGATCTTTCAGAAACACCTGCTAAAGCAGAAATCCCTATTTTCCCAATTTTCTTTTCATAGTTCGCTGTAAGATCAGTATTGTTTTCTGTCAAACGACGGCTATCTTCATGATAATCACCATACCATCCGAAAACAAACCAAGGAGTATAAGTATTCAAGTTTGCTCCTGAAGGAACTTGTTCTGTTCTTAATTGATTCCAAGTTGAAAGCTGAGAACGTAAGTTTAAGGATAAATCGTTGTTTACTTTATAAGTGGCTTTGATATAACCGTTGATATCGGTTTTATCATGAGAACGCAACCATTTTTTAGCCATAAACCATGCACTGTTTTCACGACCATATTCTTGTGCATAAGGCATTAAGTTTTGTACCCCTTGTGGCCCTTTATAAATATCTTCTAAATCTCTAACATCATAATCTGCAGCACCATACACTTTAAACATATAAATGTAAGAGTTAGGTCCGTAGTTTACATCAGGAATATTAGGAGAGTATTGCTTATTTAAATTTAAACTTGCTTCTAATCTGAATTTTTTAGAAATATTGTAGCCGCCATTTACAGCCAAAGTATAAGAATTCAACTTTGTGTTAGGTGCCATCCCTTTTTGATTCATATTAGAAATAGAAATTCTAATATCAGATTTATCAGTTGCACCCGACATTGAAATATTATTTGTATTAATCAACCCTGATTGCATAAAATTTTCAAAGTTATCTTTTCCCTTTGCAGTCCATGGAGTTGCAGTTCTGATACCAGTTACTAAATCATAAGGGCTATTATATTGCTTTATCATTTGTCCTTCAAAACGTGGGCCCCATTCTGGTAAACGTTGTTTATTATCATATAATTGATCCCCATAAGAATAAATATAATTCGTACCACGTCCATATTCTGCTTGAGATTGTGGTAATGCTAAAAAACCACTTTCAGTCATAGTACTTGAGTTAAAATCAACTTGCCAACCTTTTCTATCCTTAGTACCTCTTTTAGTGGTAATTACAATAGCACCATTCAAACCTCTGAATCCATATAAGGCAGAAGCATTGGTTCCTTTTAAAACTGTATAAGTTTCAATATCATCAGGTGAAATATTCCAAGTATCAGTATTTACTGGAACACCATCCACCACAAACAACAAATCTTTAGAGCCACGTAATACTAATTCAGGACGACCTAGCATTTCAGCACTTGCACCAACCGTTAAACCTGCCACCTTACCTGCTAAAGAATTGATAGGGTTAGCATCTCTTGCTTTTACTAAATCACTTCCTTTCACTTCTTGTATTGAATATCCAATTTTCTTTGTTTCTCTTTTAATACCATATGCAGTTACTACTACATCTGTTAAGGCTTTAGTATCTTCTTGTAAAGCTAAATAGAAATTAGATTCGTTACGCAATGTGTAACTCTGCTCTAAAAAACCTAATGAAGAAACTTCAACTGTTTTATCGCCATTTGTTATGATAATTTTAAAATTACCAAGACTGTCAGTTTGTACTGTTTTTTTGGAAGGCATTGCCTTTACAACTGCACCAGCAATTCCTTGGCCAGTGGTTGTTTGAATTTTTCCCGTTATAACTCTTGTGTCTTGTGAAAAGACGTTTGTAATAAAGAAAGTCAATAGCATAAAGCCTATTAATACTTTCTTGAATAATGCTTGCATATTGTTAAATTTTGTGCAATTTTAACATGAATAATATTACGCTAATGTTATGTGTATACAATTAGCAAGAAATTAATTTTTAGGTAATATAAAAATTATAATTTCATAACATTAATTAAAAAACAAAATTTAGAAAATGAAATCAGAAAATATATCTATTAGACTTGCAGTAAAAAAAGATATGTTAACTGTATATGAACAAATTTGTGATTTAGAAAATAAAGCATTGAATATGAATGAATTTAAAAAAATATTTAATGCTAATATTTTAAGTAATAATATACTTTATTTAGTTGCAGAATATAATAATGAAAATATTATTGGATTTATTAGCTGTCATATTCAAAATTTATTACATCATGAAAAAAGAGTAGCTGAAATACAAGAACTTTATGTAAACAAGAAATATAGACAGCAAGGAGTGGGTACATTATTAATAAATAAAGTAGTTGAAAAGCTAAAAACTAAAAAAATTGAATCTTTGGAAGTCACAGCACAGAATAAAAGGAAAAAAACGCATGATTTTTACATTAGCTCCGGATTTAAGCAATCCCATCTAAAGTTTACCAGAAATATGGATTAATTCTTTGGATCAAAAAATGAATTTTTTTCAAAAATTATAGTTCTACTATATATTACTAAATAGTTATGTTTTGCAATTTGTTAAAAGGAATAACTCTAATATTTACTTTTAAAACTTAATTGCATAGTGTGTCAAAATTTGCTTCTTACGATAATTCTACCCAACATATTTCAATTCAAACAGATAATGTACCAGCCTTAAAAGAGGGTGAGATACTAGTTAAAATTTTATGCACCAGTTTATGTCGTAGTGATATTCACACTTATCTAGGTAAAAGAATTGAAAAAAATCCAACCATATTAGGACATGAAATAGTGGGAGTGATTGATCATTTTGGGCCTCTTGCTCCCACACATGATTTAATAGGAAATCAATTTAAGAAAGGAGATAAAGTGACATGGGCCATTTATGCCAGTTCACCAGAAGATGAATTAGCAAAAAAAGGAATTCCTCAAAAAGGGAGTGACTTATTTAAATATGGGCATGAGAAAATTACAGAAAACAATCATTTTCATGGAGGATTGAGTGAATATATTATTTTAAGAAAAAACACTCCCATTGTCATATTAAAGAATGAACTACCTAACGAATTGGCGAGCCTTATAAACTGTAGCGTTGCCACAGTGGCAGGTGCTATAAGAGTTGCAGGCGATTTAAAAAATAAAAATATTATTATTTACGGGACAGGGATGCTTGGAATTATAGCTTGTGCTATGACGTCCTCTTTAGGGGCAAATGAAATTATTGCAATAGATGAAAATTTAGAGAGATTAGAAATATCTAAGGAATTTGGAGTCACTCAAATATTTCTTTCAAATGATGCTAATATACCAAAAGTAGATATTGTATTTGAGTTTAGTGGGGCCAATAAAGCAATTGAAGATAGCATTAAGCTATTACATATTGGCGGTGCTCTCATATTAATTGGTGCTGTATTTGCACAACCTCCTATTGCCATCAATGCGGAATATATTATTAGAAATATTTTGACGATAAAAGGTTTACATAATTATAATAATGAAGACTTTATAAAAGCCACTCAATTTATGGAGGAATATTATAACTCTTTTCCGTTTACAAAATTAATAAAAAGAGGGTTTGAGTTGGATGATACCGATTTAGCATTTCAATATGCAATTAAAAACAATCCGTTTAGGGTCTCAATTGATATAAAATGAACGCTACATTAAATAAAAAAGACATTCATTTTATAATACGTGCATGTATTGCTGTATTCATCACTTACCTGAGTATGTATGCATTTAGAAAACCTTTTACTGCAGCACGATTTCAAAATCAAACACTTTGGGGTGTAGATTATAAAATCCTATTAATTATTACACAATTAATAGGATATACCATTTCAAAATACTTTGGAATTAAAATAATATCGGAATTAACTGCAAAAAAAAGAACAATCACTTTAATTTTATTAATGGCAAGCGCTTGGTTGTCATTATTTTGTTTTGCCATTGTTCCTATACCCTATAATCTACCTTTTATGTTTCTTAATGGTTTACCATTAGGTATGATATGGGGAGTCGTATTTAGTTATATTGAGGGTAGAAGGGATACTGAATTATTGGGAGCTGCCATGGCTTCTAGTTTCATAATATCATCAGGTATTGTCAAAGGAGTAGGCAGTTATCTTTTAGTAAATTTAAAAGTGTCTGAAATATGGATGCCGTTTATGACTGGATTGATTTTTCTACCCCTTTTAATATTGGGTATCTATTTATTAAATTCTTTATCAGAACCTACAGAGGAAGACAAGGAATTTAGAACTGAGCGTATACCTATGCAGAAAAAAGAAAGAAAAGCCTTTTTCAAAAGCTTTGCACCTGGCATTATTTTTTCAGTAGCCATTTATGTCTGTTTAACTATTTTCAGAGACTTAAGAGATAATTTTGCAGTGGAATTTTGGAACAGTATTGGAATGAATAATATACCCACCATGTTAGTCGTTTCTGAAATTCCAATTGCCATTTTTGTCATTATTTTAATTGGTTCCATGATGTTGATTAATAATAATAAGAAGGCCTTTTTTGCAAATTTTTACATCGTATTTATAGGAGGAAGTTTATTATTATTATCCACTTTTCTTTTTTATAATCATTTCATCACTGCCACCTTATGGATGATAGTGGTAGGTTTTTCAATGTATCTTCCATATATCGCATTTCATGCTTTATTTTTTGAAAGATGGATTGCTTATTTTAAAATAAAAAGTAATATTGGATTTTTAATGCATGTTGCTGATGCTGCAGGTTATTTTGGTAGTACTTTAGTTTTATTGTTTAAAAATTTTAATAGTATTCAATATAGCTGGGTAAACTTTTTTATTTACAGTGCATTTGTCACTTCCATTATTATCATAATATTTTCAATTTTCAATTTTATATATTTTACCAAATTAAATAAATTACAAATAGAATGAGTAAGACTAAGGCGATAGTTGTTGGAGCTGGAATTGTTGGACTTGCGACTGCAAAAGCACTAGTAGAAAAGGGGTTTCAAGTTGAAGTTTTTGATAAATCTCAATTTGCATTGGGGGCTAGCGTTAGAAACTTTGGGATGCTTTGGCCTGTTGGACAACCCGAAGGAGCATTATATAATAGAGCATTGCGTTCCAAGGAAATTTGGCTAGATTATTTGCATGAAATGAATATACCATTCAATGAATGTGGTAGTTTACACTTAGCCTATTGTAAAGAAGAAATGGACGTGGTAGAAGATATTTATAGCTTATTTAAAGAAAAAGGAAGGCCTGTTTCTGTCGTAGATAAAAAATATATTACATCAAATTATAATGGTATTAACGCAAATGAGTTATTGGGCGCTTTAAGAAGCGAAGATGAAGTAATTATTGATCCAAGGGAAGGAATTAAAAATTTACCAGATTATTTAAACAATAAATACAATATTCAATTTCATTGGGGTTCTGCAGTGACAAATGTTAGAAAAAATAGGATCACTTCAGCCAATAAAGAATATGAAGCAGATTTAATTTGTATATGTAGTGGTGCAGATTTTGAAACTTTATATCCAGAGGTATATAAAACACAACCTATCATTAAAACCAAGTTGCAAATGATGAGATTCCAACACAATGATCCTAATTATAATATTGGGGCATCCATTTGTGGTGGATTATCATTATTACATTATAAAAGCTTTAGAGCATCATCGGCTTTAACGAAACTAAGATTAAAGATAGAGGAGGAAATTCCAGAATTTTTAAAATACGGTATTCATGTGATGGTTTCTCAAAATAACAAAGGAGAATTAACAGTGGGTGATTCTCACGAATATGCATTGGATTTTGAACCATTTGATAAAATAGAAATCAATGAGATGATTCTTTCTTATTTAAAAAAAATGATGCATATTGAAGAGTGGAAAATGATACAATCTTGGAATGGAGTTTATCCTATTATGACAAACAATGCAAGTGAGTTATTCTTGGAAGTAGAACCTGGTGTTTACATTTTAAATGGAATTGGAGGACACGGCATGACAATGTCATTTGGATTTGCAGAAGAAGTAATAAATAAAATTTAATATATGACACAAGTAATTTCACAAAAAATAATTTCATTATTTGAAAATAAAGGTGGTTCCATGTATGGCGGAGAAGAGGTTACACAGTTAGAGCATGCGTTACAATGTGCACATCTGGCTGCAGAAAATAATGCTTCTGATGAATTAATAACAGCTGCATTATTGCATGATGTAGGACATTTATTACATGATTTACCAGACGATGCGAGCGACAAGGGAATTGATGACGTTCACGAAGAATTGGGTGCTACATTTTTAGAAAACTATTTTAAGCCTGGAGTAGTGGAGCCTGTTAAATTGCACGTTGCTGCTAAAAGATATTTATGTAGTACGGTAGATGGCTATTGGGAATCTTTATCAAGACCTTCTCAAATTAGTTTAGAGTTTCAGGGGGGTAAAATGAATGAAACTGAAATGAAAAAATTTGAAGAGACCCCTTTTTATAAAGACGCCATTGAATTAAGAAAGTGGGACGACTTAGCCAAAGATCCTGAATTAAAAACCGCTCCAGTTGAACATTTCGTAAAAAATATAGAAAACTCCATTAAGTAACTTTAAATATTAAATCATGAATATTAAATTAGTCGTTTTTGATATGGCGGGTACTACAGTGGATGAAGGTAATGTAGTATATCATACGCTTCACAAAGCCATCTCGTTGCATTCAATACAAGTTAGTTTTGAAGAAGTATTAATATGGGGTGCGGGGAAAGAAAAATTACAAGCTATTAGAGATATCTTATTGAACTGTCATCCCCAATCAGTATCTGAAACCGAAATAGATGCCATATTTAAAACATTTTTGTTAGAGTTAGATCTTGCTTACGAAAACTTGCTAGTCATCCCTATTAAAAATACAGAAAGACTTTTTAAAGAATTAAAAGAATTGGGAATTAAAGTGGTTTTAAATACTGGATATAATAGACAAACAGCTATGTCATTATTAAAAAAACTTAACTGGAATGAAGGCGTAGAATACGATTTATTAGTAACTGCCTCGGATGTCGGTAAAAATAGACCAGCTCCTGATATGATTTTATTAGCAATGAATTCGCTTCAAATTTTAGAGGGCGAAACTGTTATTAAAGTAGGGGATTCTGTAATTGATATTGAGGAAGGGAAAAATGCCAATTGCAAATTTAGTATTGGAATAACAACAGGCGCTCATACCAAAGAACAATTAGCGGCCGCAAATCCTAGTTATATCATTGATAATATTTATGATATTAAAAATATCATATTAAATGCGTAATGATGAACTAAGCGTGATATTAAGAAAATGTTAACTACTTCCTGCTAAAAAATTAATTAATAAAAAGTTCACATTACATGTAAAAGTGAAACTTTAGATTGTGTAACTAAATTTTACACAATGAAGCGTATTTTATTATGTTTTTTATTTATGCCTTTTACTGGCTTTTTGTTGGCTCAAAAGAATATTAGTTACTTATCAGTTCCAGGAGTAAATGAGTATACTACAATTGATAAAAATAACCATACAGTTTTACCAAGTGGTAGATATATTACACCGGCAGGTTCTACCATTCAAATTACAAATGATCCATTTGGATTAGCTGTTTCTCCTGATGGTAACAAGACAGTAACGCTACATAATGGAGTCTTTACGATTATTAATAATGGTAATTTAAAAGCGACTAGAATTCCTAGTTATGATAGAAAAATTGTGAGCCCCTTAAAAAAAGGTTCCTTTTTAGGAGTCACTTTTGCAGGGTCTAATAATGATTTAGTATACTTAAGTGCAGGAGATGCAGGCACAGTAATAGTTTATGATATTAATCAACTTAAAATGGTTGATTCAATTTCATTAAATGGTGTCATAAATGGTTTGGAATATGATGATAGTTTTACATCAGATATCATTTACAATGAAAAAGAAAATGAATTATTGGTTTTAGATAGAGGAAATTTTAGATTAGTTAGAATTGATTTAGCAACTAAAAAATTAAAAGCTTCAATTAAAACTGGCAGACAGCCCTTTAATCTTGCGCTTAGCCCTAATAAAGATATGGTCATGGTTGCTAATGTGGGAATGTATGATTATCCAATGATACCAGACATAACGAAAGAAAACTATGATACCATGTTGATGCCATGGCATCCATATGGCAATAACACCAAAGAGTCTATTAAAGGAACTACATATAATGGAAGAATTATACCAGGGGTAGGAGATCCTTTATCACCAGAAGCGATGAGCGTATTTAGTATAGATTTAAATACAAATACAGTAGTAGATAAGTTTAAAACGGGATACCAAATTGGTGAAATGATAGAAGGTGCAGAAGTAGTAGGAGGAGCCAGTCCTAATTCAATTGCAATAGGAAGTCAATTCGCTTATGTGTCTAATGCAACCAATGATAATATTTCAATAATCGATTATAAAAATCATAAAATTGTAGGTGCTATACCTATTACATTAGACGCTTCTATTGACAGTTATAGAGGGTATCTTCCCTTTGGAATTACAATGAGTAAAAATGAAAAAACTTTATATGTTGCATTATTAGGTTTTAATGCAGTAGCAGTGATAGATCTTGAACAAAGAAAAACAACTGGTTTTATTCCTTGTGGATGGGGTACTTCTAAAGTAAAATTAAGCACTGATGAGAAGGATTTATATGTTATTTCTTGTAGAGGTTATGGAGCTGGGCCCAATGGTGGTGTTGGATTTAAGAGACCCGATCAAGGAACTTACATTGGAGATATACAATTAGGAACTTTTCAAAAAATTCAAGTTCCTACCTTAAATGAATTAAAAAATTATAGTAAAATAAGTTTAAATAATACTTTTAAAACTATAACTAAAGTAGATGATGTAAAAAATCCATTACCTATAAAAGCTGGCATTCGTAAAAGCCCTATTAAATATGTGGTATATATCACGAAAGAAAACAGAACTTATGATGAGGTATTAGGACAATTGAAAACTGGAAAAGGAGATTCCAGCTTATCCAGATATGGCAATCATGTAAGAATGGCGTTTCAAAATAAAAATTCGCCTGGTTTTGATATCGCTCCCAATCATATTAAAGTAGCTCAAGAGTTTTCTTATTCAGATAATTTTTACTGTGATGGAGATGCTTCCATACATGGACATCATTGGATGATGGGTGTGATTCCTAACGAATGGGTAGAAACTAATTCAAGTGTAGATAAAACAGCTAAATTATTTTCCAAAGCTTCAGGAAGAAGGTTTCCAGGAACATCTGGAAGTATAGATCCCGAAGATTATGCAGAAAAAGGGGGGCTATGGGAGGCTTTAGAAAGAAAAAATGTTTCCTATTATAATTTTGGTGAGGCCAATGAAACTGCTCATAATAGAGAAGAATGGAATGATACAGCAACAGGCAGTGGACATGCTGTTATGGTACCAATGCAAAAAAATCTATGGAAAAATACAAGTCGTAATTATGCAGGATTTAATTGTAATATTCCCGATCAATTTAGAATGAATCAATTTGAATCTGAGTTTAAAAAATTATGGTTAAACAAGAATAAGCCATTGCCTAGTCTTATCACCATGCAAGTACCTAATGACCATACTGCAGATCCTAGACCAAAAGATGGCTATCCCTATCATGAATCCTATGTTGCAGACAATGATTTAGCTGTGGGAAGAATATTGCATTTTTTATCAAGAACACCCTATTGGAAAAACATGTTAGTCATTATAACAGAAGATGACCCTCAAGGTGGGGTGGATCATATCGATGCACATAGAAGTTTATTAATGATGGCGGGGCCCTATGTAAAAAGAAATTACACCTCCAATACACATGCCAATTTTGGTTCCATATTAAAAGTGATTTATAATATTTTAGATGTTCCTTATGTAAATCAATATGATGCTACTGCAAGTTTATTAGATGACTTTTTTACTGATAAACCTAATTACCAACCTTATAGTTTAGTGTTTCCATCCAAAGAAATATTTAATTCTACCAATGCGATGAAGCGCTACAATAGAGACATAGATTGGAGAAAAGTCTTAAAAGGTCCGGATATGGATGATGAAGATGAAATAAGGAAAAGCCATTATAAGGTGGAGAAGAAAAATTAATCAATAAAGGCTACTATTTAAAAATGGTAGCCTTTATTTTTTTTCAAACCATTTATTGATGCTATTATATTTTCCATCTATTACAATTTAGAAAAAACTCTATAGTCAATAAAAATGTGTTTACAATTAATTAATAGCATTTGATATCAGGTTTACTGAAGATTTTTTGAGAAAACGAAAGCGTTGATTTGTAGTGAGTTATGTTTTGATAAAACGGAAAACGACCGATTTTGACCGAATTCAGGGGGTATATTCCTCACACAGAGATTGATGTCTAGTATCAAAATATTTGACGAGCGTTATTTCAATAGATTTAAAATAATCGATTATGGTTCAATTTCAGACTCTTCTTCAAATAAAGCATCGTATTCCTCTGATTTTTCTTCAGTTAATTCCTCAACAATATCAAAAATATCATCGTTTAGTTTTTTCCATACATAGGTTTCTACATCTTCATGTATTGATATTAAAATACACAAATCAGTTTTCATTATTGGCTCAACCAATAAGGTAACGTCCCCATCAAATTCATTGATAAGATACTTTGTGTCTAATTTTAAATCATTAAATACTGGCATAAATTAATATTTTATGTAAAATAGTTAATGATTATTAATAGAATATTAACAAGATATTAATTTATTAAGACATTTGAGTATGTATTATGTATAGAAAATAACATATTCATAATACTTAGATAATATACAAATAATTCTATACAATTAGTTTTAGTTAATAAACAAGAATTTGATGGATAATATAATTAACACAACCAATTTAAAAATTTTATTTTACATCAATAGTCATCATAATTCATTTTTAGATGAAATTATGTACCAGATGAGTAGTACTGAAATATGGATACCGTTGTACCTTTTTATCATATTTATACTCTATAAAGTTTATGATAAGAAAAGTTGGATCTTTATATTGTCAGCTATTTTAATGATAATCATAAGCGATAAAGTATCAACATTTTTTAAATATTTAATGAAAACATTAAGACCGTCTCATGAAATAAATTTAAAATCAATGATACATCTTAGTAAAGCTGGCCCTGGTGGATTGTATGGTTATGTGTCATCACATGCTTCAAATTTCTTTGCATTAGCAATATTTCTAATT
>CAIWBA010000323.1 GCA_903910765.1 uncultured Bacteroidota bacterium
TGGGCCCTCCAGGGCTTCCTGTGTGGTGCGCAGGCAATCCACCAATACACCTTTACAAGCATTGGTCACTTTAAATGACCCTACTTTTATTGAAGCGGCGAAAGTGATTGGGGAAAGCATCACCAAACAACAAAATACCACAGCAGCTATTGGGTTGGCTTATAGACAACTAACAGGTATTGCACCTACTTCAAAACAAATCGCATTATTAAGTGCAATGCAACAATCTGAATACATTAAGTTTAAAGCCAACCCTAATAAAATAAAAGGATGGATAAATGCAGGTTTATATAAAATTAATAAAACATTGGATCCCTATTGGGTAGCTGCGAATAGCGTAGTCGCAAGCACTATATTAAATTCTGATGCAACCATTACTAAAAGGTAATTTTATGGGAAAGAAAAATGATTTTAACATATATAATCAAGAATTTGATGCAATCAATAAAAAAATTGAACGTCGAAATTTTTTGAAAAGTACGGCAGGCGGTATGGGCGCGATGGCATTGGGTACTTTATTAAGTAGTAGTATTTCAACAAAAACATTTGAACAACAAATATTAGACGCGCTACCGACCATCGCGCCTAAAGCAAAACGCGTGGTGTATTTATTTATGAGTGGTGGCCCTTCACAATTTGAAACCTTTGATTACAAACCCGGTTTAATAAAAATGCAAGGACAGGGTCTGCCTGATTCTGTTCGTAATGGGCAACGCCTAACAGGAATGAGTGCCAGTCAAGCTTTACTTCCTATTGCATCTTCCTTTGCGGATTTTAAACAATATGGAAAAAGCAATACCTGGGTAAGCGATTTATTACCTTACACCGCGCAAGTGGTAGATGAATTGTGTATTATCAAATCCATGTTTACAGAGCAAATTAATCATGATCCAGCACTCACCTTTTTTCAAACTGGACATCAACTTCCTGGTCGGCCATCTATTGGATCCTGGCTGAGTTATGGATTAGGATCAGAAAATAAAAATTTACCCGCTTTCATCGTATTGGTTTCAAAAAATGCATCGCGCGATCAACCCTTGTATGCAAGATTATGGGGGAATGGATTTTTACCTTCACAACACCAAGGTGTACAATTTAGATCAGGCAATGATCCTGTATTATTTTTAAATAATCCTGAGGGCTATGATGGAAAGGACCGAAAAGAAATGTTGGATTATTTGGGACAGCTCAATAATTTACAAAATGAAGTGTGGGGTGATGCCGAAGTAGATGCGCGTATGTCACAATACGAATTAGCTTTTAGAATGCAAACTTCTGTACCTGATGTGATGGATACATCGAATGAGTCAGATGAAGTATTTGAATTATACGGACCAGATAGTAGAGAAAAAGGAACTTTCGCAGCCAATTGTTTATTAGCGCGCAAACTTTTAGAAAAAGATGTTCGCTTTGTACAACTATATCATCAGGGATGGGATCATCATGGATCACTCCCACAAGGAATGAAACAACAATGTAAGCAAACCGATCAAGCATCAGCCGCATTAATCATGGATTTAAAAAGAAGAGGAATGCTTGATGATACTTTAGTAATATGGGGCGGCGAGTTTGGTCGTACTGCTTATTCCCAAGGTAAATTAGAAAAAGATAATTATGGCAGAGACCATCATCCACGTTGTTTTACTATGTGGATGGCAGGCGCAGGCGTCAAGCCTGGCATGACTTACGGACAAACTGATGATTTTAGTTACAACATCGTAAAGGACCCCGTGCACGTGCACGATTTTCATGCAACATTATTACATATTATGGGCATCAACCACGAACAATTAATTTACAAATACCAAGGAAGACGATTCCGACTCACAGATGTTTCTGGAAAAGTGATCAATGATATTCTCGTATAAAGCTTATCGAAAATAAATTTATTTCAAATTTTACACGCCCGCTTTTTTAAGTACTTCTAAAGTTTTTCTTAATCCGGTTTTAGCCACTTGTAATAAATCTTCTTTATAATAATTTGGATTATACATTTCGAGTGAAATAAATCCTTTGTATCCTGTTGCTTTTAAATCTTTAAATATAGAAGCAAGTGGTAATATCCCATCACCAGGATAAACACGGTGTTCATCTCTTAAATCTTTAAACGCAGGCGTGTTGGGCGCATCATTGAATTGAAAAATGGCAATAGCATCTCCCTTTAACATTTTTAATCCTTCAAAACCACCATCACTAATATACATATGATACACATCGGGTATAACTAGCGCGTTTGGATGATTTGCATCCATCGCTATACCAACCGCTTGACCTAAAGTTTTGATGGTAAAATATTTTACAAAAACCAATGCAGGTTTAATATTAAATTCTTTCATGCCAATTTCAATGATATCACGATACCTATCTGCCACCCATTTTTGATTATAATTCTCAGGTAGTGTATTCGGTATGGTTTGAATATGTTCAGCACCAATATCATGGGCCATACGCATACGTCGGCGCGTTTCTTTCAGCGAGGCTTCAAACTCGGGCATGGTTCCGGGTATTGCATTCCAAAGGCCAATCACGCTTGGCACTTTAAGACCTAGCTTTTTAATTTCTGCACCCAGCGCTTTTAAATTGCCCCCGTTTTTTTCAAATTCTTCTAATTCACTATCCCAAGGTTCAAGACCGTCAAAACCGGCTTCTGCAGCAATTCTTACTTTATCCCTAAGTGAGGCGGGCCGAATGGTGGCAGTATCCAAACATATAGGCCATGGACTTGCGCCATTTTGATAGCGCTTCCCCTTTTGTTCTACTTGTTTCGTTTCCCCAATTGCAACACCTGGCAAAACACCGGCCATTAAGCCTAAAGTGCTACTTAATCCAATAAAGTTTCTGCGTTTCATAGCATTATTATCATTGTTGAAATACTAATATAGTAAACTTATTACAGGAGGAGCCAAAAGCGCTCGTAAAAATGAGCGATCTAAAATAATTTATAATCCTTGTTTTCCTTATCTTTAATATTCACCTTCAATACAAATACAATGAGTACAAATAGACGCTCGTTTCTTCGCAATATTGCCCTGGGTTCTGGTGCAATAATTTCAGCGATTCCAGAAAAAGGATTTGCAGCTAGTCATGTAAAAAGTACAACCACTGCTCCTGCTGCATTTAATATGTGTGGTTATGCAGCACCCAAATTACCAACGGTGCGTGTTGCTGTTATTGGATTGGGTAATCGTGGACCAGGTGCGGTTGACAGATTAAGTTATATAGATGGTGTTGAAATAAAAGCTTTATGCGATAAATATCCTGATCGCGTAGAAAAAGCACAAAGTATTCTTACAAAAAAAGGTTTACCTAAAGCAAAGGCATATTCAGGCGCTGAGGGCTGGAAAGCGGTTTGCGAATCCAATGATATTGATTTAGTTTATGTAACTACCCCATGGTCGTTACACACACCGATTTCTGTGTATGCGATGAAAAACGGTAAGCATGCTGCTTCTGAAGTACCTGCTGCAAAAACGATTGATCAATGTTGGGAGCTGGTGGAAACTTCAGAAAAAACACGCAAGCACATGATGATGCTTGAAAATTGTTGCTATGACTTTTTTGAATTGCTCACACTTAATATGGCACGTAACGGATTGTTTGGAGAAATTTTACATGCTGAGGGTGGATACTTACACGACTTAAGCCATGAATATTTATTTAATAAGACTGCTTATGCGGATATGTGGAGATTAAAAGAAAATATCCAAAACAATGGAAATTTATATCCTACACATGGATTGGGTCCGATTGCACAATGCATGAATATAAATCGTGGAGATAAATTTGATCATCTTGTAAGTATGAGCACCAATGATTTTTCATTGGGCAACTTAGCAAACGAAATGGCAGCAACGGATGATTTTTTCAAAGAATACACAGGAAAAACATATCGTGGAAATATGAACACGACTATTATTAGAACCGATCTAGGTAAAACTTTAATGGTGCAACACGATGTATCTTCTCCGCGTCCTTATTCAAGAATCCATTTGGTGAGTGGTACCAAGGGCGTAGCACAAAAATATCCTGGTCCCGAGCGCATTGCAATTGGACACGCTTGGATGAAAGAAGAAGAGTTGAACGGCATGAGAGAGAAATATACACCACCGATTGTAAAACATATCGGAGAGATTGCTAAAAATATTGGAGGTCATGGCGGAATGGATTTTATCATGGACTGGAGATTGATTGATTGTTTACGCAATGGTTTACCATTGGATCAGGATGTATATGATGCTGCAGCATGGAGTTCTGTATTCCCATTGAGTGGTAGCTCTGTGGGCCAAAGATCAAAATCAATTGATGTTCCTGATTTCACAAGAGGTGGTTGGAAAGTAAATAAGCCGCATGATATGACATTAAATGGTGGCGGAAATACGGGCGTAAGAGCTGTTGTAAAACAATAACACATGTCTCTTTCTTATAATTATAACTATCCAGGTATTGATGATTTAATAAAAAAAGCAAAATCAAAAATTCCAAAATTTGCTTTTGAATATCTTGATGGCGGATGTAATGAGGATATTAATTTATACAAGAATACCCAGGAATTAAGAGCGGTAGAATTAAAGCCGTATTATTTAAGAAAGTATATTGAAGCCAAATTAGACACTAACTTATTTGGACATGTGTATGATGCGCCATTCGGAATTTCACCCATCGGTTTACAGGGTTTGGTTTGGCCCAATGCCCCTGAAATTTTAGCGAAGGCAGCATGCAAGCACAATATCCCTTTTATATTAAGTACGGTTTCCACCAGCAATATTGAAAAAATAAGTTCACTAACCGAAGGGCGCGCTTGGTTTCAACTATATCATCCTGCTGAAAATGAGATTAGAGATAAAATAATAAAACGATTGCAAGATGTTGCTTGTCCTGTATTAGTTATTTTAAGCGATGTCCCTACTTTTGGATATCGTCCAAGAGATATTAGAAATGGTTTGGCAATGCCGCCGCGCATGACACTAAAAAATATATTGCAAATCATGGGAAGGCCGGAGTGGGCGCTGAAAACTTTGTATCATGGTCAACCGTCATTTCAAACGATGAAACCTTATATGCCCAAGGATTTAAATATGAAACAGTTGGGGCAGTTTATGAATAAAACTTTTTCGGGTAGATTAAATGAAGAAAAAATTGCTGCTATCCGAGATCAATGGAAAGGAAAATTAGTAATTAAGGGAATTGCATCTGAAGAAGATACAGAGATGGCAATAAAATTAGGATTGGATGGTATTATCGTATCCAATCATGGCGGTAGACAATTAGATGCGGGCCAATCCACTATCAAAACATTACATCCAATCGTAGAAAAATATAAAGGGCAAATAAAAATCATGATGGATAGTGGTATACGAACAGGTCCAGATATCGCTAGAACTATTGCATCGGGTGCTGAATTTGCATTTTTAGGCAGAAGCTTTATGTACGCAGTTGCTGCACTGGGCGACGAAGGTGGCGATCATCTTATTTCAAGTTTAAAAGTTCAGTTGAAGCAAGTGATGGATCAGGTGTGTTGTTCAAAAGTTGAGGAGCTTCCTTCGTTTTTAGTAAATCCTTCCTAATAAATTTTTTACATAAGTAAATTCTTGTGACGATAGAAATTATTTAATTATCGTTACGCCCGTACACACAACAAAAAGATTATGAAAAAATATTCAAATTTTATTTTTGTAGTTATTGCTTTGTGTTTTTCATTATTGGGAAATGCACAAGGAAAATATATCCTTAAGTCTGGCGATGCGAATGGAATTGATAAATGGTATATGGGGCGACAAATTGCGCAGGTAATGAGTCACTATGGTATTGAATGGCTTGAGCGGGAGGAAAGGGACAAAGAAGAAAATACAAGTTTGCTATTAAAAAATTTGAACGTACAACCTGGAATGATGATTGCGGATATTGGCGCTGGTAGCGGTTACCACAGTTCCTTATTATCAAAAATGGTGGGTAACGGAAAAGTGTATGCGGTAGATGTGGAGCTAGAAATGATTGCCTTTTTGAAGGATCGTATTAAAGCAGAAAAAACAAAAAATGTGGTGCCCGTTTTAAGTACGGAACAAACAGTTGGGCTACCCGCAAATAGTATTGACTTAATGTTGCTAGTAGATGTGTACCATGAATTTTCATACCCCTATGAAATGGGCTTGGCCATGTTAGAAGCGCTTAAGCCAGGTGGTAAATTGGTCCTGGTAGAATTTAGAACTGAAGATGCAATGGTGCCTATTAAAACCATTCACAAAATGAGTGAACAACAAGCCGTGCGTGAGTTTAAAGCAGCAGGATTTATATTTGAAAAAAATATCAGCAACCTACCTTGGCAACACTGTATGGTGTTTCGTAAGGGCAAATAAATCAATTTTTCCGGCTGTTACAACCAAATACTCTTTACTCGTACCTAATGTATCTATAAAATAATATCTACCGTCCGTTGAAGCGGTTGAGGGAATTTGTATCATCTGTGTATGGCCCACCACCTGGATCAGTTTCTTTTTAAAATCAACCGAATCCATCTTTAAACTTTTTGGACGAATCCACAAGGGCGTTTGGCCGATATCATCACCATTTGGATTAAATCCGGAAAAAATAAATGCCCTGGGTTGTATTTTAAATAATGCATTTAGTTCAGTATCTATATTTTCAATGGACCAGCCCTGTTTTCCAAAAACATAATCTAAAAACACTTTTCCCACGCCAGCGTGTGTACAAAGTATATTTTCAAATTTATAGGCAACTTGTAAATATTTTTTATATTGCTCAATGATTGTAATAATTTCTAAAGCATTATTATGTTGATACCCCGAGGTTCCGGTATTACCTACTTCTTTCAAATAATGATGATCATGGTTGCCTATTAATAAAATAATTTCATAAGTACACGATTCTTTTAATTTAATAATTTCTTTAAAATTATGAATTTGCTCCGCGGCAGAAATATCAAAACTATCAAAGTAATCTCCTAAAAATATAATGCGTTCTATATTATTATGTTGTGTAATAATATCTTTCCAAATGCTTCGGCCATGAAGGTCTCCAATAATTAGTGTTTTCATTTAAAAATGTTTATAATTAATTTTTAGTGAAGCTAATCAATGTAAACAATAGATTTGATGAATTCGGATTTGAAAGTTTTCTAAATTATATTTTTAAAAGTGTAGAGGAAGAAATTAATTATTAAACTAATTAACATTGAGAAAATTTCCGAATGGATAACTTTATTTTTAGTAATTAATTTATTCTTCTACTTTCCCTACTTAAAATTTAAGCAAATGGAAATCATACAAAGTTTACAAAACAGAATTTATAAAATACGTGGTCAACGCATAATATTAGACAAAGACATTGCTCAGCTTTATGAAATTGAAACAAAATCATTAAACCTATCTGTAAAAAGACATAGTGATCGCTTCCCTTTAGATTTTATGTTTCAATTAACAAAAGAAGAGATGGAATACATAGGGGTTCAGAATATTACCCACCTACATAATAACGCCAACAACTTGAGGTTTCAAATTGAAACCTCAAGTTATACGGATTGGGGAGGAAGCAGATACTTACCTTATGCATTCACCGAACAGGGTGTTGCCATGCTTAGCGGTATAATCAACTCAAAAAAGGCAATTCAAATGAATATCGCTATCATGCGTGCGTTTGTGGAGCTTAGAAGAGTCTTATTACTAAAATCGGATTTTAAAGTACAGCTTGACATTATCAAAGATAGACTTGGTGGACACGATACGCAACTGAATCAAATTTATGATGCGATTGAAAATATCATGGACGAAACGGCTGCAAAAACAAAATGGGACAATAGAACAAAAATTGGATTTAAATAATAGTTGCAGGATGCTGACTACTAAGAAGGGCTGGGCTTATTCTAATTTTTTAGAAAAATTAAAATGCCATAAAAAAAGCCCTCAACTTACGTTGAGGGCCGTGTGGCACCACCCGGGCTCGAACCGGGGACACAAGGATTTTCAGTCCTTTGCTCTACCAACTGAGCTACAGCGCCATCCTTTTTTCATCCACCCGCTCGCTTTTCAACGATTGGGTCGCAAATATAGGCAGGGAATCTTATAATTCAAAAAACCAAGCCCACATTATGCCTAATATATTAGTACTCACAGTTTTTAGGGGTTCTTGCAAATGGAATTACGTCTCTAATATTTGTCATTCCGGTTACAAATTGTACCATTCTTTCAAATCCTAGGCCAAAGCCTGCATGGGGCACAGAACCAAATCTTCTTGTATCAAGATAATAGCTCATCTCATGTAATGGTATATGCATAGCGTTCATTCTGGCCTCTAGTTTTTCTAAGCGCTCTTCCCTTTGGGATCCACCCACAATCTCACCAATGCCCGGCGCCAAAATATCCATGGCCGCTACCGTTTCTTTGCCTGGTTCACATCCATCATTCATACGCATATAAAAAGCTTTAATTGCAGCAGGATATCCTGTAACAATCACTGGTTTTTTAAAATGCTGCTCCACCAAGTATCTTTCATGTTCACTTTGTAAATCAATTCCCCATTTAATATCGTACGTGAATTTCTTTTTTTTGTAGTGCGTGCTATTTAATAAAATATCTATTGCTTCGGTATAAGTAATTCTTTCAAATCCGTTTTCAACCACAAATTTTAATTTTTCTATTAATCCAAGTCCACTTCTTTTTTCTGTCGGTAATTGTTTTTCTTCCTCTGCCAAACGTGTATCTAAAAATTGTAAATCGTCTATATTATTTTTCATCACATAAGCAATTAAATGCTTAATGAAATCTTCAGCCAAATTCATATTATCTTCTAAATCATTAAACGCAACTTCAGGTTCAATCATCCAAAATTCTGCTAAGTGTCTGGTGGTGTTTGAATTTTCTGCACGGAAGGTTGGACCAAAAGTGTAAATGTCTGAAAACGCCATGGCGCCTAGCTCTCCTTCTAGTTGACCACTCACCGTTAAGTTAGTGCTCTTACCAAAAAAGTCCTGTGTAAAATCAATTTCACCAGCCTCATTTTTAGGTGCACCTTCCAATGGAAGCGTGGTTACGCGAAACATTTCTCCCGCACCCTCTGCATCCGAACTTGTAATAATGGGTGTATGTAAATATAAAAATCCGCGATCATTAAAAAACTGATGCACTGCAAATGCAAGTGAATGTCTAATTCTAAAAACAGATCCGAATGTATTGGTTCTAAAACGCAGATGCGCTTTTTCTCTTAAAAATTCAAGCGAATGTTTTTTTGGTTGTAAAGGATATTTTTCTGCATCGCTGTCGCCTAATATTTCTAAAGTGGTTGCTTTAACTTCGACCGTTTGACCCTTGCCCAAACTTTCAACCACGGTTCCTGTAATTTTTAATGACGCCCCTGTGGTGATTCTTTTTAATATAGTTTCGTCAAATTCCCCCAAGGAAGCAACGATTTGGATGTTGGCATTTGTACTGCCATCGTTTAAAGCAATGAACTGGTTATTTCTAAAGGTGCGGACCCATCCCATCACCACCACTTCGGTGCCCGTTGCGGTACCCGATAACAATTGCTTAATTTTAATTCGTTGGTTGAACATATTTGTATTTTCGAATGGCAAAGATAATCCGTTTCAATGGCGAATTGACCCGTTTTAGACATAAAAACACATAAAAAATTGTTTTTTTGTTAAAAATCTGCTTAACATTGCAGTAGCAACGCGCCAAAGGATTCATTTATTATTATTGGCTTGCTACACAAATTTCCCTTATTCAATTTTTTGGTCACCATTATTAAGGCCAACATTTCAAAAAAAGTTCTCAAATTACCCTAGCTCTTGATTCGATTTTTAAATAAACCATAGTTACACAGTGCAAGAAAAAGACGACAAACCAAAAAGGGGGCGCAAAGTTGTTGCCACCCCAGCCGCAAAAGCTGCTCCAGCTGCTAGTTCCGAAAAAAAGACCGCTACCAAAAAAGCCGTTCCTGCTAAAAAAGCGGAGCCGGTTAAAGACAATAGCGAGGATGACAAAGCATCAAAAATCGCGCAAGCTTTATTTGGCGACGAAAGTGCGGCAAGTGCAGAAGCACCAAGTCAAGCATCCCCGGCAGCGGAAAGCACCGAGCAATCTGGGCAAACCAACCCTTCTTCCCAACCTGGACAAGGTGCACCCGCAAATGGCGGTGGTCAAAATGGACCTAACCATCCAGCGCAACGCTACCCGCAACCAAAAAAAGAGCCGGTATTTAATGTTGAGTTTGATGGCGTGATTGAAACCGAGGGTGTCCTAGAAATTATGCCTGACAATTTTGGCTTTCTACGATCTTCCGATTACAACTATTTATCTTCTCCCGATGATGTATATGTTTCCCCATCTCAAATAAAACTATTTGGATTAAAGGTGGGTGATACGGTTCACGGAACGGTACGTGTTCCACGCGAGGGTGAAAAATATTTTGCATTGACCAAAGTGCATCAAGTGAATGGAAAAAATCCAGATGAAATTCGGGATCGTATTCCATTTGATTATTTAACACCCATCTTCCCTTATCAAAAATTAAATTTATATACGGCTGCAAATAATTATAGTACGCGTATCATGGATTTATTTACGCCTATTGGTAAAGGACAAAGGGGATTGATTGTTGCCCAACCAAAAGTGGGTAAAACCATGTTATTAAAAGAGGTGGCTAATGCGATTGCAGCGAATCATCCGGAATGTTATTTAATTATTTTATTGGTAGATGAAAGACCAGAAGAGGTAACCGATGTGGAGCGTTCTGTAAAAGGTGAGGTTATCGCAAGTACGTTTGATGAGCCCGCAGACAAACATGTTAAGGTTTCATCCATGGCTTTACAAAAAGCAAAACGATTAGTAGAGTGCGGTCATGATGTGGTTATATTACTTGATTCTATTACACGTTTAGCGCGTGCACATAATACGGTCGCACCAAGTTCTGGTAAGGTATTATCAGGTGGTGTTGAAGCAACTGCATTGTTACGCCCAAAACAATTTTTTGGGGCAGCACGTAAAATTGAAAATGGTGGATCACTTACTATATTAGCGACAGCGTTAATTGAAACTGGTTCTAAAATGGACGAGGTTATCTTTGAAGAATTCAAGGGAACCGGTAACATGGAATTAGTTTTAGATCGTCGCTTAGCGAACAAGCGTATATTCCCAGCGATTGATTTGGTGGGATCTAGTACGCGTCGTGATGATTTATTATTAGATAAAGAAGTATTAGGAAGAATGAATATCCTAAGATTATTTATCAATGATATGAATAACGACGAAGCGATGAATGAATTATTAAAAAGAATGCGCGGTACCAAAGACAATGAAGAATTTTTGGCTAGCATGAATAGATAATTTTTTTGACAATACTGTAAGGTGTTGTCATTTAAAATAAAAAAGCCTTCCGATAATCGGAGGGCTTTTTTATTTATATTTTTTCATATCATCGCTGAATGTATTTCACGCCAGTCACTATCGCGAATTAATCTTTAAAGTAATTACTACGCTCAATTTCTTCGCGTACTTTTTCTGGAACCAGATAACGAATTGTAATTCCGTCTTTGCGATTGTTACGAATTAGTGTTGCAGATAATTGCAACAACGGTGCATCTAATATTTCAACGCGTGCACCATAATCGTTGGTGATATCAAAACCATCTCGACGATAAACAATGAATTGATAATTTTTTACCAGTGTTTCAAAGTTTTTCCACTTGGGTAAATTTTGAAAACTATCTGCGCCCATGATGACCGAAAATTCATGTTGCGGATATTTTTCTTGTAAATAAGTAAGTGTATCAATGGTGTATGAAGGCTTTGGCAGAGAAAACTCAATATCAGACACCTTTAATTGGGTATCATCTTCAATGGCTAGCTTGGTCAAATGGAGTCGATCATATTCATTTAACAAGCTTCCCTGTGGCTTTAAAGGATTTTGAGGTGAAACAACTAACCACACCTGATTCATGTCGGAATGATTGGCAACATAACTAGCCACCATTAAATGGCCATTGTGAACGGGATTGAATGAGCCAAAAAATAAACCGATCTTCATTTTTTTAATTAATTGATTACCAATTGTTTATGCCGATTTTGGGGCTATAAAAATACTATCTGCCTCGTTTATTCTTAGGCTTAATTGATATCCAGCCACCGATATTGATATAGGATCACCGAGGGGTGCAATTTGTTCAACGATTATTAATTCTCCAGGTATACAGCCCATTTCCATCAGCTTCAAAAAGATATCATCATTTTCGAAAGAATGAATAACGCCCGACTCACCAATTTTTAACTCAGATAGCTTCCTCATAATATTAATACAAAGATAGTTGCTGTTTTACATAAATAGTTACGAAATTTGGAGCATTGAATAACAATATTTTATGCGCATACCCATTTCATTTAATACGGCTGATAAAAACACAACACTTACTAATCGTATGGCGTTAAAGGCGTTTATTGAAAAGGGTTTGAAAAAAGAGGGGATTGCCATTGATACGCTTCAATATGTTTTCTGTTCCGACAAATTCCTACTTAATATCAATAAGTCCTTCTTGAACCACGATTACTTCACCGATATTATCAGCTTTGACCTATCGGAAACCAAGGGATCCCTCGTTGGGGAGATTTATATAAGTGTTGATCGCGTGAAAGACAATGCTAAAACCCACAAAACAAGCTATACCGAAGAATTATTAAGGGTAATTTTTCATGGGGCCCTACATTTTTGTGGTTACAAGGATAAAAAGCCTTCCGACTCCAAAGAAATGCGTGCTCAGGAGAATAAATGGCTAAAATCCTATCTAAAATCTATTTCCTAGGCCCGGGTAATCCAAAAACGTTCCACATGGAACCTTCCTAATTGAAAACAAGTTTTTCGAGGCTTCATTTAAATAAATTTCATTCGGATGGTATAAAAAGGTTCTACATGGAACGTTTTATAAAAAGCGATTAATAATAACAGAATTTAAGTTTAATTGAATTGCTTGGTATGCAATACAGGCTTATCTTTGCACCCTTATATGTTTCCAAAATACAATGTCATAGTAGTAGGTGCTGGTCATGCAGGTTGTGAAGCAGCAGCGGCAGCGGCAAACATGGGTTCCAAAGTTTTATTGGTGACCATGAACATGCAAACCATTGCCCAAATGAGCTGTAATCCTGCTATGGGCGGAATTGCAAAGGGGCAAATAATAAGGGAAATAGATGCGTTAGGTGGTTATAGTGGGATTGTAAGTGACTTGAGTACGATTCAATTTAGAATGTTGAATAAAAGCAAGGGGCCTGCAATGTGGAGTCCAAGAACACAGAATGACAGACACTTATTTGCTAGTAAGTGGCGGGAGATGCTAGAAAATACACCCAATGTTGATTTTTACCAGGATTCGGTGAATGAACTGATCATAAAAAACAATAAGGCTTGCGGAGTAATTACAAGCTTGGGGCATAAAATAGAAGCAGATGCGGTTGTTATTACAAGTGGTACCTTTTTAAACGGGATCATGCATATCGGTGAAAAGCAAATTGGCGGAGGTCGGGTAGCTGAAAAAGCAGCAACAGGTATCACAGAACAATTGGTTTCCTTTGGATTAGAATCAGATCGACTTAAAACAGGAACGCCACCAAGGGTAGACGGTCGCAGTCTCGATTATAGTAAAATGGAAGAACAAAAAGGAGATGAAGAGGTAGTTGGCTTTTCTTATTTAAATATAGAAAAGGTGAAGCCTGAAAATCAGCGCTCATGTCATATTACTTATACAGATGCAAGGGTACACGAAATGCTTAAAACCGGATTTGATCGTAGCCCGATGTACCAAGGACGTATTGAAGGTGTGGGTCCAAGATACTGTCCAAGTATTGAAGATAAAATTAATCGCTTCGCAGAGAGGGAGAGACACCAGCTATTTGTTGAGCCTGAAGGTTGGAATACAGTTGAAATATATGTAAATGGGTTTAGTACAAGCTTACCTGAAGAGGTACAATACGAAGCTCTTCGTATGGTTCCGGGGTTTGAGAAGGCCCGTATGTTCCGACCTGGATATGCCATTGAATATGATTATTTCCAACCGACACAGCTTACCTATACGCTTGAAACTAAGGCATTAGAAAACCTATACTTCGCTGGACAAATAAACGGCACAACTGGTTACGAAGAGGCGGCTTGTCAAGGTATCATGGCAGGCATGAATGCGCATTTGAAAATTAATAACCAACCTCCTTTAATATTACAAAGAAGTGAGGCTTATATTGGCGTGTTGATTGATGATCTAATAAGTAAGGGTACCGAAGAGCCCTATCGCATGTTTACTTCTCGCGCTGAGTTTAGAACACTTTTACGACAAGATAATGCAGACCTAAGATTAACAGAAATGAGCTATAAACTAGGGCTTGCTAAAGAAGTACGCATGCGCCGAGTTGAAGAAAAAGTGAAGCAAGTAGGAGAAATTAAAGATATATTAAATACAGATTCTATTGAGCCCGAAACAATCAATGGCTTTTTAACAGGCATCGATTCAGCAACCATTACAGAAAAACAAAAAGCGTCGAAACTCTTACTACGACCCAATATTAGCTTGCAACAAATTTTATCAAATAACGAATTGTTGAATGAAAAAATGAATGCATTTGATACGGAGTGTTTAGAACAAGCTGAAATACAAATTAAGTACGAGCGTTATATTGAAAAGGAAAAGGAAATTGTTGAACGCATGGCAACACTTGAAAATAAATTAATTCCTACTAATTTTGATTACGATAAAATCGCAGCTATTTCAATAGAGGCTAGACAAAAATTCAAAAAAATAAGACCCCTTACATTGGGGCAAGCAAGTCGCATCAGTGGGGTTAATCCAAGTGATGTACAAATTTTAATGGTATTTATGGGTCGATAGTCAATACTAGATTTGCGAGTGTGAGTTATATTAACGCAAGCCCTTATATTAAGATACCCCTTATCAAAAAAATTACCCTTTTTTAGCTTTCACAATAAGTTTTTAGTAGCTTTAAAACTCTTCTTTTAGAGAAATTTTAAAACAACTAAATCAGTCGCGTATGAAGCGGATTTTAACAGGACTTTTATTTTTGTGTGCTGGCATTGTGTCACATGCACAGGAATCATTTCCAATTAATGGAGTAAGGGATATTCGTAGTGGTTTGTATGCATTTACAAATGCTACTATTATTCAAAATGAAAACACCAAAATTGAAAAGGGTGTTTTGATTATAAAAATGGGAAAAATTGTAGCAGTGGGCGCAAACCTAACTGTACCCGCAGAGGCAATTGTTGTTGACTGCGCTGGTAAATTTATTTACCCTTCTTTTATAGATCCACTAAGTGATTATGGTGTAGCAACACCAAGGCGTACAATGGGGGGGTTTAATTTTGGAGCTCCGGGACAATTTATTTCCAACAAACCGGGACCATATAACTGGAATCAAGCGGTAAAGCCTGAATTAAACGCAGTTGATGTATTTACAAAAGACGAAACAACCGCAAGTGCATACCGTGCAAATGGATTTGGAGCGGTGTTTACACATTTAAAGGATGGATTAGCAAGAGGCACTGGTGCGGTGGTAACCTTAGCTACTGAAAATAATAATCAAGCAGTTATAAAATCAAAAGCTGCATCGGTATACTCTTTTGACAAAGGAACATCCACACAATCTTATCCGAGTAGCCTAATGGGTAGCATTGCCGTTTTACGCCAAACCTATTTAGATGCTAAATGGTATCAAACGAAACCGGTTACCGAAGGTGTAAATCTTTCTTTAGATGCTTGGAATAGTAATCAATCAATGCCGCAAATTTTTTCAACCGACGACAAATGGAATGCGGTTCGTGCTGATCGTATTGGTGATGAATTTGGTGTTCAATATATTATAAGAGGCGGAGATAACGGATATCAAAGAATAGATGAGATGGTTAAAACAAAAGCCTCTTTTATTTTGGGTGTTGATTTTCCTGTGGCAATGGATGTAGAAGATCCGAATGATGCAAGGTTTGTATCTCTAGCCGATATGAAACATTGGGAATTGGCTCCAACAAACTTGGCTGCTTTTTCGAAGGCTAATATTCCTTTTAGTATCACATCTTCTGATATGAAGGATGCAAAACAATTTTTAGCGAATGTAAAAAAAGCAATTCAAAATGGTCTTAGCGAATCAAAAGCATTAGAAGCATTAACAAAAACACCCGCTAATCAATTAGGTGTTTATGATCAAGTGGGCTCTATTGAAACTGGCAAGTGGGCTAACTTTATTATAACAACCGAACCCGTTTTTGCAACAAATGCAAAAATTATTGAGAACTGGGTACAAGGAAATAAATATGAAGTAAATGAAAGCGAGTGGTCAAGCATTGCCGGTAAATATAAATTAACGATCAATAAAAACGGTACGAATACAGATTATAATATAGAAGTTAAAAAAGATTTATCTGCTTCCATTATTGGTACTGATACTATTACATCAAAAGTAACCGTAAGTGAGTCTGTAGTTAAATTAAACTTCCCTACTAAAAAAGGCAGAGGTGCTGATCAAATTAGATTGAGTGGTATTATCTCTGGTAATTCTTGGTCAGGCGTAGGAACAGATGGTTCTGGAAGTAAAACAACCTGGTCTGCAACTTATACTGGTGCGGTTACTGCGGTAGAGGCAAAAAATGAATTTAGAAGACCAATGGATAGTGCAAGAAACAATAATTCAAAAATTACCTTTCCTTTTGTAGGATATGGTAACGAAGTGTTACCAAAACAAGAAACAATACTAATCAAAAACGCAACGGTTTGGACAAATGAAAAAGAAGGTGTTTTACAAAACACCGATGTGTTGTTAAAGGGTGGTAAAATTTCAAAGATTGGTAAAAATCTAAGTGACGCAAGCGCAAAAATTGTGGATGGCACTGGGAAACACTTAAGTGCAGGAATTATTGACGAACACTCTCATATAGCAGCAATGTCAATTAATGAGGGAGGGCAATCTGTAACCTCCGAGGTGAGAATTGGTGATAATTTAAATCCAGAAGATATTAATATATATCGACAACTTAGTGGCGGTGTAACCAGCTCACATATATTACACGGATCTGCAAATACAATTGGCGGGCAAACACAATTAATTAAATTACGTTGGGGGGCAAATGATGAAGAATTAAAATTTGCTGGTGCTGATCCGTTTATCAAATTTGCTTTGGGTGAAAACGTTAAGCGTACAACAAGCCAAAATAACAATCGTTATCCGGATACAAGAATGGGCGTGGAAGAAGTTTTAAATGATGCTTTTGATCGCGCAGTAGATTATCAAAAAACATTAAAAGCAAATCCTTTAGCTAGACGTGATTTAGAATTAGAGGCGCTAGTAGAAATATTAAATAAAAAGCGTTTCATTACTTGTCATAGTTATGTGCAACCAGAAATTACCTATGCATTACGCGTTGGGGACAAATATGGTTTTAAGTTTAACACTTTCACACATATTTTAGAAGGATATAAGGTGGCTGATAAAATGAAAAAGCATGGATCAAGCGCATCTACTTTCTCAGATTGGTTTATGTATAAAACAGAAGTACAAGATGCAATTGCATATAATGCAGCAATAATGCAAAAAGTAGGTTTAAATGTTTGTATAAATTCAGATGATGCAGAAATGGCGCGCAGATTAAATCAAGAAGCTGGAAAAATAGTAAAATATGGTGGCGTTAGTGAGGAAGAGGCGCTTAAGATGGTAACATTAAACCCCGCAAAGGCACTACATGTTGCCGATAAGGTGGGTAGCATTAAAACAGGAAAAGATGCAGATGTGGTATTGTGGACAGACAATCCATTAAGTATTTATGCAAAGGTTGAAAAAACAATCGTAGATGGTATTGTATATTTTGATAGAACAAAAGATGCAGAAATGAGTAAAAAAATTACTGCAGAAAAAACTAGATTAATACAAAAACTATTGGGTGAAAAAAGAACAGGAATGCCAATGGGTAGACCAATGCCAAGTTTCCAAATATTATTAACCTGTGGTGATCATGAACATGAAGATCATATGGCGACCATTTACGAAAATCAAAATAATTAATTTCTATGAAAAATAAATATGCAACCTTATTATTATTAACGCTTGCGGTTTTTGCTAATAATGCAAAGGCACAGGAAACTGTATATCCCACTGATGCACAAAAAGGAACTACCGCTATAACACACGCAACCGTGCATGTGGGAAATGGTAACGTTTTGACAGATGCTACAATCATTTTTGAAAAAGGGAAAATTACTGCCGTAGGATCAGGGCTTGCGCTTCCAAAAGGAGCCGCCGAAGTTGATGCAAGCGGAAAACATGTATATCCGGGATTAATTTTACCAAATTCAAGTTTGGGATTGCGCGAAATTAACGCGGGTGTTCGCGGTAGTAATGACTTTCAAGAAATAGGTGAAAATAATGCAGACATTAGAAGTATTGTTTCTTACAATACCGACTCTAAGGTAATTAATGTATTGCGCGCTAACGGAATTTTATTAGCTCATGTATCTCCAATGGGAGAATTAATTGAAGGAAGATCAAGCGTTGTTCAATTAGATGCATGGAATTATGAAGATGCAGAGTATAAAGCAAATACCGGAATGTATATATCAATGCCATCATTTATGGCAAGACGCGGTGGTCGTGGTGGGTTTATGCGCGGTATGATGGGTGGCGGAGGCGGCGATCCTTTAAAAGCTGCTTTTGATAAAATTGAAACCATTAAAACTTATTTTACAGAGGCAAGGGCATATTGTCAAGAAAAAGAGCACGCTAATAGCAATTTAAAATTGGAGGCTGCTCGTTCATTATTTGAAGGGAAACAAAAATTATTTGTTCGTGCGAACGAAGTAAAACAAATGTTAATTGCAATAGATTTAGGAAAAACATTTGGCTTCAATATTGTGATTGTGGGCGGGGGCGAAAGCTTTCAAATAGCAAGCATATTAGCAGAAAATAAAATTCCTGTAATTCTTGACGAAACACACGCTTTACCAGCATCCGAAGATGATGATGTAGACCAGCCTTATAAAACACCAGCACAATTGCAAAAGGCGGGTGTATTATTTGCATTAAACGATATGGGTGAAAATAGTAAACAGCGCAATATCAGCTTTAATGCAGGAACGGCCGTAACCTATGGCTTAACAAAAGAAGAGGCCCTGTCTTCAATTACGTTAAATGCAGCAAAAATATTAGGTATCGATAATTTAACTGGCTCTATTGAAGCCGGAAAAGATGCTAATATAATAATAAGTCTTGGTGACATTTTAGATATGCGTGGCAATCAGCTTACACAAGCTTTTATTCAAGGGCGTGCGATTTCATTAGACAACAAACAACTTCAGCTTTACGAACGCTATAAACACAAATATGGCATTAAGTAATAAATAAATGGTTTTGTAAAAGAGGGAAAATATTAATTATAAATTTTGACCGGTCGCTTTAATTGGCGGCCGGTTTTTTTGGGTATCTTAGCATCATGTCTAAAAAACTATTTTTATTAGATGCGCTTGCACTAATTTATCGTGCCTATTATGCGCTCATACGCACGCCGCGCATTACATCTACGGGTATTAATACAAACGCACAATTTGGATTTACAAACACCCTGCTTGATATAATACGTAAGGAAAACCCTACACATATTGCTGTTTGTTTTGATACACATGCACCTACAGAAAGACACACGGACTTTGCTGATTATAAAGCCAATCGCCAGGAGACCCCCGAAGATTTATTAGACTCTTTACCACATATTAAAGCAATTATCGAGGGATTTAATATACCGGTGATTGAGTATGATGGATATGAGGCCGATGATATCATTGGAACCCTTGCTTGGCAAGCAGCTGATATGGGATATGATGTATACATGGTTACACCAGATAAAGATTATGGTCAATTATTGATACATCCCAATGTTTTTATATGGAAACCGCCAGCTTTTGGCAACAAGGAAGAGATAGTAGATGCTAAAAAAATATGTGAGAAGTGGGATATCCAACGAGTTGAACAGGTTATTGACATGTTGGGACTCATGGGCGATGCGTCAGACAATATTCCAGGGATTCCTGGTGTGGGTGAAAAAACCGCAGCAAAGCTTTTAAAATTATATGATACGCTTGAGGGTGTTTTAGACAACGCAGATAAAATTACTGGCGCAATGGGTGAAAAGGTGCGCGCTGGAAAAGCTTCTGCAATCATGAGTAAAAAGCTGGCAACCATAATTACCAACGTGCCTGTTCAATTTCACGAAGAAGATTTTAGATTAAAGGAAAAAAATAATTCAGCACTAGCTGAAATATTTAATGAATTAGAATTTAAAACATTAGGGAAACGGATATTAGGTGACGCATTTTCTGTAACAGGTAATGTTGGTGGTGGTGAAGAAAAGGGTGAGGATTCTTTTTCTAAAATAGAAATTATTGGGAACACAAAGGAACAGACAGATTTGTTTGGTAATACAGTTAACGTAAAGCCACCCAAACAAAAAACAAACAAACCAAACAACGTAGAAGAAACAGTGGGTGCGGAGGATAATAGCGAAGAAAATGATTTTGGTGGAAGTCCAGAAACGGCGCTCGTGGTCAATAAAAATATTGGTAACACAGAACACGATTATAAATCGGTTGTGGGGGACGAAGAAATAGGGACGTTGGTTAATACGCTTTTACAACAAAACGAAATTTGTATTGATACCGAAACTACTGGTGTAGATGCAAATAATGTATCGCTTGTTGGTATTAGTTTTTCATACAAAGAACATGCCGGTTATTTTTTACCCATTGAAAATGATGGTGATGGTAAAACCGGAGCCAAGCATATATTGAAAAAACTACAGCCACTATTTGATAACGCAGAAATTACCTGGATTGGACAAAATTTAAAATATGATTTTTTAGTATTGAAGTGGTATGGCATTGAGTTAAAAGGAAAAACCTTTGATACGATGTTGGCGCATTATGTTATTGAACCAGAAGGCAGGCGTGGTATGGATTTGCTAAGTGCGCAATTTTTAGGATACGAACCGGTATCCATTACAAGCATCATTGGCAAGAAGGGTAAAAACCAAGGTAGCATGCGCGATGCTCCACTAGATCAAATAACACAATATGCTGCCGAGGATGCCGACATCACATTACAATTGAAAAATTGTTTTGCGCCATTAATAATTAAAAGAGATGTTAGTAGGGTTTTTAATGAAGTAGAAAATCCGCTGGTTCGCGTTTTGGTTGATATGGAATATGAGGGTGTAAAAGTGGATACGCAATTTTTAAGCGACTATAGTAAGGTGCTTGAGGTAGATGCAAAAATTAGTGAGGAGCGAGTTTACGAGCAAGCGGGTGTTAGATTTAACTTAGCCTCTCCTAAACAATTGGGTGAAGTGCTTTTTGAAATTTTAAAATTAGATGCCAAGGCCAAAAAAACAAAAACCGGACAATATGCAACCGGAGAAGATGTGTTACAAAAAATGGCAGCGAAGCATAAAATTGTGGATGATATTTTAAATTTCAGAGAACTCACTAAATTAAAATCAACCTATGTAGATTCGGTTCCTGCGTTAATTAATCCTAAAACGGGCCGCATACATACAAGTTATGCGCAGGCAGTTGCGGTAACGGGCAGGTTAAGTAGCACCAATCCAAATTTGCAAAATATCCCAATTAGAACAGAACGTGGCAGAGAAATAAGAAAAGCATTTATTCCAAGAGATCCGAGTAGGGTTTTAATAAGCGCGGATTATTCACAAATTGAATTGAGAATTGTTGCGGCTATAAGCGGTGATCCAAATATGTGTGATGCATTTAAACAGGGTAAAGATATTCATACCGCAACTGCAGCAAAGGTATACGGCATCGAAGAATCGGCGGTAACAAAGGAAATGCGCTATAAAGCAAAGAGTGTCAATTTTGGAATTATATATGGACAGGGGGCATTTGGATTAGCAGAAAATTTAGGAATTCCAAGAGCAGAAGCAAAAGAAATTATAGACAACTATAAAAAAGAATTCCCAAATATTCAGTTATACATGGACCAACAAATTAATCATGCCAAAGAGGTGGGTTATGTAGAAACACTTATGGGCAGAAAGCGTTGGCTAAGAGATATAAATAGTAGCAACTTTACGGTCCGTGGTTTTGCGGAAAGAAACGCAATCAACTCCCCTATTCAGGGATCTGCTGCTGATATGATTAAATTAGCGATGATTAAAATTCATGCAGAAATGAAAAAATCAAAATGGGAGTCAAAAATGATTTTACAAGTGCATGATGAATTAGTGTTTGATGCTATAGAAAAAGAGGTGCCGGCTCTTAAAGAATTAATATTGAACTGTATGAAATCTGCAATGGATTTGCCGAATGGCGTACCTGTTGAGGCAGAAGTGGGTGTTGGAAAAAATTGGCTAGAAGCTCATTAAAAATTATTAATCGAATATTTTAATTGCTAGTGTATCCTACTTTTTTTTATAAACAGGAACGGTGCTACAGGGTTCACCATACATAATGCTTTTCACAACGGGTCTTAGTTTTTGCGTAATAGCTATATAGGCCGACTCTCCAATGGGTGTGTCCCCACAACCCTTGATAACCACTCGCTGATCGTTATAATCTGCAGTATTAATAGCAGCTATCTCTTGTAATAAAATCTGTTCGCGCACCTTATTTTCATCGCCAAAGAAAATCGCTTTTGCTGTATTGCTTAAACTAGACGCGACCAGCATATTAGCCCACATAGGAATAATTGCATCAGTAGAACAATGAATGCCCACTATTTTATCTTGGTATTCATTCCAGTCAATTTCAGCAAGCGAGGCCCTAAACTCCTTCTCTTTTAAAATTAGCTCCATAAACAAGAAGGGCTTTATATCAAACACAACGATGGTGTTGTTTGGTAATAAGCTAGCCAGATCAATGCTAATTAATCCGCTTTCTGCAACTTTGTTTATTAAAGAGTCTGCCATGGTGTAAAATTAGGCACTATTTAATATATCTACTGTCGAAATTAGAAGATTATAAATAAAACAGACATCTGTTTAAAGACTGCTGGGTGATAAAAAACAAACAGCCTCGAAAAATCGAGGCCGTTTTTAAATATTATTACCGGTATATTAATACACTTTTGATCTATTGTCTTTAATATTTGCTGCCTTTCTTAGGGCGACATTAGTTCTAAACATTACATTTCTTAATCTTTGTAATGTTTCGTCTTTATAAAGCGCCGGCTCTTGTTGTGCTGGTTTTGCACCAAGTGCACTTACACTTACAATAAAAACACCCGTATTTCCAGCAATGGGTTCACTTACCTTATTGACTAATCCTTTATTAAAGGCTGCACCGATAACTTTTGGCTCATTGCCAACATTTGCCAACATTGAAAAAGCATATCCAATACTATCCACCTTTTGAACGACGGTTTTTCCAGCGGCAGCATATGCTTCAAGTGAGCTTCCTTTAAGGGTTGATTTAATAGTAGCAGCCTTTTTTTGGTCTCTTATGATTCCCTCTACCTGGGGTCTTGCTGCATCAACGCTCATTAATCCTTTTTTATCCTCGCTTGAAATAATTGCAACCAAATAATTATCTGCAACTTCAAATGGTTCTGATACATCGTTTACAGATTTTTCATAAACCCAGCGAACCATTGCCCTCGTTTCACCTATTCCTTGAATACTAAAATCATTTTCTTTAATATTGGTTGCGGGTAGTGCTTGCTTATTTGCTTTAACGGCGTTTGAATTAAAAAATTTTAAATCAGTACTAGCGGTTGCAAATTGTGCAGCCGCAGTAGAAGCCGCATTAATTGTTTCTGTACTTGGTAATAGGGGCTTCGATAAATAGGCAATTTTATAAGATGGAACCTTTGGTGTTTGTTTTAAAATTTCTACATAGTGATAACCAAATTCTGTTTTAACCACCTGTTTTGTACCAACTGGATTTGCAAATGAAAAATCATTAAACGCGGGTGTCATTTGTGCTTGAGGAAACATTTCTATTTTCCCTCCTGTTGGTTTACTTCCTTGATCATCAGAATATTTTTGACATAGCGCTTCAAAGGAAGCACCACCTCGTATTGCAATACTAATACTATCTGCTAGTTTTTTAGCAAGACTATCATCTTTAATTTGTTGTCCGTTTTGTGGGTTTGTGGTAGCAATTAAAATATGCCTAACACTTGTACTGTCTGGCCACTGTGTGGTTCCAACCACCTTTGCAATAGTAAAGTTTTTACCATCTACATAAGGTCCGAAAACACCGCCAACTGGCAAGGAAAGGATTGAATCTTTTTGAGGAACCTGAATTCTATTTTTACTTAAATAACTATTATAAAATACATTATCTGAACCAACTTTATTTAAATAAGATGAAACGTCGGTTGCGGTTCTTAAACCCTCCTTTAAAGAGGCAATTTGATTATATGCATTAATGGTATCGTTTTGTGAGGGCGCTGCGCTAAATACAACAAAGCTTATATTTCTAGAAGTTTCTTCAACCTGGTAAGCCGCCTCGTTTTCTTTTAGATAAGCAGATACCTCGTCATTGCTTACTTTAATTGTGCTATCTATTATACTATTATAAGGAACCGACACATACGAAATATTTGAGATTGCGTTTGACTCTGTAAATTCTTTATCAGCCAACCATTTTGGAAATTGAATTCCTTTAATAACTAAAGCTTGATATTTACTTCTTTGTCTATTTTCGATAGATGGTGCAATATAAAATTTCTCAATTTGTTTTATTTGATCAGCGTTTTTACTCTTTTTAAGTTGTGCAATTGCTTGACGCGCATCATTTACTTTAAACTCTCCGGTAGCTCTATCTGTGAACTCTTGTTTAAAAGGAGATTCGTTTCCAAATAAAACATCATTTAATTCTTTGTTGCCTACGGTGATTCCTAGTTTTTCTTGTTCAGATTTAAATAATAAAAGATCAACTTCTTGGTTCCATAAAAAACCAATAATTTGTTCTCTTTTAATTCCCTGAGCGGCATAGTTTTGAACTTGGATTTCAACCTTCTCTTCAAAGTCTGCTTTTTTAATTTCTTCACCATTTACGGTTCCTAGGGTATTTGTATTACTACCCCTGTTTTGACGTCCAACGCCATCTTGTAAAATAAAAGCAACCAATGCTATTACAATGATTGTAAAGATGATCCAAGCACCTCTTTCTCGAATGTTCTGAATAATTGACATATATCTATAATTATAGGAGAGCAAAAATAATGTTTTCTTGCTTGTAAATAGGGGGTCCTGGGGTATTTTTAAGCCTAATTTTATTAAAACCTTAATTAAAAATACACATTAGGTAGGTGGATAAATTAATTTTTCGTGGATATCTCTACTTTTTATCTGAATAAACCTGCAGAAAAATAGAATAACAAAATTAGGATAAGTAAATAACTAACTATTATTGAAATTAAGGGTTGATTTATACCCGTTAATTAACAGTGTATAATATGTTTATTAATTAAAAATTGTGTTTTTATTATTATTAAATTGGAAAAAA
>CAIWBA010000324.1 GCA_903910765.1 uncultured Bacteroidota bacterium
GCTCGTAAAGAATAAATCTAAGATGATAATTTTCCCTTGTTGGTCATATAAATTAACCGAGTCCCCAAATTGGTTAGCCAACCGAATATTTTTTGTCGTGTGCCAAATAGAATCTGATTTTTGTTTGCCATCCACCACCGATTCCATCACTGTGTCCAACAAATAATGCCTAGGCATCGTGACTGCTGTTTTACTTGCGGACTTTAACCACAAATAACAAAAAACAGGAATCGCTAAAGCGATGAATAAACCGTAGATCGATTTTTTAGACATTATTTTTATATTACTGCAAAGTTATGAATTAGACTTCAAAGAAAAACCATCCTTGGAGGAGGATGGTTTGGTATTTTTTGAGAAGGGCCCTCGAGCACCTTCTTTGGATAGTTTCTTTTTTTTATTGGGGACGACCTTTACTTTGTATCTACCATCGTAAGCCCCTGCGTTAATCTGATCCTGTCTTTTTAGTTGATGTTCGTGTCTTTTTTTCATAAAAAATTATTCAATCCAATTACGAACAACCTTTAATAGGCAGTATCCAAACAAATGAATTAATGCTTTTCTGCTGGCATTTCCTTTGTTTCCCCAGCACCAGCCTCATGCTTAACTGCTTCATGTGTTGCTGCACCATGCTCTGTTTCCTTTTTTTCCACCTTTATGGTTGATTGCTCTTTATAATGTGGATCATAGGTGTTACGCAAGTTTCTGAACGAACCTCCGTCCCATAAAAATGCACCAATGAACCAAACAAATAATAACAATGGTACGATAATGGTCATGATCATGTTTTTTACTTCATGCTTTAAGTGCATAAAATAAGCAACAATATAAAATGCTTTTGACATCATTAAAATAATAATCACACCCTTGATCGCCAAGCGGAGTGCGGCGCTACTAATACCTATCATCCAAAATCCAAGTATTAATTCAATGATAGTTAATACCGACAATAGGATGGTTACTTTTTTAATCTCAGCCATTGCAGCAGCATTGCTTGCTTCATGATTAGCGTCTGCGTTGTGTGAATGTGACATATAAAATCTTAATTTATAATTATTTTTTCGTCCTTACGAGTTCTTCGAAAATGGATTGATTGATTCCGCTAAGTAATATTTATAATAAATAAAATATAGTAAATACAAATACCCATACTAAATCTACAAAGTGCCAATACAATCCTGCTTTTTCAATCATTAAGTAATGACCTCTTTGTTCAAACTTATCCAACAAAGTCATGATCAACATAATAATATTGATCACCACGCCACTAAATACGTGGAACCCGTGGAAACCAGTAATGGTGAAAAAGAAGTTAGTGAAGTTGGTTGAACTCGCGGTTCCATCTGCATTTAAAAATGGATTGCTACCCCACCAAGCACCCTCATGAAATAAATGGTTCCACTCCCAAGCTTGACAACTTAAAAATGCAATACCACCAATGATGGTTAAAATCATATTACGTACCACTCCTTTTTTATCCATATTATGACCAGCATGTACAGCTAACACCATGGTTACCGAACTTACAATCAATATAAAAGTCATGATACTTACAAACACCAATGGTGCATGTACTCCTTCTGGCGCAAATGGAAAACTACGGAACACTTCATTTGAATTAGGCCATCCGTTCGTTGAAAAACGAACCGTACCATAAGAGATCAAAAAAGCGCCAAAAGTAAATGCGTCACTCATTAGGAAGTACCACATCATTACTTTTCCGTACTCAAGGTTAAAAGGACTTTTTCCTCCTCCCCACAATTTTGCTTCATTTGGCGAAGCGGTTGTTGTTGTTGACATGTTCAATTTCTATTTCAGTGCAAA
>CAIWBA010000325.1 GCA_903910765.1 uncultured Bacteroidota bacterium
GTTTCATAATCCACGGCTTCAAAATGTAGAAATAATTTTTTTTGATGCCACTTGGAAGGAATGGTAAAAAAACGTCGATACATCATTTGCTGCTTTCCAGTAATCGTTTCTTTAATTCCAGAGAGTGCCGACTCAACACAAAATGGGACTAAAATTTTACGAGCATAATTAATACTATTTTTATTGGTATCGCGATCTGTAATTTCAAAATCCCACAACCCATTTAAATTAAGCCAATCCCTACGAACCAATTGCGGTCTTGGATATTCCTTCCAAACATTTTCAGGTGTAACGTCATTGGCCCATTTTGTCATTATACGCCCAGGAACAGGCGCCCAATTTTGTGCTTGCATGATTGCATATTGTAATAACAATATCAAATGGAGAAGGACTTTTATTCTATTTTTCATAATACACCACTGAGGGATAAGCGCTACTTTATAAGCTCATTAAATATATATAATATTTGTTGATTTAGATTAAATCAACCCTTCGCTTTACCCTAGAATTCAGTAATGATTACAATTTATACATGACTATAAAATTTACTATGACTAAAAAAATAGTATATTTAGTAAGATAAAGTTGACCATTTTCAAATACGAATATAAACGCTCCTCTTATGGCAATGAAAAATAAAAAGCATCTTATCATACTTAGCTACCTCATTATTATAGTTGCTGCATGTAATAACAATACCTTTAACCCGCCTAAAGTTGCTTTCACCATGGATGAATCCATGTTACCCGCATATGAAAAAGACATTGACCACAAAGGAATACTAAACACGATCCAACGCAATCAAGAGGAAGCATTCATGGATGGAAAAAAAATATACAATAGTAATTGTATTAATTGCCATGGTACACCCAAACAGGAAGGCTCCTTACCAACGGCATTTAAATATTGGAAGGATCAATTTAAAGTAGGTAAAGATCCCTATTCCATATACCAAACTTTAACGAGGGGTTATGGCGGAATGCCTCCACAAACCACACTAACTCCTACTGAAAAATATAATGTCATTCAATATATTAGGGAAGAATTTATTTTAAAACAGAATAAAGCAGCTTACTTTAATATTGATTCCAATTATTTAGCAAGTTTACCAACTGGAAAATCCAAGGGGCCGAGTACCATTAAAAAAGAAGGCTGGTCTGAAATGGATTATGGTAATTTTTTAATCAATACCTATGAATTGGTTGAAGCCAATGCCAAACCAAGAGAAATCTCAGGTGGCCCTTCTCCATTAAAAGATGAAAATTTAGTGAATGCCAATTTCGCATACAAAGGAATTGGGGTTCGTTTAGATGAAGGCCCAGGTGGCATTGCCGCTGGAAAGGCTTGGATGATTTTTGATCATGATTTAATGCGTATCGCTGGTGCATGGACTGGCAAAGGATTTATTGACTGGGAAGGCATCCTTTTTAATGGGCAACATAATATTTCACCCCGCACCATTGGTGAACTTCAATATGCAACACCCGTAAGTCCAAGTTGGGCAAATCCATTAGACGGTTCATTTGTAGATACGCGATTTAAAGCAGTGGATAATAGAAGATTTGGGCCATTACCTAGAACATGGACACAGTATAAAGGGCTTTATCATTATCAAGATAAACTCATCATATCCTATACCGTGGGTAATTCAGCGGTACTTGAAAAATTAGGATTAGAGGGAACACCAGAAATGCCCATTTTTTCACGCACTTTAAATATGACTGCTTCAACCACA
>CAIWBA010000326.1 GCA_903910765.1 uncultured Bacteroidota bacterium
CCAAAACTTTAATAAGTTAGCGTCCATATATACACATTGTTTGATCAAGAAAAAACGCATGAAAAAAATTCTATTAAAATTAAGCTGGGTTTTGTATTTCATTACACAAGTAACAATTAATGCGCAAGCGCAGGAAGAAATTAATGAAAAAATTATTGAAGACAGCAGTTGGAAAACGAATTATCGCAGTTTTGCAACAAAAGAAAATGATTTAGTACATACTAAGTTAGTGGCCAACTTTGATTATTCTCAATCACAATTAAATGGGGAGGTATGGTTGCAAATACGTCCGCATTTTTATGCGACCAACCAATTAATATTAGATGCAAAGGGCATGAATATTCATAACGTAAGTATTGTAAAAAATGAAACGAAAAACACATTAAAATATATTTACGATGGCAAAATAATTAGTATTGATTTAGATAAAACTTATTCGGCAAATGAGACTTACACCGTTTATGTTAAATACACTGCCAAACCCAATGAATACAAGGCAAAAGGCAGTGAAGCCATCACCGATGCCAAAGGATTATATTTTATAAATCCACTTGGAAAAGAAAAAAACAAACCCACCCAAATTTGGACCCAAGGGGAAACGGAAGGCACATCTGTTTGGCTTCCCATTATAGATAAACCCAATCAAAAATGCACGCAGGAATTTTATTTAAATGTGCCTAGTAAATATGTTTCACTTTCCAATGGTTTATTGGTGAAACAAGTTGATAATAAAAATGGAACCAGGTTAGATGTTTGGAAAATGGACCTCCCCCATTCCCCTTATTTATTTTTTATTGGTATTGGAGATTACGCAGTGGTTAAACAAGATGCTGTTACGACAAGTAGTAAAAAGAAACTTGAATTAAGTTACTATATCGAAAAGGAATTTGAAAAGGAAGCAGTAAAGATTTATGGCAAAACCCCGCAAATGATTACGTTGTATGAAAAACTATTAGGGGTTCCTTTTCCTTGGTCAAAATATGCACAAATAAGTGGCAGAGATTATGTGAGTGGTGCTATGGAAAATACCACGGCCACCTTACATAGCGAAGCAGTGCAACAGGATGCAAGGGAACTAGTGGATGAAAATATTTGGGAGGGCACTATTGCACATGAACTATTTCACCAATGGTTTGGGGATTTAGTGACTGCGGAAAGCTGGAGTAATTTAACCGTAAATGAAAGCTTTGCTGATTATAGCCAAACCATATGGCTGGAAAACAGCCTAGGGAAAGATGCCGGCGATTATGAAAACTATAAAGGATTGAGTGGCTATTTAAGCAGCCCAACGGATGCAGAAAAAAACCTTGTCCGATTTTATTATAATGACCGAGAAGATATGTTTGATTTAGTGAGCTATCAAAAAGGGGGTCGCATCTTGCATATGCTTAGGCATTTTGTGGGTGATGAAGCATTTTATAAGTCACTCAATAAATATTTAACCGACAATAAATTTTCTAATGGATCCGCAATTAAATTAAAATTGGCATTTGAATCTGTGACCGGCAAGGACTTGAACTGGTTTTTTAACCAATGGTATTTTGGCAATGGTCATCCTTATGTAAGTATTACGCAGCAATATGATGCCAACAAAAAGCAGGTATTGGTTAAATTAGCGCAAACACAATTACAAAATAAATTATTTGAGCTACCCGTTGGTATTGATATATATGTAAATGGGCAAAGAAATCATTATGAGGTATGGGCAAAAAACAAAGTGGATAGTTTTTATTTCCCTGCGGCAACGGAACCAGATAATGTGAATGTGGACAATGATAAAATATTATTATGGGAGAAAAATGACAGCAAGCCCTTAAAGCAATTTATTTACCAATACTATCATGCGCGCAATTTTTTAGATCGCAACGAGGCATTAAATGAAGCAAGCCAAAATTTGAAAAGTGCCGAAGCAAAGCAACTTATTCAAGATGCCATGAAGGACCCTTTTTATGTCATTAGAGCAAAAGCCATCAATAGCTTAAACCCGATGAGCATTAATGAGGCTGTTGAAAAAATTATTTACACAGCAGCACAAAAAGATCCCTCCTATGTAGTAAAAGAAGAAGCCATTAATATAATTGGTGCATTAAATAAAGAAAAATATAAAAATGACTTCATCAACTGGACCAAAGATTCCTCTTATACCATTGCTGGCGCAGCCTTAGAAGCCCTAGACGCTATTGATTCTGTAGCCGCCTACCAAATAGCCAAAGCAGCATCAAAAGCCCCAATTAAAAAAAGATTGAATACAGTGGTTACTAAATTACTTACAAAGTATGGCGACGAATCTGAATTTGATTTTATTGCAAACA
>CAIWBA010000327.1 GCA_903910765.1 uncultured Bacteroidota bacterium
CTGCGGAAATTTCTTCAGCATGTAGCAAATGCAAATTGTAATCACCATCATCTGCTATCCAAGTTATTTGATTCCGCCAAGCACCTAAATTCTTTTCATTTTGGTATTGTATCAATTTCTTAATCGCAACATCTGCTTCTAATGCATTTTTGACTGGTATCCGACCCACTGACAAAGCCAAATCTTGAATGGCTTGTGGGGAATTAATATCTTCTCCATCCTTTAAAATGGCATAAAAATCATCGGTCGTATAACTTGATAAAATAGAACCTGAGCTTATACTTTCATAACTAGGTACTTGTGTTTGGTTATCCATTTTTTTATAATCAAAATTTCCAACACCTAATAACAACAAATATTTTGGGATGGTTGTATTATTTTTCTTCGCCTTATCATAAATATATTTGACATAATTCCTAATACCAATAGGACTCGACTGACCTCCAGAAAACTCATTAAATACACGCGCAGTAGTGGTTACAAAAGCTTTCAAGCCGTGATTCGCCGCATGAAACTTGGCCAAACTATCTGCAGCTTTTAAATAATTAGAAGCTGTTATAATAATATAATCTGCGGCTGGGGTATTTAATAAACTCGGATAATCAATGTTTAACACTTCCACCAAAGTAGGGATTTCATATGCTAATTTATTGACGCTAAAAAACTCACGCAAGGAATCCCCAGTTTGAATAAATGTGGCAAACCCATTTTGAAAATTATTTATCATCTCCACCGGATTTTCCGACTGGGTCACCTCCCAAATTTTGGTGGACGCATCCGCATCTTTTATTTGATATTGAACTATTTTTCCATTACCTACCAAACTGCTATTTCGGAATCCGACCGACTTTGCTCCGCCATAAAAACCTATTTTTCTTTTAGCCTGGAGCGTGATATAATTAATCCAACCCGTACTATTTGTATTTGCACTTGAATAACCAACGCCTATGTTTGCAGCTATTAAATTTGTATTTATCAAATTATTAGACAACGAAATCCGAAAGGTATCTATAACCAAATTCGCAGCATCATCATATATATAACCCGAAATGGGCGCAACCGTTGTTGTTCTTAATTTTTGATCATTCAAGGTCAACTCAAAATTTGCAGAAGTTCCGGTACTTGCTGCTGCATAATTCAATTTAAAAATTAAATCGCTGGGGCTAACCAAGCCTTCCATATTTATGGGGGTTGTAATTTTTAATTGCTTCCCAATACCCAAGCCCATGGCTGGCCCCAACCAAAGCTGGCCACTATTTAAAATATTAATTGTATCTTTTTCAATTAACCATCTGTCATCAAAAATATCAGTAGTTACGTTCGCAATTAAATTTGAATTTAGCTTTTGTATTCTTTTGCCATCTTTACCGAATGAAATAAAATAAAACACCGAATCCCCATGTAAATTTTTACTATGCTCAAATAATTGGGACACCCCATTCCATTTCCATTGAATATTCCCTTGGCTATAAAATAAAAAATAATCCTGATTATCAAATTGACCATCTCCCCCATCCTGTACTTCAATAGCATTTTCGTTTAAGCCAACCCCCATATTTGCACTTATTTTTTCAACTAAATTGGCCGTATTTAAATTAAATAATTGTAGCTGCGAACTCGCAAATGGTAGCGTTAAACCCCAGGACTTAAGTTGACTTCCAGTGACCTGATAAAATCCCTGTTTTGACACGGCAATTTTAACCCATTTCCCTTGTGAAAATGGCACAGATTGTGCGCTAATATTGAATGAAAAAAATAGCGAACTGAATAAAATGTATAATACACCCCTTCTCATAGGCTAAAATTAAGCTTTTACTAACATAAGATTCTAAATACATATGTATAAAATGAGCAAAAACTAGTTATATTCGCTGTATATTTTATCACTAATTTGACCCCACAATTACTATGAATTTTATAAATAGTATTTTATTGTTTTTCGCAATGTTATTAATTAGTCCAGTACTATTTAATTCAAATGAAAATAAAACATTCAAAACAGTGTCTAATAGCATGCTTATTGATGCTAAAAATGACCCTTACGAAGGTATGACGCGCATTCAAGGTGGTACATTTGCCATGGGTGTAAACCAAGAAGATGTGATTGGAGATTGGAACAACCGTTTAAGAAGAGTGACCGTTAGTTCATTTTACCTTGACCAAAAAGAAGTAAGCAATAAAAATTATAAAGAATATTTGCATTGGCTTGAAAAGGTTTATTTACCTACAAACCAAGATTCAATAGTAAATATAGCTAGACCTGATACATTAGTTTGGCGTAGCGAGCTTGCCTATAATGAGCCCATGGTGGAAGCCTATTTTAGACATCCTTCTTTTAATGATTATCCTGTCGTTGGAATATCTTGGAATCAAGCAAATGAATATTGCAAATGGAGAACAGATAGGGCCAATGAAAAACTGTTGACTAAATTAGGATACATTGATGCAAAGAATGAAGCGAACAAACCAGTTGGTGCAAATAACTTTAACAAAGAAGCTTATTTAACTGACGAATACAACGCTGCACCCAATAATAAAATTGCAAATAAAAAAGCAAAGAAAGGCGAAGATGCCCCTAAATTAAAAATTAGCTTTGAAGATGGTGTGATGACTGCAGATTATCGCTTACCCACAGAAGCAGAATGGGAATATGCTGCAAAAACAACATTAGTAAGTGGCACATCGACAGAAGCTTTAAAAAATGGCGGGAATGCGAAAAATAAAAATGCGCAACTTACTTCTTCTGATTTGCCTTTTCCTTGGAGTGGTAGTGGAAATAATAATTTAAGAGATGCTAAAAAAGGTAAAACACAAGGATTGTTTTTAGCCAATTTCAAAAACGGAAGTGGTGATTATAAAGGAATGACTGGTTATATCAATGAATCAAGTGGTATGATTGATAAAGTAAGTAGTCATTTACAAAATCCAAGTTTGAAATTATATAATTTAGCAGGCAATGTGAATGAGTGGGTTGCAGATGTTTACCGCCCTATGAATACAATGGATATGGATGACTTTAATCCATTCCGTGGAAATGTATTTCAATCTAATGATACCAAATTAGCAAAAGGAAGTCGTCGTGATGCAAAAGGCAGAATCATAAAAACTGTGGAATCAGACTCGGCATTAAAATCACGTAATTATGATCATGCAGATGCAATAAATGCGTTAGATGGTGACGACGCTGATAATGCAAGTTATGAATCAGGCAGTACCACATTAATTTCAAATAAATCTAGGGTATATAAAGGAGGTAGCTGGAAAGACCGCCCTTATTGGTTAAATCCAGGAACTAGAAGATATATGGACCAAGATAAATCAAACAACAATATTGGATTTAGATGTGCGATGTCCGCTTTTTATGAAGCGCCTCCGAAATCAAATATCTTTAGTTTTGGACGAAAAAAATAAATAACCCATGAATATACGCATTGGCTCAGGTATTGATTTTCATCAGCTTGTAGAAGGTCGTGATTTATGGATTGGAGGCATAAAAATTCCGCATACAAAAGGCGCATTAGGACATAGCGATGCTGATGTTTTATTACATGCTATTTGCGACGCATTATTGGGTGCATTAAGTTTAGGTGATATTGGCACTCATTTTCCCGACAACGATAATGCATATAAAAATATTGATAGTAAAATTTTATTAAAAAGAACGTACGATTTAATTACTGCAAAGGGATATCATATTATTAATATCGATTCTTCTTTGTGTTTGGAAGCGCCAAAAATAAAACCACATGTACATGCGATGCAAACTTGCATTGCTGAAATTTTAAATATTGCTATTGATGCTATTTCTATTAAAGCGACTACCACTGAAAAAATGGGATTTGTCGGAAGAGAAGAAGGTTTAGTAGCCTATGCCACATGTTTATTAGCGACTAAATAGTTTTATGCAATTACCATCTATTGCTTTTTTATACGAAATTTTCAAAAAAAATCCGAGTGTTCAAACGGATACCCGGAAATTAAAATTAGGCGATATTTATTTCGCATTGAAAGGTCCAAATTTTAATGGCAATGTTTTTGCATTAGCGGCACTAGATGCTGGTGCATCATTTGCGGTTGTAGATGAAGTAATTCCTAATATTGAGGCCATTGATGATCGCATTTTACAGGTAAAGGATGTACTAACTACTTTACAAGATTTAGCAAAACATCATAGGCAGCAATTCAATATTCCATTTATTGCAATTACAGGAAGTAATGGCAAAACAACCACCAAAGAATTAATAGCAGCTGTACTTAGCTCCCATTTCAAAACATACACGACCATTGGAAATTTAAATAATCACATTGGCGTACCTCTCACCCTATTAAGTGTAAAATCAGATGCGCAAATGGCAGTAATTGAAATGGGCGCGAACCATTTGAATGAGATAGGAAGTTATTGCCAATACGCAATGCCCAACTATGGAATGATTACCAATTGCGGTAAAGCACATTTGGAAGGATTTGGTTCCGAGGAAGGAGTAAAAAAAGGGAAGGGTGAATTATATGATTACCTTAAAATAAATAATGGCGCGGTATTTGTGATGAAGGATTATGATTATTTAAATAACATGAGTTCCGGAATAGAAAATATAATTACTTACGGAAATACGCTTGGGGAATTACAAGGCCAATCGCAAACCAATAATGGATTGTTACAAGTCGTATTCAATAAAGGAACTTTTCTTGAACAAATACAAACACAATTAGTAGGCGACTATAACTTGCCGAATGTATTAGCGGCGGTATGTATTGGACAGTATTTCAAAGTGCCTATTGAAAAAATAAAAAGCGCCATTGAGAATTATGCGCCTTCCAATAGTCGCTCTCAATTAACCAGTTGGAAAAACAATCAAGTAATTTTGGATGCTTACAATGCTAATCCAAGTAGTATGAAAGTAGCGGTTGATAATTTTGCAAAATTAGCGGCAGAAAATAAAATTATTTGTTTGGGCGGCATGAAGGAATTAGGCGAAGCAAGTTTTAACGAACACCAGGCCTTGATTGATCAACTGCAACAAACCACCTGGGCAAAAGTGATTTTAGTAGGTAATGAATTTAAAAATTGCAAACACGCCTATAATTTTTTTGATACAGTAGTAGCTGCTAAGCAATGGCTGAATGACCAAAATTTTGTCCAACACACCATCTTAATTAAAGGTTCCAGGGGTATTCAAATGGAACAATTGATTGCTGACTAATCACGCACATTTGAACAATGCGCAATAAATCGATATCTTTGCGCCATGAAAAACACCTACCTCTGGAGTACCCTGACAAATAAATGTCCTAGATGTAGACAAGGTGACTTGTTTGTTTCCAAAAATCCTTATCGACTTTCCGAGATCACTACAATGAATGAGCACTGCCCTATTTGCAATCAACCCACTGAAATTGAGGTGGGATTTTATTACGGTACTGGGTATGTTAGCTATGCATTAACAGTGGCCTACTTCGTATCCACTTTTGTTGCGTGGAAGGTATTATTTGGAATGAGTTTTGATTTAGATGATAACCGAATTTTCTATTGGATGGGAACCGCTATTTTAACACTATTCATGATACAGCCAATTTTAATGCGCTTATCTCGCTCCATCTGGTTGGGATGGTTTGTATCTTATGATAAAAACTGGAAAAATACGCCATTAGAATACAATGAGCGAATGATTGAAACTAAAAAGGAGCATTAAATTTATCTACGAAACCCCAATAATCACAAAGCGTTTCAGTAACTTCGCTTCCCAAAAAGAGAGGTGTCCGAGTGGTTTAAGGAGCACGCTTGGAAAGCGTGTATACGGCAACGTATCGGGGGTTCGAATCCCTTCCTCTCTGCAAAATATAAACAGCAACCCATCCCGGGACACGGGATGGGTTTTTAATTTAGTCACGAGAGCCGAAACTTGTTTCGAGCTCGAAGTGAATGAATTAAAAACACGAGGGCGCGAAGCGCCCGATGGGTTGCTGTTTTATTTTCATAACTCAAAGGATGCCGACGAACAAAGTGAAGTCGGCCATCCCATAAATATTAAAAAGGATTTTCTTGATGCCGACGAACAAAGTGAAGTCGGCCATCCTAGTTTGAAAAAATTGTAATGAAGTCAAAATTTTCCCTACCACTCCCCCAACACCTTCACTGCATTCTTCGAAGTGATCTCCGCCACTTCATGCAATGGGATATTTTTAATCTCCGCTAATTTTTTTGCCACTTCAATAATATAAGCAGGGGCATTTTTTTTACCACGATAAGGTACAGGAGATAAGTAAGGTGCATCCGTTTCCAACACCAACCACTCCATTGAAATATCTTTTACTGCTTCTGCAACCCCCGCATTTTTATAAGTTAGTACACCACCTAAACCTAAATGGAATCCCATCCCAATAATTTGTTCCGCCGACTCCTTACTGCCACTAAAACAATGAAAAATACCGCGTAACCCTTTTTTTGCAAAAGGTTTTACCGCTTCAATGGTCTCCCCCATTGCATTACGTGTATGTATTACAATGGGTAAACTAAAATCTAACGCCCATTGCATTTGTGTATTAAAGGCATCGTATTGTTGTTTTGAAAAAGTTTTATCCCAATAAAAATCCAAACCAATTTCTCCAATCGCAGGAAATTTTCTTTTCGATAATTGATCTGCAACAATAGCTAATTCTGCGTTAACATTTTCTTTCACATAACAAGGATGCAAACCTATCATTGCAAAACAATTTTCAGGAAACGTCGCCTCCACCGAAAGCATTGCTTCCAGGCTATGACTATCAATGGCAGGCATAAAAATTTTAGTTACCCCTGAACTAATCGCATTCGACATCAACTGGTTCAAGTCAGGTAATAATTCCTCCGAATATACATGTGCATGTGTGTCAATAAATTGCATAAACAAGGTGAATTTGATGCAAAACAATGCTTTTTTTCAATCCCAACATACTAAAATAGGAATTTATATCGTTAATGTGTGGAATAGCTTATGCTAACACAATTATGGAATTAAACTAGGTTTTTTATAGGGTACGGATTATACGGCCGAGGTTTCTACCTTGGCCATTTTTTTTGTAGCCAATTAAGAATCCCCAATGGCCTCAAACCGATATCCTAATGTGCTAAAATAATTAAGCACCAATGGCAAAGCTATATGTAAACGATCCCAAGCTTTTGCACTATCGTGAAAAACGATTATGGAACCTGGCCCTGCATTTTTAATCACATTTTTTGCGCATTGTTCTCCAGTAATTTTAGTATCAAAATCGGCACTCAACACATCCCACATAATTATTTGCTGCGGCAATGTTGCATCAGATTGTATACTTTTTATTTGACAACGTTTGATGCGACCATACGGCGGCCTAAATAAGTTGGACGCAATTAAATTGGCCGCACTTTTAATATTATTTATATAATCATCTGCGCCAACCTTCCATCCATTTAAATGATCGTAGGTATGATTTCCAACGGCATGCCCATGATGTAAAACGGACTCGTAAATATTAGGATAAGAAAGCACATTTTTACCAATGCAGAAAAATGTTGCCTTGGCATTAAATTTATTTAATTGTTCTAGTACAAAAGGCGTGGCACAAGGATGCGGCCCATCATCAAAACTGAGATAAATCACCTTTTCATTGGTAGGTTTCCGCCAAATGCAATTCGGATAAATTGCCCTAAGCCAAAAAGGTGTTTTAATCAAATACATACCCAAAGATAAATAGTTCTTTTGCCCAATTGAATATTATCTTTGTGTAAATAAATTATAGCATGGATTCAAAGGTCAGAGTAAGGTTTGCGCCCTCTCCTACAGGCGGGTTACATATTGGTGGGGTAAGAACCGTTTTATTTAATTATTTATTTGCAAAACACCATGGTGGTAAGTTTATATTAAGGATTGAGGATACCGATCAGTCTCGTTTTGTGCCCGGGGCAGAACAATATATTATGGACACATTAGCCTGGTGCGGCTTAACTCCGGATGAAAGCCCAGCAGTGGGAGGTGACTATGCGCCCTATCGCCAAAGCGAGCGAAAACAATTATATAAAAAATACGCAGACCAACTCATTGCTGACGGCTATGCTTATTATGCATTTGATACCCCTGCTGATTTGGAAAACAAACGAAACCAAATCCCCAATTTCCAATACAATAAGGCACATCGCAAGGAAATGAAAAATTCAATTTCATTAAGTGAAAATGAAGTGAATGATTTATTAAAAAATAACACGCCCTATGTAGTAAGAATTATCATGCCGGAACAAGAAACCTTGTCCTTTAATGATTTAATTCGCGGTGAAGTTTCCTTTGATACAAGTACGGTAGATGATAAAGTTTTATTAAAAGCAGATGGCATGCCTACTTATCATTTAGCTGTGGTGGTGGATGATCATTTAATGAAAATTACACATGCTTTTCGTGGAGAGGAATGGCTTCCAAGTGCACCCGTGCATATTTTACTTTGGAAATATTTATTTGGCTTAAATCATATGCCGCAATGGGCGCATTTGCCTTTGATTTTAAAACCAGAAGGACATGGAAAATTAAGCAAGCGTGATGGAGAAAGATTAGGCTTCCCCGTATTTGCTATGGATTGGATGGATCCCAATACAAAAGAACAAACCATTGGATTTAAGGAAAGAGGATTCCTTCCTGAAGCTTTAATCAATTTATTAGCTTTATTAGGATGGAATGATGGAACAGATAAAGAAATTTTTAGCATCGACGAATTAATTGCGCAATTTTCACTAGAGCGGGTACATAAAGGTGGTGCAAAATTTGATTACGAAAAAGCCAAATGGTTCAACCAAGAATGGATCAAGAAAACAGACAATGACCAACTTGCTTCATTAGTAAAACCATTTTATGATGATGCACAAATTGAAGTTCACGAGCCCACCTATTTGGTAAAAGTGATTGGACTTATAAAAGACAGATGTCATTTACTAAACGATTTCATTACCCAAGGCAGTTTCTTTTTTAAAGCGCCAACTGAAATTGACACTGCGTCTATACTAACAAAGTGGGAGGGAAAAAAACAAGCTTTTTTTACCGCATTGACTGCCGATTATGAAGCAATGATCAGCAAGGGCGATACCCATCCAATAGCTGCTGATCTTGAAATACATTTTAAAGGCCTAGCCGCAACCCATGAAATAAAACCAGGTGACCTTATGTTGCCTTTTAGAATTATGTTAGTGGGCGGCAAATTTGGACCAGGGGTTTTTGAAATCATTCAGGCTATTGAATTAAAAGACGCGAAAGAAAGAATCGAGTACAGTTTGAAATTACTTTCCAATAAATAATGTAAATTGTAGTAACACTTAACATGAGTAATGTGAAACCGATAAGAGTATTAGTAGCCAAAGTAGGATTGGACGGACATGACCGTGGTGCTAAAATTATTGCAACCGCTTTAAGAGATGCCGGAATGGAAGTTATTTATACTGGCCTACGTCAAAGTCCTGAAATGGTGGTTCAAGCAGCCTTACAGGAAGATGTGGACGCGATAGGCATTAGTATTTTATCCGGCGCACACATGACCGTTTTTCCGAAAGTGTATAAATTAATGCAGGAAAAAGGATTGACAAATGTATTACTAACAGGTGGCGGAATTATACCTGAACAAGATAGTATTGTTTTAAGAGAGATGGGTATTGGTACCTTATTTGCACCTGGTACGAATACCACCGACATCGCAGCCTATATTCGAGATTGGGTGGCGAAACACAAAAAATAAGGTGCAATAAAAATTAAATTTTTTATTATGTCGTTTCAAACTTTGTTTACAAAATTAGAAGACCATACCTTAATTATCACCATTAATCGTCCCGATGTTTTAAATGCATTGAACAAACAAGTCATCGATGATTTGGATGCTGTTATGGATCGCGTATACAAATTTCCAGAAATTAAAAGTGTCGTCATCACAGGTGCGGGCCTTAAAAGCTTCGTAGCTGGTGCAGATATAAAAGAATTCGAATCCTTAACAAAAGCGCAAGCAATAGCGGTTGCAAAAAGAGGACAAGCCGTGTTCTCAAAAATTGAGCATTGCCCTAAACCAGTAGTTGCTTGTGTGAACGGATTTGCATTGGGTGGTGGATGTGAATTAGCCATGAGTTGCCACTTTGTAATTGCCTCTGAAAGTGCCACTTTTGGACAGCCTGAAGTAAACCTAGGCATCATGGTTGGCTATGGTGGCTCACAAAGATTAACGCAAAGAGTAGGCAAAGGCCGGGCCATGGAATTAATCATTACAGGTAAAACCATTAATGCGACACAGGCCATGAATTATGGCTTAGCCAACTATGTGGTTCCGCAAAGCGAATTATTAGATAAAGCCTTTTCTATATTAAGGGTATGTCATCAAAAATCTCCGATTGCTGTTGGCAACTCCATTAAAGCCTTCAATGCAGTGTGGGATGAACAAGTAAACGGCTATGATACAGAAGCAGCCTTATTTGGAGAGTGTTTTGTCACCGATGATTGCAAAGAAGGCATTCAAGCATTTATTGATAAAAGGAAGCCTGTTTTCAAAGGACATTAATCCTTTTTTACCCGAATTTAATACACCCAACTGACGCAATTTTATCATTGCTGTAGTACCTTTGTGTTATCAAAATTTTACGATATGGAATACAGAATCGAGAAAGATACCATGGGCGAAGTAAAAGTACCTGCAAATGTTTATTGGGGTGCGCAGACACAAAGAAGTATTGAAAATTTCAAAATAGCACAAGACATTAATAGAATGCCGAAAGAAATTATTCGCGCATTTGCTTACTTAAAAAAAGCTGCAGCTTTAACCAACTGTGACGCTGGTGTTTTGCCCAAAGAAAAATGTGATTTAATTGGACAAGTATGTGACGAAATATTAGCCGGCAAATTAGAGGATCAATTTCCTTTAGTCGTATGGCAAACAGGTAGTGGTACGCAAAGCAATATGAACATGAACGAAGTAATTGCCTATCGTGCACATGTTATCAAAGGGGGCAGCTTATTAGATCATGATAAATTTTTACAC
>CAIWBA010000328.1 GCA_903910765.1 uncultured Bacteroidota bacterium
CACCACCAGCTCCACAACATAAACCCTTTGATTTACATCTTTTCATTTCCTTTAACTCCATTTGCAAACTTTCCAATACTTTTCTTGGGGCTTCATAAATTTCATTCGCCCTGCCTAAATAACAACTATCATGGTAGGTGATGGTTTTTCCTTTCCATTCATTGCTATCCGTAAATTTAATTTTCCCTTGTTCAATTAATTCCTGTAAAAATTGGGTATGATGAATCACGTCATAGTTACCTCCCAGTATGGGGTATTCGTTTTTTAAAGTATTAAAACAATGCGGACAGGTAGTTACAATTTTTTTGATATTGTAGCCGTTCAAGATTTGAATATTTTGATAAGCCATCATTTGGAACATGAATTCATTACCAGCGCGTCTGGCAGGATCGCCAGTGCATGCTTCTTCTTTTCCTAAAATGGCATACTTAACACCCGCTTTATTTAAAATAGTAGCAAAAGCCTTGGTAATTTTTTGCGCTCTTTGGTCAAAGCTACCGGCACAACCTACCCAAAATAATATTTCAGGTTGTTCGCCACTCGCCATCATTTCCGCCATTGTAGATACCTTCATAAAATTATTTTTATGCCTTTGTCCATGCATCACGGTCATCTGGTGAAAACTTCCATGGTGCAAAATTGTTTTCTATATTACTAAACATACTATTCCATTCTTGCGGTGCATTACTTTGCTCCATTACAAGTGACCTTCTTAATTCAATGATAATGTCCAAGGGCGAAATACTTATTGGACATTCCGTTACACAAGCATTACAGGTAGTACAGGCCCTTAATTCCTCCACTGAAATGTAATCATGTAACAATGTTTTGCCATCTGGAACAAAAACTTTGTTTACTTCAATATTTTTTGAGATGGTTTCAATTCGATCTCTGGTGGCCATCATAATTTTCCGCGGACTTAATAATTTACCTGTGCTATTCGCTGGGCATGCATCCGTGCATCTACCACACTCTGAACAACTATAAGCGTCCATTAAGTTTTTCCAACTCAACTCAGTGGCTTCCTTAGCGCCAAAGCTTTCTGGGGCGGCTGCATTTGTTGGGGCCAACTCAGGTTGCATGGCATACAACACTTCATTTTGTATATCAGGCATATTATGGATCGTCCCACTAGGAATCAGTGGTGCATAGTAGGCATTTGGGAAAGCTAAAACGATATGTAAGTGTTTGGAATAGGGTAGGTAATTCATAAAAGCATAAATACCAGTAATATGCAGCCACCAGGCTGTCTTTTCAATAAGTAGCAATTGCTCCTCATCAAAATTAGCCGTTAACCAAGGCGTGAAATATTTTGAAACAATAAAGCTTACTTCATGATCGGCCGCATTCATCAGTAGGAATAAGCTCATCAATAAAATTTCAATAATCAAAATATAATTAGCATCAGAGCGCGGCCATCCTTCCAAGTCCTTACTGATAAATCGTTTTAATTTTATACTATTTCTTCTAATCAAAAAAACCACACATGCAATAGTGACTAGTAAAGCTAAAATTTCAAATGTGTTTATTAAAAAAGCATAAAACCCACCCATGCTTTCTGAAAATACACGATGTGTTCCTAAGATACCATCCAGCACAATTTCAAGTAATTCAATATTAATAATGATGAATCCGATATATACAATTAAATGTAATACTGCAACAATGGGTTTTCGAAACATCTTTTTTTGACCCAAGGCCAATAAAATTACATTTCGCCATCTTTTTACAGGATGGTCATTTAAATGAGTTGCTTTCCCTAATAGTATACTGCGTCTGATACGCAATATTTTTTGTGCAAATATCCCAAAGGATAATAGGGTAAGTAGACAAAAAATGATTTCAGAAATTAAACCCATGGTGTGTTATTTCGCTGTTAGGGATATACAAATTTAACCCATTTATAAAGTTATCGGAGACAAGTTTGCATTAAATTTTCTAAATTAATAGTAAAGCCATTGGCTACTGATTTTGCCATTGCTAAGGATCAGGGTTGGTGCTGGAAATTTGATCGCATTCAGGACAAAAAACAAGGACTTTACCCACTTTTTGTGGGTTGGAATTTTTTCAAAATCAACATCTAAGGAAAGGTACCATTGTTGGTAGCGTTTGATATCATCCCGAATAATATCACCATTGGGGCTGGGCCAATTATTTCCATATCCGCCAAACATATTATCCGCACCATAGCCAACCGCAATGTTCAACCATTTGGGTACAGGCAGCTGATTGTTGAAATCATGTAAGTTGGCACTCAACCAATAGGTTTGGGCATTGTAATCTTTGAATAATCTTTCGGTAAATACCGATCCAAAAAAATGGTTGGTTCGATCCTGCAATTGCTTGTCACTATATTTATTATAATGCGCACTAAATTTGAGTCGAACCCTTTGTTTTTTCCATAACAATTCCTGGCCCATCCATAGTCCAACGCCAATGGTATTACTTTCTATATCAGACCAACTCCAGCCCCATTGACTGGAATAACCGTCAAGTGTTTCAATAACAGTCTGGTAAGCCAATCCTGAAAATCCTGCCAACAAGACTGCTTTTTTATGACTTAGACCAGCCCATTCCCAAGTTCTATAACTTAGTCTTGATAAACTATACGCAGTATAAGCATGTCCAACTTTATCCATATCCAACCATTCGCCTGCGTCATTGTAATAATGAAAACTGCTTTTAGGGTATCCAGCATACCAAATTTTATTTAAGCCTACCATGGAAGCACCATAGCCTAGTCCTTGAAGTGAAGTGACTAAGCGCAATCTTTTTTTAAAGTTGGTGGGGTTGTTCGAGATATTTGTATCTAGTCTGGGTTCACTTTTTGTATTAGCGTTAGTAATTATAATACTTGAATCTGCAGTTTGACCCATACCAACTTGGGCAATTAAAAAGCCGGAAATAAATAAGATTGTAATTAACTTCATGTTATTATATATCAAATTTAAACATTAAAACTAATAATCCTCCTTTGCGAATTGGTGGATTTGTAATTATTGCTTAAAATTGCCATTAAACAAGGAACTATGAGTGAAATGATTGAATTGAATGTGCAGCGCTGGTTGTCCGGAAATTATGATGCGAATACAAAACAAGTCATTCATGATTTACAAGCGAATAACAAAGAAGAATTACAAGACGCGTTTTATAGAAATTTAGAATTTGGCACTGGTGGATTAAGGGGAATAATGGGGGTGGGCACCAATCGTATTAATAAGTACACGATTGGAATGGCGACGCAAGGGTTTTCAAATTATTTACTTAAAACTTATCCAAACGAATCGATCTCTGTTGCTATTGGGCATGATAGTAGAAATAATTCACGATTCTTTGCAGAAACCACAGCGCAAGTTTTTGCTGCAAATGGGATTAAAGTGTTTTTGTTTGAAGCACTAAGACCAACACCTGAATTAAGCTTTGCTATTAGACAACTTAATTGTAAAGGAGGGGTGGTTTGTACCGCGTCACATAATCCTAAGGAGTACAATGGCTATAAAGCCTATTGGGATGATGGTGGTCAATTAGTGCCACCCCATGATAAAAATGTAATTAGCGAGGTTGAATTAATACAAAGCGTGGATGAAGTGAAGTGGTCAGGTGGCGAAAATAATATTCAATTGATGGGTGAAGCAATGGATCAGGATTATATAAAAATGCTAAAATCATTAAGTGTGTATCCTGAAATAATTGCGCAACAACAGGATTTGAAAATTGTGTATACCCCAATTCATGGTACAGGAATTACTTTGGTGCCAAAAGTGTTAGCTAGTTTTGGTTTTACCAATGTGACCATTGTGGATGAGCAAGCGACACCCGATGGTAATTTTCCAACGGTTAAATATCCGAATCCGGAAGAAAGTGAAACCATGAGCATCGGTTTGGCAAAAGCGAAAGCCATGGATGCTGATATTTTATTAGGCACGGATCCAGATGCAGACAGAGTAGGGGTAGGTGTTAAAAATCATAAAGGGGAATGGGTATTAATGAATGGCAATCAAACAGCAGTATTGGCATTTGCCTATATGATGGAGGCCCGAAGAGCCAAGGGAATTGCTGCACCCAATGATATGGTGGTGACCACAATAGTTACTACAGAAATGATAAACCAGGTAGCTAAAATAAACGAAGTTAATTGCTATAATGTGTTAACTGGATTTAAATGGATTGCTGAATTAGTCAAAGAAAAAGAAGGAAAGGAAAATTATATTATTGGCGGCGAAGAAAGCTTTGGGTTAATGATTGGAGATCAAATTCGTGATAAGGATGCGGTGAGTGCAGTTGCCTTGTTATGTGAAATGGCGGCCTACGAAAAGAGCAAGGGTAAAACATTATTTGATAAGATGATTGAATTGTATATTCAATATGGTTTTTATTATGAAAATTTAATCAGCATTACAAAAAAGGGAATGAACGGGCAACAGGAAATTAAGGACATGATGGAAGGTTATCGTCAGTCACCTCCTGTGACCATTGATGGTGAAGCGGTGCTTACTTTATTAGATTATGAATTACAGCTGGGAAAAAATTTACAGACGGGTGAAATTTGGAAATTAAACTTACCTAAAAGTAATGTGTTGCAATTTATTACTGCCAAGGGTAGTAAAATTTCTGCAAGACCAAGTGGTACAGAGCCTAAGATTAAATTTTATTTTAGTGTGAATACGGAATTAAAGGACAGGGAATCATTTGACAGTAAGTATCAAATGTTGCAAGAAAAAATAAATGGCATTATCAAAGACATGCAATTAAACTAGTAGTAAAGCATGAATAAATCAGCGCCATTGGTAGATGCTTACCTGCATAAGGGATTAAGAGAAAAATTAGTGATACTTTTAAGGGATAAAGGTATTACAGATGAAAATGTGTTATCGGCGATCGGTAAAATCCCCCGACATTTTTTTTTAGATTCTGCATTTGATAAAATCGCCTACGAGGATCGTGCATTCCCAATTGCAGCGGATCAAACCATATCGCAGCCATACACCGTAGCCTATCAAACCCAATTATTGCAAATTAAAAAAGGAGATAAAGTACTTGAAATTGGAACAGGGAGTATGTATCAAACCAGTGTATTGGCTGAAATGGGTGCCCAGGTATTCACCATTGAAAGACAAAAGCAATTGTTTGATAAAACAGTCAAATATGTTTTCAAGGATTTGTATTTGAACGTGCAATTTTTCTTTGGAGATGGTTTTGAGGGATTGCCACATTTGGCGCCATTTGATAAAATATTAATTACTGCTGCAGCGCCACATTTACCAGAAAAATTGTGGGCACAATTAAAAACCAGTGGTAAAATGATTATTCCTTTGGATGAATCTGAAACTGCGCAACGCATGATGCGCTTAACCAAAAAAAGAGACGGGTCTGTAAAAAAAGAAGCCTTTGATCAATTTTCCTTTGTACCTATGTTACAAGGAAAAACCCAAAAATAAAACTGTTTGAATTTTACTTTTGGGTTTTAAATTATACAAATTAAAGCTTTATTTCACTTTCGTTATTGCATTTGCTCCATAGATCCACCCCCATCATCCATCTTATTGCTTTTTCTTTTCAATAAATTCACATCAAATTTACCAAAACGATAAGTAAAGTTTAGTCTGAAAAACTGTTGATCTCTGATTCTTGTTACATTTTGTATGAAGTATAAGCTTTCTGAATAAGTTTTACTTATGCGCGTTTTAAATACATCACTGACACTCAAGGATAAACTAGCTACGCGACCACCACTTAAGGTCCAATCTTTTTTAATCGCTAAATCTGAATCAAAGTAGGGTAGGTTATAACCTTGCGCTGTTGATTGCGGTCCGCCAAATCCACCACCTCCTCCCATACCACGACCTGAAAATCCATTGCTGCTTCCACCTGGAGGTAAAATTGTCTTGGCTTGGTACTGACCACTAAATTGAATGGAGTATCCTTTAGGTAACTTAAAATTATTATTCATCTTACTAAACCAGCTGGTTAAATTATTATTTACATTTTGACCTGGGATGGTTGCTTGTATGGAAGAATTGAATAAGTTAAAACTCAAGTTGACGTCCCACCATTTTGTGATGGTTGTTTTATTACTTAGCTCAAGACCATAAGTGATTGCTGAATTTGCATTTATATAGGAGCTATAATAAGCACTATCATTGGTGGTTGGATTAATCTCCTTGTAAACGTAATTCGTGATTAAATTGGTGCTGTATTTATAATACACATTGGCTAAAAAATTAGCACCTTTTTGGTAAGCATTATTATATCCAAACTCAAATGAATGGGTAAACTGTGGTTTCAAATTTGGATTACCTACACTAATATTTTGAGGATCGCTGTAATCTGGAAAGGGTTGTAATTGAAAAAAGTCTGGAGGGCTAATCCGCTTAGAATAGTTTAATTGCATATCTGTCTTGTCACTTATCTTATAAGTAACAAAGGCGCTTGGGAATAAGGAAATGGGCAAGCTTGTTTCAGCATGTAAGGAATCCTTGCCTGCAAAATTTAGCACGTTGACAGTATAGTTTCTGCTTTCTGCCCTTAAGCCTAACTGATAACTTAATTTTTCTTTTTTAGCGCTTAAATTAACATAACCTGCAGTAATAGTTTCCCCGTATTTTAATTTATTACTAATACTCCCTAAGAATATATTATTCCTAAATTGATCACGACTGTTAAAGTCACTTCTTGAATTATATCTAAAGCCAGTTTCAAATTTTACTTCGTTGTTGAATTCGCGCGTATAATCTACATTAGTCGTATAGTTTTTTCTTTCACCCACGCCATTGCTTTGTTGATTTAAATAAATGGAGTTTATTTTAGACCAGCTAACACTTGAGCCTGAATTATAATTAAAATCGGCAGTGATTTCATGGCCCTTTTCAGCAAACAAATGTTTGAATGCAAATTCGGCTGATTTATTGGAGAAGTCGTAATTAGAACTATTGGTCAGAGCGTAATTGGGTTTAATTACACTACCTAATATAGAATCAATCTTTTGATTACCACTTGAACCCATTCCTCCTTGCATTATATTGGTATAGGCAGAAAAGCTATTTCTATTGTCTGGTAAATAATCCAAACCAGCGCGGTAAAAATTAAACGTCCCATTACCTGTGCTATTATTAATAGTATTGATGAAAGTAGGCGTCGCAGTGCCCAGTAATTCTCTATTGTTAGTAGAGCTGTTGATAGACTTACGGCCATTCAAATTAGCACTTAATGAAAAGTTTAATTTGCTATCTCTGATATTTAAATCACCGCCGCCATTAAATTTACCACGCATGTCTAATCCAGCTCTTATGCCCCCATTGTATCCGTTTTTGCGATTCTTCTTCAAAACAATATTTAAGATTCCTGCATTGCCACCAGATGCATCATATTTTGCAGATGGGTTTGTAATTATCTCTACTTTATCAATGATATCTGCTGGAATTTGATCCATGGTTAAAGTGGTAGGTCGATTGTCAATCAATAAGGTGGGCGCAGCGTTTCTTAAAGTTACATTCCCATCGATATCAACATTTAAGTTGGGGATACTTTTCATGACCTCTACTGCGGTTTGGCCACTGCTGACTAAATTTTTATCTACATTAAATATTTTACGATCAATACCCATTTCAAATTGAGGACGTGCGGTACTGGTTACAGTCACACTTTTTAATTCGGATGGGTCTTCTTCTAATTTAATATTCCCTAAATCTTTATCAACCATCGCCATCATATCTTGAATACTTTGACCTGCACCCATTTTAATATTAAAATTAAGCGTCTTTTCTAGTTTCTTAAATCCAATTGCAGAGACGATTAATTTTAGATTTCCTATAACAGGTAAATTTTCAAAACTAAAATCACCATTAGCAGCACTTAATTGGGTGCCATAAATTGGCTCTGTCGTTTTTTTAGTTACCGAATCGTATTTGGATCCTTTAATTTGAAGTGTAGCACCATCAACTCCCTTTTTATTTGCATCCACAATTTTTCCATAATATCTTCCTGAGTTCATACTTGCCGAACCTGCTTTTGCTGGCATACCAGTTGGTCTTTGTGAAAAGCTCACTAATTGGATAAAAATGAAAATAAATGCAATTGTTATTTTTTGTTTCATACTAATTGGATGTGTATTGGTCCTTTGAGTTTATTTGATTTTGCAAATATCAGTGATAATATCTAAGGGTGGTATTCAGATATTATGAACGGCAATTAATTAATACAGTTGAAAAAGGAATTTGTTCAAAATGAATGTAAAAAGAATACCATTAGGCCTCCCCAAAAGATTCCTAGGATAAAAGCAGCCCATTGAATTGGTTTTATTGCTTTCATTACGATGGGTGCTAATTTGTCGGACAATTTAGTCGTAAATGATGTAGAAATATTCATTGTAGCGTTTTGGGCAAATTGGCCAATAATCTGCGGGAAGATGTTCGCTAATTCTTCTAAAAAAACCGATTTGAGTTGGGCCACTGTTTTTTCACCTATAAACATAGACATCATGGGAAGCTTGTCCTTTATAGTATGATTAAAGAAGAAATCTAATTTTTCTTCCATTAATGGCTGCATTGCTTTAAAACTAGCTTCGCTTTCCGCTTCGCTGGGTTTCAGTAGTTCAACAGGAAATTGTTTGATTAAATGAGAAAGATTGGATTCCCATGAAAAACCGCCAATTTTAATTGCGGTTGTCGGGAAAAAAAGGCTTTTTGCCATCAACCAAATAAGTAGCCAGCCAAATAAGCCAGTCAAAATGGGGATTAAAAATAGTTCCATAGGGCTGTTTTTAAAAGAAATCCTATTCTTAACAAGTAAAATTGCTAAGAATAGGATTAAAAAGGGGGAGAACGATGGGTCTCGAACCCACGGCCTACAGTGCCACAAACTGTCGCTCTAACCTACTGAGCTACGCCCTCCATTTGGGGGGCAAAAATAAGGTAATTTTAAGGACGAATAAAATTAGTTTTCGTGTTTTTATAATTTTATCATAAAAACGCGCTCTTTAACCAAATTAAACACTTTCAAACTCATTTTGCGCTATTTTTGAAAATATAGATGCGAAACATTATGACATATATAAAGCAAAATAAGTGGAAGGTATTCACAATAGTAATCATTATTGGCGCAGTTTTTTTTGCGTTTAAAGCAACGGAAAAACAAAACGGGGAATTGCCCGAAATTCGTCATCGTAAACTACTATCAACGATAGGACATTTGTTAGAAACGGAACACTATAGTCCACGTAAAATTGATGATGATTTTTCTAAAGATGTTTTTAAGGAATATTTAAAAGCATTAGATCCTGAGAAAAATATTTTTTTAAAGTCTGATATCGACGCACTTCGTGTGTATGAAACAAAATTAGATGATGAAATTCATGGTGATGCTATTTTGTTTGAACCCACATCAAGTGTTATTTATGAAAAAAGATTAATAGAAGCGCGTAAGGTTTTTGAAGCTGTGGTACAATCTTCGTTTGATTTTTCAATAGATGATTCTGTTTTGTTAGATGCGGATGTTAAGTCGGCGCCAGCGAATGAAAAAGAAAGATATAATAATTGGTATCTGCTGCTGAAATATAAAGCACTGGATAGATTCGTAAATTTAACAGAGGAGCGTGAAAAAAATAAAACAAAGGAAAAATTTATTGTGAAGGCCGACTCTACATTAGAAAGAGAAGCGCGCGCTTCCGTAAAGAAAGAATATTCAAAAAGATTTGAACGTTTAGAAAAAACGTTTGACAAAGAAAAAAGGTTCGAACTTTTTTTAAATACCATTACGGGTTTAATGGATCCGCATACCGACTATATGGCACCTGTTGAAAAGCGATCATTTACAGAACAAATGAGTGGTACTTTTTATGGGATAGGTGCTCAATTAACGCAGGATGATAATGGTATTAAAATTGCAAGCATTCAACCTGGAGGTGCAGCTTGGAAATCAGGACAGCTAGTGGTAAACGATGTTATTGTTAAAGTGGCACAAGGCGCAGAGGAACCTGTTGATGTAACTGGTTATGAAACCACAGATGCAGTAAAATTAATCAGGGGAAATTTAGGTACTGAAGTTAGATTAACAATTCGTAAGCCAGATGGGTCCTATAAAATTGTTGCATTAAAGCGTGAAAAAATTGTGTTAGATGAAGGCTTTGCGCGCAGTGCTATTATTCAAAAAGGCGCTGACAAATATGGCTATATTTTATTACCAGATTTTTATGCTGACTTTGAGCGTGAAGAAGGTGCAAGATGTGCAAGAGATGTAGCGAAGGAAATAGAAAAATTAAAAGCGGAGAAAGTAAAAGGGATTGCAATTGATATTAGATATAATGGTGGCGGATCATTATATGAAGTGGTTCAAATGGCAGGTTTATTTATTGATCAAGGTCCGATGGTTCAAATCAGAAACAAGGAAGGCAGGGCGCAAACCTTATCAGACGAAGTACCAGGGACTATTTACAACGGCCCGTTGGTAGTGATGGTGAATGAATTTAGTGCATCAGCAAGTGAAATTTTCGCAGGCGCAATACAAGATTACAAGCGAGGTATTATTATGGGAAGTACTTCCACTTATGGAAAGGGTACGGTACAAAGAAATGTACCTTTTGGAAAACCTTTAGATGATTTTGGTATTCAGACAGAATATGGCGCAGTAAAACTAACCTTCCAAAAATTTTATAGGGTAACCGGAAGTTCTACCCAACGTAAAGGGGTGGTACCGGACGTAATTTTACCTGATGATTATGAATTTTTGAAATATCGTGAAAAAGACAACGAATCAGCATTGCCTTGGGATGAAATGGAGCGCGCTAAATTTCAAGTATGGCCTAATAATTCTCCGATTGCGGCCATTGCTGCAAAAGCCAATGATAAAATTGCAAAAGATACTTCCATGATTGCATTCAAAAAAACATTGGAATGGGTTTCAACGCAAATGGATCGCACTGTGCATCTAAAATTGGATAAATACATGGCCTTCCGTAAGCAATTACAGACGACCATGCTTCAAAATGATAATCGCATTAAATTAAAAGATAGCATGCAGGTTACGGCGCTAAAAGCTGATTATGATAAGTTTTATAACAATCCGGATAAAACCAAACAGGATCGTTATCAAGCTTGGTTAAAAGTCATTGCGAAGGATGCGCAAATCAATGAAGCAAGTAAATTGTTGGGTGAATTTTTTGCTCAAAACTGGATTGCGAAAAAAACGAATTAATTTAAAAGGGAACTATGAAAGCGGAAGCATTGGATAAAGTGAAAAGATGGCATGTTATATATACAAAGTCAAAGTGGGAGAAGAAGGTGGAAGGCTTGTTACTAAAAGCGAGTATAGAAAGCTGGTGTCCTGTTCAAAAAAAAGAAAGACAATGGTCGGATCGAAAAAAAATCATTGAAGAGCCTTTATTTAGGTCTTATGTTTTTGTAAAAATAGATAAGGAAGAGCATAGTAAAGTATTAGGCACCATTGGGGTTGTGAATTTTTTATATTTTGAAAAAAAGCCAGCTATCATAAGGGACAATGAAATTGAAACTATCCGAAAATATTTAGGATTGGCGAATGCAACTATTCAAGTGGTCAATATGACTAATTTGCCTGCACAGACCAAAGTATCCATTAATCAGGGCTTATTTATGGGTCAAAAAGGAGAAGTGATTAGGTCAGGTAAAAAGACCGTGTTTGTTCAATTACAAAGCATCAATATGATGATGATGGTGGAATTTAAATTAGCTGAAATATCCGTGGTGTAAGCATACCTATTAAAAAAGGCATTCATTTTTTGTTAAGCAGCGTTAAGCTAAAGTCCAGTCCACTAATTGATTGCTCCATTCTTCCCGATAAGGAGTTTCAATACGAATATAATTATCAGTATATCCTTCTAACATTAACTGCGTTGGGTTTTCTTTGGTTGCCTTTGGTGACTCAAATAAAACTTTTCTTGTTTCCCCCAAATGCTGTGCAGTAAAGTATTGTAATTTTTGGTAGGATAAATTTCTTAAAATTTTATTGCGTTCTTGTCTGATGGGAATAGGTACGACCGGTTTAATGGTTAAAGCCTTGGTGGCAGCGCGTTCCGAGTAAGTGAAAACATGCAAATAAGAAATATCAAGTGTATGAATAAAATCCAAACTTTCTTTAAAATAATCTTCTGTTTCCCCTGGTGATCCAACAATTACGTCAACACCAATACATGCATGTGGCATTATTTTTTTGATATGTTGTACACGCTCTAGATATAAATCTCTGGTGTACCTGCGCTGCATTAATTTTAAAACAGCATCTGAACCACTTTGTAAGGGAATATGAAAATGCGGCATGAACTGATCGCTATTTGCCACCCAATCTATTATTTCATTGGTGATTAAATTCGGTTCAATAGAGGAAATACGGTATCTCGGAATATTGGTTTCTTGGTCCAATGCTTTTACTAAGTCAAAGAAACTTTCATCGTGTTTTTTACCACCGGTTTGACCTTTTCCAAAGTCACCCAAATTAATACCCGTTAAAACAATTTCCTTCACATTATTGTTTGCTAATTCATTTGCCTGTTGCACTACATTTTCAATACTGTTACTTCGGCTTTTTCCACGAGCTAGTGGGATGGTGCAAAATGTGCAACTATAATCACAGCCGTCCTGGACTTTTAAAAATGTACGCGTTCGATCATTCACTGAAAATGAACTGTGAAAATCGGAAACGTCATCAATTTCACAACTACATATTTTTGCGGCGTCCCCCTTAGTTAAATTTGCGAGGTGTTTAATTAAGTTAAATTTTTCAGCAGCACCTAATACTAAATCAACCCCTGGGATGGACGCAATTTCCTGTGGTTTTAATTGTGCATAGCAGCCTGTGATGACCACAAAGCTTTCTGGTGATCTGCGCTGAATACGACGCACTAATTGTCGACATTCCTTATCTGCATTTTCCGTAACAGAGCAAGTATTAATGACATACACATCTGCTATCTCCGCAAAATCCTTCTTTTCAAAACCGTTTTGTTCCAATTGCCTGGACAAGGTGGAGGTTTCTGAAAAATTCAATTTGCAGCCTAAAGTGTGAAAAGCGACCGTTTGTTGTTTGCTCATGGGCAACAAAGGTAAAAAACCTTGGGGGAACCTTAAAATCTTAAAAAATACTTAAAGCGGCTATTAATTTCCCATTTTGGCTAGATTCAATTAAGTTTGCAACTACTAAAATGGTCAAAAATGGACTTCAAAAAAATTAATAATTGGACGGGCTGGTTGGTTACTTTAATTGCATGTACGGTATATATCATGACTTCGGAAGCTGCTGGCAGTTTTTGGGATTGTGGTGAGTTCATCAGTAGTGCGTATAAACTACAAATTCCACATCCACCAGGGGCCCCTATGTTTGTATTATTAGGCAGGATATTTATTATTTTGTTCGGCGACAATCCTTTAACCGCGGCAAAGGCGGTAAATACCATGAGTGCTTTGGCGAGTGGCTTTACCATTTTATTTTTGTTTTGGACCATAACCCATTTTGCAAAACGAATCGTAGTTAAGCAAACTGGTGGGGAGCCAGTAGGCTATCAAATTATAGCAATCATGGGTGCTGGTATTGTAGGCGCTTTGGCGTATACTTTTAGCGATTCATTCTGGTACAGTGCGGTAGAAGGGGAGGTTTATGCATTAAGTTCTTTTTTCACTGCGTTGGTTTTTTGGGCAATTTTAAAATGGGAACACAAAGCGGATCAACCTGGTGCTGACAAATGGATCATTTTTATTTTTTACATGATGGGTTTGTCTATCGGAGTTCACTTATTAAATATATTAACCATTCCTGCGATTGTAATGGTGTATTATTTTAGAAATTATAAACCAACATTAAAGGGAGGACTTCTTGCCTTTTTTGTAGGGGTGATTATTACAGGGTTTATTCAAGTGGTGCTTATTCAATACACCGTTAAATGGGCAGGTGCGTTTGATGTCAACTTTGTAAACTCCATGGGATTGCCATTTTTTAGCGGTTTCATCTTCTTCTTTGTTTTGTTAGCTGCCATTTTAACATGGGGCATCTATTATGCAAATAAAAAAGGGTTGTATTTTTTAAAGTTAGGCGTGTGGTCAATGATTTTTATGTTATTGGGTTATACTACTTATATCACCACCATGATTCGTTCAAATGCAGATCCTTCCGTGGATATGTATAATGTGGACAATCCTGTAACCTTGGTTGGTTACTTAGGAAGAGAGCAATATGGCGATTGGCCCATTTTATTCGGACCAGATTATGTAGATAAGGTGGATAATGTAGAAAGTGGCGATCAATATGTGAAAGCCCCTACCAATTATGAATTGGCAGGTAAAAATTTTAAGCGTGATTGGTCTTCAGCACCATCAGCGCATTTATTTCCAAGAATGTGGGATGGTGAAAACGATCGTGGCCAAATGGATAGCTATAAAGCTTTCGCGGGTGTGGTGGATGGAGAAGCGCCCACTTTAAGAGATAATATTAAATACTTTACGAATTACCAATTTGGTTTTATGTATCTGCGCTATTTCCTATGGAATTTTGCAGGTAAGCAAAATGATTTACAAGGTTTTGGTAATGTCAGGGATGGTAATTTTAGTACAGGAATTTCCTTTATTGATAATTTCTTTTTTGGTGATCAATCCAAATTACCTGATACCATTAAAAATAATAATAAGGCACACAATAGCTTGTTTATGTTGCCTTTCTTCTTAGGAATATTTGGTTTTCTATTCCAATACCAACAAAACAAAAAAGACTTTATTGTTACAGGGCTATTATTCTTTTTTACTGGGTTAGCAATTGTACTTTACTTAAATCAAGTTAGTTTACAACCACGTGAAAGGGATTATGCTTATGTGGGTTCATTTTATGTTTTTGCGATATGGATAGGATTGGGTGTTTTACAAGTCATCCAATGGCTAACAAAAGTGGTGAATCAAAAAACTGCGAGCATTATTGCAACTGTGGTTTGTTTTTTAGCGGTACCTGCTTTAATGGCACAGCAAGAATGGGACGACCATGATCGTAGTCAAAAATTATTGCCGCGTGATTTGGCCCGCAACTATTTAGAAAGTTGTCCTCCAAATGCTATTTTATTTTCCTTCGGGGACAATGATACTTATCCATTATGGTATGCGCAGGAGGTGGAAGGGATCCGTCCAGATGTGCGTGTGGTCGTGAACAGTTTATTAGGCTCTGATTGGTACATGAGGGAGCTTAGATATAAAGTAAATCAAAGTGATAAATTTGATGTGATATTTACTGAAGAACAAGTGTCAGGCAATAAATTAAATGTGGCA
>CAIWBA010000329.1 GCA_903910765.1 uncultured Bacteroidota bacterium
TTATGCCGAATTAGTCTATTTTCTAAATTCATAGTTTGACCTATATAATACTGATCTATTTTAATAGAATATATTATATAAGTAAAAAACATATGTGGAGAATAGCGGGTTCGAACCGCTGACCTCTTGCATGCCATGCAAATACTCTACCAACTGAGCTAATTCCCCTTTAATATAGCGCTTATGATTTCTAGAAAACTTAAATACTAAAGCTCCCCTTTACCTTCTATCCAAAGCTTCACTGAATCAGTGGTAATTGATTTTGGTCGCTCTAATGGGAAACCTAATGCTCTGTCCCATGTTAAACTAGCTAATACACCTAATGCCCTACTTACAGCAAACAATACGGTGTAAAATTCATATTCAACAATACCATAATGAACTAATAAAGCACCACTATGTGCATCTACATTCGGCCAAGGATTTTTCACCTTTCCTAATGATTCTAAAATTGGGGGTACAGTTTCATAAATTTTCCAAACAGTATTCACTAATTTATCATCCGGTAAATGTTTTTTACCAAATGCCATTTGTGCGGTAAAACGTGGATCTGTTTTTCTTAACACGGCATGTCCATATCCTGGTACTACTTTTCCTGCAGCTAAAGTTTGTTGCACGTATGCGGAAATTTGATCTGTGGATGGTGCATCGGTACCGATGCTTTCTTGCATTTCAAAAATCCATTTGATAACTTCTTGATTTGCCAATCCATGTAAAGGACCCGCTAATCCATTCATACCGGCAGCATAACTTAAATAAGGATCGCTTAATGCAGAACCTACTAAGTGTGTGGTATGCGCTGAAACGTTTCCGCCTTCATGATCCGCGTGAATCGTCATGTATAAACGCATTAATTCTTTTGTACTCTCATCTTCAAACCCCATCATGTAAGCTAGGTTACCCGCCCAATCCAATAATCCATTCGGGTGAATATGTTCGTTGTTCTTATATTTTCTTCTGTAGATATATGCTGCTACTCTTGGTAAACGCGCAATTAAATCCATGGAGTCATCATAGGTATATTGCCAATAATCTTTTTTATTCATGCCCTTCGCGTACTCCTGTGAAAATTTACTTTCAGTTTGTAACGCCATAACACCTGCTACAAACATGGTCATTGGATGTGTTGATAATGGTAATGCATCAATCACGTCAAACACATGTGAAGGCACATGACTACGACGTTGCCAGTTGTTGGTGATTTCCTTTACATCAGTATCATTTGGAATTTCACCAATCATCATTAAATAAAATAACCCCTCTGGCAATGGCTCATCCCCTTTGGGTGCTTTTGGTAATTTTGCTTGTAATTCAGGAATTGAAAAACCCCTGAAACGTATCCCTTCCTGCGCATCTAATAAACTAGTCTCAGTTACTAAACCAGTCATACCACGCATACCTTGGTAAACCTGTGCTAAAGTTATTTCGCCGATTTTTTTATCACCGTGCTGTTTTAATAATTCTTTGATTTCTATGCCTGCAGCAGTTGCCTTTTTCTCAAACCTATCTTTAATGTCTTCCATATACCAAATATTATAATTGTACCTTTTAAATTTGGACACAAAGTTAACTAAAAAACCGGCTTATTTTGGTGCTTTTTTGTACAAATAATAGACCACCCAAATAAAAAGCATATTGGGTATCCAGGCAGCTAACATGGGAGGTAAATTCCCTTTGGTAGAAAAGATAGTGGAGAACCGATCTGTGATAATAAATAAGGCTGCGATAGTAAAGCCCATGGCCAAATGCGAGCCACTACCACCCCTAATTTTACGTCCTGCAATAATTGCCCCAATTAATGTAAGTAACAATACGGTAACAGGCGTTGCATCGCGACGATACCTTTCAATTTTTAATTCATTCAATCCCTCCGAGCCCCTCATTTCTTCTAACTTGATTTGTTGGATAAGTTGCGGTGTGGTTAGTTTGTCTTTAGTATATCTGTCTTTTTCCAAATCCACAGGTTTAAATGCAAGCTTTTTATGCATACTCTGTGTGTAAGAAACCGCTTCCCTATTATCAAAAACTTTTCTTTCAATTACTTCATTCAAAAGCCAATCTTTGGTTGCGGTATCATATAAAATCATTTCCGCTCTTATATTTGAAATTACTTTCCCATTTTTTACTTGATAGGAAAAATAATTACTCCCTCGATTGGTTGCTGTATCGTAGCCATAAATACCCGCATAGGTTACAGCGTCTACTTTGAAATAAATATCTGATGAACTTTGTAATAAAGCATTATAACTTGAACGCGCATCAATATAAGTAGCTTCAAATCCACCCCTAATTTTTTCCGCTTTTGGAATAATCCATTGGTTGGATACCCATAAAAATAAACCCAACAAAGCGCCACCCAACACATACGGCCTTAACCAACGATTATAGGAAACCCCACTTGCAATGATGGCCACAATTTCAGTTTGTCCGGCCATTTTTGAAGTAAAAAAAATAACAGCGATGAATACAAATAGGGGAAATAATAAAGCGATGATATGTGGAATGAACCCATAATAATAATGGGTAATGACTTCCCCTGCGGATAACCCAGATTTTACAAAATCATCCGTTTTTTCACTTGCATCAATCACCACAGCAATGACTGCAAATAAAAATATGGCGAAGAAAAACACCGCTAAAAACTTTTTTAATATGTACCAATCTAATTTTTTCAATTAATGTTTGGTTATAAGCGTTGACTAATTTGTGGTACCATACTTTTTTTCCAACTGGTGTAATCTCCTAATTGTATATGCTTTCGCGCCTCTGCTACTAACCAAAGATAAAAAGATAGATTCTGAATACTTGCCAATTGTAAACCTAATATTTCATCTGCCATAAATAAATGTCTGCAATATGCCTTTGTATAATATTGACTCATCTCATTGGGAAGCCCTGGATCTAAGGGGGAGAAATCCTTGGCCCATTTCAAATTCTTAATATTAATCACCCCTTGCGATGTAAATATCATTCCATTACGACCATTGCGTGTTGGCATAACACAATCAAACATATCCACACCCAAATCAATGGCTTCTAAAATATTCCAAGGCGTTCCCACCCCCATTAAATACCTTGGTTTCTGCACAGGTAAATTTTCACAACATAATGCTGTAAAATCATACAATTGTTGTTCCGGCTCCCCCACACTTAATCCGCCAATCGCATTACCCACCGCATTTTTTGAACTGATATATTCACAGGATGCTTTTCTTAAATCTTCATAAATCCCTCCTTGTACAATGGGAAATAAATTTTGTGTGTACCCATATTTATCAGGGGTATTATCAAATTGATGCACACATTTATCCAACCAAACATGCGTTAAATCCATGCTCTTTTTAACATAGTCATATTCACTTGGAAATGGCGGGCATTCATCAAAGGCCATAATAATATCACCCCCAATGGTTCTTTGAATATCCATCACTTTCTCAGGGCTAAACAAATGTTTGCTGCCATCAATATGCGATTGAAATATTACGCCCTCTGGCTTTATCTTACGATTGTTGGCTAAAGAGAAAACCTGATACCCACCACTATCGGTTAATATAGGACGATCCCAGCCCATAAACTGATGTAAGCCACCAGCAGCTTCAAGTACTTCCAGCCCTGGACGCAGGTATAAATGATAGGTATTACCTAATATGATTTGAGCATTGATGTCCTTTTTCAATTGCTGTTGCGTCACCGCCTTTACGGAACCAATGGTTCCCACTGGCATAAATATAGGTGTTTCAATCACCCCATGATCGGTGGTAATTTTACCAGCTCTAGCCGAGCCTGTTTTACTTTGGGTTTGCAATTCAAATGTTAATGCCGCCATGGGGCAAAGGTAAGGTCAAAAAGGATGTTTTCCACATTCAATATTCAAATGAATTAGCTGTGCCGGCATGCTTTACTTTTGTAACATGCTAACCAACCAATTACTATCTAATTTATTGATAGGCGCTTTTGTTTTTATTATAGCCGTTCAGTTATTTTATTATTTGTTTTTTTTCCTCAGACTCGCTTTTTATAAGAAAAAGACGAAGCAAGTAAATGTGGAACACCCTATTTCAGTAGTGATATGTGCGCGTGACGAAGCTCATAATTTGGCTAATAATTTACCAGGGGTATTAGTACAACAATATAGCACCACACACGAAGTTGTTTTAGTGAATGATAATTCAGAAGATGAAACAAAATATTTAATTGAGGAATTTAAAAAATCATTTAAAAATTTAAATCCCGTTTTACTTTCTCAGGAAGCAAAGATGATTAATGGGAAAAAATTCCCTTTGTCCATTGGAATTAAATCTGCGAAAAACGAAACCTTACTATTAACCGACGCAGATTGTGTTCCTGCAAGCGAACATTGGATGCAATTGATGCAGGATGGCTATGACGATGATATTGAAATTGTATTAGGCTATGGCGCTTATCGAAAAAAACCAGGCATCTTAAATAAGTTAATTCGCTTTGAGACTTTTCAAACAGCATTGCAATATTTCTCCTACGCCCTTGCTGGACTGCCTTATATGGGTGTTGGCCGTAACTTATCTTATAAGAAAGAGGTGTTTTTACGCAACAAAGGTTTTTCCTCTATTAATCAAATGCCTAGCGGGGATGATGATTTATTCATCAATCAGGTGGCCAATAAAAAAAATACGGCCATTGTGATTGATCATGATGCACATACCATTAGTGAACCCAAAACAACTTTCCACGATTGGATGAATCAAAAGTATCGTCATTATACTACGAGCAAGTATTATAAAACATCACATGCGGCATTACTTGGTTTATTTGCATTTAGTCAATTTTTAGTTTACCCTATTTTTATTACAGCATTAATACTTACCCAACAATATATTATTTTAATTAGCTTATGGGCACTTCGCTTAATTGTACAAGGAAGTATATTGAGAGGGACTATGAAAAAGTTAAATGAATTGGACCTTTGGCCTTGGTTTATTTTATTTGATTTTTGGTCTATGTTCTATTATTTATTTACCTTGCCTAGCGTATGGAAAGCCCCACAGAAAAATTGGAACTAATCACCAAATATTTTGCTGACTTCACACCGCATCAACTGCAACAGTTTGCGTCCTTGGAAGATGCATACAAGGATTGGAATGCAAAAATCAATGTTGTATCCCGTAAAGATATTGACCAACTATATTTACACCATGTTTTACATAGCCTTTCTATAGCTGCAATTGCGGAGTGGGAAAAAGGTACGCAGGTGATTGATATTGGCTGTGGTGGCGGATTCCCATGCGTCCCTTTGGCAATTTTTTTTCCTGATGTACAGTTTTTGGCGGTAGACAGTATTGCTAAAAAATTAAAAGTGGTGGATGCCGTTTGCGAGATGGCAGGCATTAAAAATATTACAACAAAGCATACCAGGGCGGAGGAAATTAAAAATAAAAAGTTTGATTACGCCATTAGTCGCGCCGTTGCGCCATTGTTAGATTTATGGAGATGGGCTGGACCATTACTTGTAAAAAAGGCAAACCAACCCAATGGATTGATTTGCCTTAAAGGTGGCGACTTACACCAAGAAATTTTCGAAAGTGGTGTACGCCCTAAAATGATGTCTATCTATGATATTTTCCCAGAAGAATATTTTCAAGAAAAGTTTATCATTCAAGTTAAGAA
>CAIWBA010000330.1 GCA_903910765.1 uncultured Bacteroidota bacterium
ATGGAAAATTAATTGACTTTGGAAAGGAAAAAGAAATCCCAACCAAGGATTTAATTAATGAATTACTTGATTTTGTTGATGGCGTGGTGGACGAACTAGGCAGCCGCAAGCATATTGAGAAAGTGCATCAGATATTTGAAACAGGCACTGGTGCCGACAGGCAATTGCGCGTATTTAATGAAACGGGAAGCTTGATTGAAGTAGTGAAATATATTGAGCAGAGTTTTTTAGCAGTGTAAGATATCCCCTAATTTTTGTGATGAACTACTGCCCTAATTTATAATCAAACAAAGTAGCCGTAAAAAGGCCACGTTCTCTTTTCTTGAAAATCACATCCCAGTTTCCTTTATACCTTAATATTTTAGGAACCAGTATTCCGTTAAAATAAGTCATCTCTACTTCCATTTGCACATTAAAATCATATACCCCTGCTTTGTAGCTTAAGGAATAGTTGCGCCCGAGTACTTCCAATGTTTTTGGATTAAACCAAGTAGTCATTTGATCAACGACTACCCTGTCCTTTGCAAAAAATCCCAAATCCGCTTTTGGCTGCACATCAAATACATATACCAACTGTCCATGGTAATCAACATAGTCCAATTTATAATCATATAACTCATGGGCTGATTCATCATACAAGTCCAACTTATTTCCGATTAATGGGATGCCTGCTATTTTTTTACCCGGATTAAAAAACAACATTTTTAATTGCTCCTTTGCTTTATCAATACCGGACCCTGTAATTTTTCTGTTTTTGCCTGACACGATATTGGTTTCCCCACAAATACTCCCTTTGGTAAAAAACAAGCTCGCGTATAAAGCCGGTGTGGTGTAATTATACTCCCCTTTGTTATTACGTAAATTGCCCGTTACCTTTTCCTCTAACACATCCATGGTACGACAGCCTGCTATTTTATTTTGTCTTGTTTTACTATTTAAGGAAGCCTGCATTTTATTGTTCTCATCCATCATTTGGATATAATTATAAGAACTATAGCCAATGGTGCGCAAAGTTTTAAATGCTTTGTAAAAACTTGTGTCCTGCTTAATACGATTTAAAATATCCTTGTAATCAAAATGATTGCGAACAATGGCATCCGTTAAAGTAAATTGTTGCCCGTCAGCATTAAACACGGTGTCCTGCGCAACTAATTTCATGTTAAACGCAAAAACTAAAGAAACAAAAAGGAGCAATTTTTTAATCATGTATTTTTATTACGATTTTGGCGCAACTATTTAATTTGAGTCATTTTATAATCCACCCTTACTTTCCCTTTGGAAATATCATTCAACTTACCTTGTAATATTTTTCTGCGCAAGGGCTTTAAATAATCAATGAATAATTTCCCTTGAATATGATCATACTCGTGTAAAATGACTCTTGCGGATATGCCATTAAAGGTTTCCGTATGCGCAACAAAATTTTCATCCATATAGCTTAAAGTAACCTCCGCCGGTCTTAATACATCTTCTCTGATTTTAGGAATGCTCAAACAACCTTCATTATATATCCATTCTACCCCACCCGTTGAAACGATCTGTGCATTAATGAACACTTTTTTAAATCCTGGCGCATCCACATAAGCTTCATCCTCTGGTTCCCTGCTTTCAAAAATTTGCGCGCTATCCATTACAAATAATCGAATGTTTTTATTCACCTGTGGCGCAGCCAATCCTACCCCATTACTTTCATACATGGTTTCCCACATATCCGCAATAACTTTGGTCAAATTAGGATAATCCGCATCAATCGGCTCACTCACTTTTCGAAGTATGGCTGCTCCATAAGCAACAATAGGTAAAATCATATTTTCATCTTTATTTAAAAAACTGGAATACCCTTGCAGATATTGGGTGCAAAGTTATCAATAAATGGTGGTTTTAGGAGCGGTAGGACAGATATTCCTGCAATAACATGGTTGCAGCCACCAAATCAATGTTTTTCTTATCTCTTCTGTCCACTTTTTTCATCCCCATTTCCACCATGGCGCGCACCGCATTTTTGGAACTGTATCTTTCATCCACGGTAACCACGGGTATGGTGGGGAATTTTTTTTCAAGTTC
>CAIWBA010000331.1 GCA_903910765.1 uncultured Bacteroidota bacterium
CAATACAATCAGCGTTTTAAAAGCAATTATATTAATCGTGTTCAATTTTCAATGGTTTACTTATTGGTGATTATTATTTTCACGCATAAAGGAGCGCAACTTACCCATGGCGCAAGTGTTATCAGTTTTCCGCAAAAGGAAGCTGCGGAAAATACACAAGTAATTAAAGTGGTGACTGATTCTAATGCAACTTTATATGCAAGAGCTGTGGCGCCAATTTTGCAACAAAAATGTGTGAGCTGTCATGGTGCAGAAAAAGTAAAAGGAGAATTATTATTAAATACACCGGAAAATATTTTGAAAGGCGGGAAAGATGGAGATATTCTTACTGCTGACAATAATAAGGAAGCGATGTTATTTGAGCGAATTCATTTAGATATTACGCATAAAAAACACATGCCACCGGATGGTAAAGTGCAATTAACTAAGGAAGAAGTTGCTATTTTAAGCAGGTGGATAAAAGCGGGCGGTGACTTTAAGATGAAAATGAATGAATTAGCAAAAACAGATACCTTGTTTTTATTGGCTAATAAATATACACCGGCAGATAACACGAAGGTGGAAGTAAAAACAGGTTTGCCAGATTTAGCAGCATACAATTCAAATTATTGCACTGTTAACTACTTATATCATGGTAGTGATGCTATTGATGTTAACTTTTTTCAAGGTAATTTTTACAGTAGAGACGTGTTAAAAAAATTAGAGAAATTACAGGATCAAGTGCTGCGTTTAAATATGCAAGGCATGCCTTTAACCAATGAGGATGTAAGTATCATCAGCCAATTTAATAATGTTGAAGTTGTTAATTTAAACTATACCAATCTTGATTTAAAAACATTAGAGCCACTAAAACAATTAAAAAAATTAAAATTACTGTCTATTTGTGGTTTAAAATTTAATGAAACAGATTTAACCAACTTTTTAAAGGGAAGTAATATTGCAAATATTAATATTTGGTCAAGCATAATTGGTAAAGCACAGTTAGAGAAGTTGGCAGCACGTTATCCAAAAACTAAATTTACCATTGGAGATAATATGGAATCCGAGGTGTTAAAAATAAATCCGCCCACCATTGATCAAGACTCTTCAATCATTACAAAATTTTTGGATGTAAAAATGAAACATCCGCTAAATGGCGTTACTATTCGTTATACGTTGAATGGGGTTGATCCAGATAGCTTAACGAGTCCTATTTATAAAAATACTTTACGACTTACTAGAAATACCAATTTAAAAATTAAAGTATTTAAACCAGGCTGGATTGGTAGTGATATTATTCAACGCAATTTTTATAAGTCAGAGATTCATCCTGATTCAATTTACTTGATTTCGTCACCAGATCAAAAATATTTAGGCGAAGGTGCAAAAACATTGGTAGACTTAGAATTAGGCGGTAATAATTTTACAAATAAAAAGTGGTTGGGTTACAAGGATACTACGATGAAGTTCATGGTTAATTTTAATCAACCGCGCGTTTTACATCAAGCTTTTTTAAATAGCTTGATTGATGTAGGTTCCTATGTTTTCCCGATTGTTTCCATTTCAGTGGAAGGTAGTAATGATGGAATAAAGTTTTCAAAAATTACAGAAACCAAGTTCCCATATGAGTTAACGCAAAAAGATGTGATGAAGGATATTAAAACATTTACTGTCGATTTTCCCAACAACACTTCATATAAGCATTATAGATTTACAGTATTAAATGTAAAAAAATTACCTATATGGCATCCTGGCAAGGGAACAACCGCTTGGATATTTGTGGATGAGTTGTTTTTAAACTAGTCGCTGTATTAAAATATCCCCAAAAAAACGCCCCGATCAATCGGGGCGTTTTTTTATTCGATCAAAAACCACTTATAGGTATCTGGTGGTATGGTGAAAGTAAAATCAATGCTGTAATCACGACTTAAGTTATACTGATTACTTAGACCACTCGGATCTGTAATTTTTACTTTTTGCGTTAAACCGGTATAATAAAGGGGTAGCTTAATTGTTTTAGTCATCACTTCCTTCGTTGGATTAAATAGCATCATAAAACCCTTTTGACCCGTAAAAGGACTTACATGCATCCAGCCATCCCAGTCACGCCCATCTGCGCGTCGTAACTGAATAATATCCGCATTTAAAATAGCTCTGTACTTTTTATACCAATCGATTGTTTTGGCTACAACTAACCTCGTTGATTCTGTATCATACAAGCGAGGCCCTCTGTAACAAGCCTGAACACCTGCACCATAATATTGCATCATTAGTTGTTCATAGTCCTTTAAATGTTCGCTTAATGGCTCTAATATCGCATCATCGTTACCCCCTTGGTATTTTGTTAATGGTACAAAGCCCCAGGACATGGATGGTGTTTTTTCTAAAGTGCCATCATGAATATTTTGTCGATTTAATAATTTTTGCTGTTCCCGAGACAATGAAAAATTTACCTCTCGATAACCCAATGCAATTTTATGCGTGCCATCTAAAAAATACCAATCAGGTGCATTAATATAAACACCAGACTCATTTAACCAATGATATAATTCCTTTTGAATTTCCATTTGTTTCCATTGTGAATCATCATATCCCTTATGACCAGGATGTGTGGTTGATGCACATACATCACCTGGATAAGGGCCATCATTTTCCCAAATATCAAAACCAGTGGATGTAAAAAAGTATTTTATTTTATCACGATAGGCTAAGCCCCATTTACTACCAAAGCAAGGTGCATTACCAAAAAATGCCCCGCCTGGTTTGCCTGTCTTAATATCCACAACATCATCTTCATCGCTAATACGTCGGCTACTAAATAAGGAATACCCCCCTAACAAAATTTTATGCTGGTGTGCATAATCGGTTAAAGCTTTCCACTTTTTAATATTTGTGATTGAACTGTCTTCCATATTTAAATGGCTACCAAAACTTAAGATAACCGCCTCATACCCTGTTGCCACACACTGATCAATTGCATTTTTAACTTCTTGGTCATTCTTACTGACCAAATGCATAAAAATTGGATTTTGCGTGGTCCATGGCGCTAGGGTGCGATACATTTTTTTAATCATCATGCCCCTTCTTTGACGGTCATAGCTATCCATCAATAATTCATTGGTTCGAACTGATTTAAAATATTCATTGGGCGCCAAGTCAATGCCAGGGGCTTTTTCAGGATATATTTCTAATAAACAGGGTGTTTCGTAATTATAATTTACTTGAGAAGTATACGCTAAGTCAATTTTCCAATGGGTGGTTTGATCACTGATATCATAACGCATCGCATTGTTAAATGCATAATTCGTTTCCACATAAATACCATGTTGCTTTTTCATTTCTTCGGGCTTGCCCACCACAGCACTTTCTTCTTCCACCAATCCAAGCACTTCATTAACAACACGATTAATTTTTATTGATTTATTTGAATTGTTTTGAATCGATACCCACTTAGTAATTAAGGGTATGCCATCATATAATTCATAATGTACTTTAATAATAATATTTTTCAGCGCAGCAAGTGTGGAAGCGTATTCAAAATCAATACGCGCACCTGTTGGCTGTTTTGCGTTTCCAAGCCAAGTCGTAGGTTTCCAATTAATAAAGGGTTCAATTTTACCAATGGTATACTTTGTAAAAACAAAATCAGAATCTGCTTTCTGTAAATTTTTAATATTATCTATTTGAAAATAGGCTTTTTCTTTTTGACCTGATAAGCCACCTACCTTATAAGTAATCTGATCAATGACCACTTTCGCTTCTGGCTCAATACTTCGGATTAATTGTTGCCCATTGGTTAAATTGGTATAATCAAAGCAAGCTAAGTTTTGTGCAATAACAAAAGTTCTTTTGACCAACCCGTTATTTAAAATAATATTAGATCCCTCTTGCTTAATATTTGCCTTTTGTTCAAAAGGACTTACCAGCCAATCTTTACTGCTACTTTTTGGAGTTTCAAGTTTGCCAGATTGCGCAAATCCAAGTGAAGAAATAAAAATTAAAAAAATGGCACAAGTATTTTTCATGTTTGAATTTTAAATAAAGAAAGTGATTGCTATAATTAGTTAAATATATTAATGAAATACGAGGTTCAATAGAAAGCGGGCGTAAGCTATTTTTTAAAATACAAATAACCCCAACGACTTGGAACATGCATGTTAATAACACCAATGGGCGACCATACCCAATTGTATTCAGGGATGGGCTTGCCATTCGGGTTCAATTTTTTTACATAGCTGATTCCTTCGTTTTGCATGGTCCATTCTACTCTCGAAAAGTTAATACGCCATGGTTGATCAAGCTTAGGTAGGTAATTTCTGCCTGGTTTTTTAAAGCAGGAATAGGGAATGGCCATCTCTATCGTCCATCCTTTATCTTTATCCCTATTATCGTTTAGGGTTCCTTTTATTTGAATAGCCGATTTCATTCCATCAGTATTCCAGCCCATAACCATTGGACCACCTAGCTTGTAGGTTTTAAACATAAATAAATCCATCACAGTCCCTAATGCGTTAATCTCAATTTCGAAATATTGATTTTCGTCATTATTGGGATCAATAAACACTTCAAAGTCATGATCTCTAAAAATGATATCATCATGGTTTAACAAAGTTGCCCATAAATGAGGCTCCTTTAAATTTGCAGCTATATATAAATACTGACTATCCCATAACATTTTAACTCGGGTATCAAATAAAGGTTTAGGTTTTACATCACCTTCAATATCAACAAATAAATCAGTCCAAGCTGCTTTTTTCCATGCCTGATCACTGAGTTTACCATCAATGTTTAAAGGACGAGTTATATAATTGACCGAATATGATTTAATAATAGAGGTATCCTCCATTGCTTTCCAATTCGCTTTTGATTGGGTACAGAATAACAAACAAAAAATAGTTATTACAATGTAAATTGGATTGTATTTAGGTGTAAGCTGCATTATTTATAACTAAAACATTTAAATATAAAATCTAAAACTGCTTATGGAATGTTGGCATTATTATTTTACCAGCCAATTCCATAGTCCTCTCCATTATTGGAACTACCGCCCCACAAACTTCCATGCTTCCAATCAAAATAAATAGCATTGATAGGACCACTTGTGCGATCACCAACACTGATACTATATCCCATTCCCCTTAAATCTTTTTTAATTAATTCGGAAACCGTTTTACCTAATAATAAATTTCCTGGCTTTGGTTTTCGATCAGCCATTGTGGAACCTCCAAGTGATAACCACAATTGATTTGAATTTATATTGGCCGCTTCGGTTGCTTGCTGCACAGTCATCCCAAATTCAACCATGTTTAAAAAAAACTGTAACAAGTTTTGATCCTGCGTATCACCTCCTTGTACTGCAAATGCTAAAAAAGGTTTACCCTCCTTCATCGCCAAACTTGGTGTTAAGGTAACTCTTGGTCTTTTTCCTGGTGCCACTACATTAAAAGGATTAATGATTGAATCTAAAACAAAACTTTGCATACGCTGACTCATCCCCACACCAGTATTTCCTGCAATTACTGCTGGTAGCCATCCACCACTAGGTGTAATGGAAACAACCCAACCCTCTTTATCAGCTGCTTCTACCGAAGTGGTACCACGCCATAATCTATCCATATACTCAGGATCTATTTTTGGATTCATTACTTGCTGCATTACGACAGCATCATGCACAGGTATCGCACTGCTGTTTGATTTAGTAGTGTCAGTGCCTGTAGCTATTGCACGCTGTTTTAATAAATTTAAAAATGGATTTTGTTTTCCTTCATATGGATACGGGTCGCCCGGTGCAGTGTTGGGATTATTTTGTAGTGCATTAATTTCTCCTGCTCTTTGCTTTGCATATGCTTTGCTTAATAAACCTGTCATGGGTTGTTGTGTCGTAAATTTTGGATCCCCATAATAAAAATCACGATCCGCAAAACTTAAATTCATTGCTTGATAAACAGTATGAATATATTTTGTTGAATTATATCCCATTGATTTTAAATCGAAATTTTCTAAAATGTTTAATGCTTGCAATAAAGCAGGGCCTTGCGTCCACTGCTGTAATTTGTAAACATCAATCCCCTTGTAATTAATATGCGTAGGCGCTTCTTCGATAGGTTTCCAATTTGCTAAATCTTGTTTCGTAATTAATCCGCCTTGCTCTTTTACGCCTCGTACAAATTCATCTGCAATATCTCCTTTATAAAAACGATCGTAAGCAGCTTGAATTGCTTCTTTTCTTGTTTTACCTTTTTTTAATGCGCTTTGTTCTGCATCCACCATTTTTTGTAGTGTGGCTAACAAATCTTTTTGTACAAAAATTTCTCCCGCCTCTGGCGCTTCCCGCTTTTGTCCTGGATGCGTTAATAAAACTTTAGTGCTATATGGCCATTCCTTAATTTTATCTTTTCCTCTTTCAATACTATTTGCAGTTTGTGCATCTATCGGATATCCAGCAGCTAATTGCATTGCAGGTGCTAGCACTTCTTTTAAACTCATCGTTCCATAATTTGATAACATATAACAAATACCGCCAGGCGTTCCTGGTGTCGTAGCAGCTAGTGGTCCATATTCTGGTGGAAATCCATATCCTTTACTTTTAAAAAAATCTGGTGTAGCCCCTGTAGGCGCAACGCCCATTGCATTAATCGCAAGTACTTGTTTTGTTTTAGGATTATATATTAAAGCTTGCGTTTCACCACCCCAACTTAAAACATCCCACATGGTACATGTCGCAGCCAACATTGCACATGCTGCATCAACTGCATTTCCGCCTCTTTCAAACACAATGGAACCCGCAGTTGCAGCTAATGGTTTACCTGTAATCGCCATCCAATTTTTACCATGCAAGGGAGGCTTTTGTGTTTGTTGTGCAATTAACGAAGTAGATACAAGTAACAGTAAACAAAGTTTTTTCATGAAATAATTTTTAAAAGCTACCGGGTTTAAATACTGCCGGATTAGGTCCATGAAAATAATGTTTTATTCTCAAAAAATAGTGCATCAAAAAGCCCCGCTTCGATTGCTCGAAGCGGGGCTTCCTTATAAATATGAATTAATTCATATCGACCTGCTATTTGCTTTTCATTGAAATTGGAATAGAAGGGCTTTGAATCCATTTGATAAAATTGGACACAATCGTATATAAGAAATGATAAATAGCAAGGTTAACATACAAACCTGCTAAACCAGCTGCAACATTAATAAATGCACCTGCAACTAATAATAAGTCATTTGCATTCCATAACATATCACCAGTAAAAGTTTGTGTGCCCGCCATGTTAAAGCTGCCAAATGAAGCTAAAACTGATGTTAGGTAATCTAATTTTAAAGCAGCAAATAAATTGGTCAACCCTTCCATTGGTAAAGTAGCTAAGCCGGCTAATGCACTTAAAGAATTTGAGCTAGTTACCGTAAATAAGTTTGTATCAAATACAAAAGATAAAGTAAAACAAGTAGCGCCGATAAAAGCACCCACTGCAGCTACTTCACCTAGTATTTTGATATTGGTTGTAACAAAATCTTTAAAAATAAAGGTTACAATACCATTGTGTGAACCACCTAAGCTTTCGCCTCTTGACCTAATAATGTGTGCAATTGGGAAAGCAGAATAAAGTAATACTAAAGTAGTTAAAACGCTGCCTGCTTTACCTAAGCCGGTACTAGCCGCATCGGTAAAATAAGCCATGGCGCCCTTAATTACAGCTACTTCCATGGTAATAAGTACAATGAGGGACAAAATTTGGTAAATGGACTTTGTGTAGCTCCTTACACCATCTTGAGAATCGAATTTGTCAACGGCCGTGTTTAACTGCGCATTGAACACCTTTTGATTAACCATCTGGGGGAAATCAAGGATTTGTTGATAGATTTTTTTCATTTTTGGTTTGGTTTGGTTAGAAAAAGCAATTATCGTATATAAAATTTACCACCCTTTTTTAAGCTTTGATGATAAAGAAATGTTAAGCTATTTTAATAAAATTGACTAAAAATGTTAAACAGTTAGTAATCAAACCTTTAAATTATATTCCGAATGAGCCCTATTTTGAAATTTATAATTTCATTAACACCTAATTGACCCCAAGGACAACACTAGTAAGGCTTTCGTAGTTCGGCCTTTTGCCTGTGTTTAAAAATAACCTATCTTAAATACTGAAAATGTTGCAAAAATGATATTGAAAAGAGTCCCTAAAATTTATATAGTCATCCTTCTTTTTTTAGTGCCCGTATTAATAGGTTCCCGCTATTTTATCAATAACAAACAAGTTGACTTTAATGCTGAAGTAAAACCATTGATTAACAAAAAATGTATCAGTTGTCACGGTGGCGTAAAAAGACAAAGTGGCTTTAGTTTATTGTTTAGACAAGAAGCGCTTGCAGTTAATAAATCTGGGAAAGTGGCGATCATACCAGGGGATGCTGAAAATAGTGAATTGATCAAGCGACTTTATTTGACGGATCCCGAGGAGCGCATGCCTTATAAGCATCCCCCATTAAGTAAGGATGAAATTAGTTTATTAAAAAAATGGATTAATCAAGGCGCAAAATGGGGTGATCATTGGGCGTATGTTCCAGTGGAAGAAACTGCTATTCCATCAGTAGGCATTGGACCATTTGGTTTGTTTGGTAAACCAAGCTGGATAAAAAATAATATTGATCCTTTTATTTATAAAAAAATTAAATCCGAAGGTTTATCACCTGCAGCTATTGCGGATAAACCAACACTACTTCGTCGGGTAAGTTTTGATATTATAGGAATGCCAGCACCAGCAGCAATTGCAAAAAAATATCTTCAAAATAATAATGAGGATGCTTATGAAATTTTAGTGAATGAGTTATTAGCATCACCCCAATATGGTGAAAAGTGGGCAGGCATGTGGATGGACATGGCGAGATACGCTGATACCAGAGGTTTTGAGAAAGATGATTCAAGAACTATTTGGAGATATCGCGATTGGTTAATTAATGCATTTAATATTGACAAACCTTACAATATATTTTTAACAGAACAATTAGCGGGTGATTTATTACCTAACCCAACAGATGCGCAATACATTGCCACCGCATTTCACCGCAATACATTAACCAATGATGAAGGTGGAACGGATAATGAAGAATTTAGAACCGCTGCTGTGATTGATCGCGTGAATACCACTTGGGTCACATTGATGGGTACTACTTTCGCCTGTGTACAATGTCATAGCCATCCCTACGATCCCTTTAAACATGAGGAGTATTATAAATTTTTAGCCTTATTTAATAATACAAGGGATGAGGATACCTATGCAGAATATCCTTTTTTAAAAGAATTTCACAATACAGATAGTATAAGATTATTTCAATTGCAAGATTGGTTGCATAAAAATGCGCCTTCAAGAGAAAAAGATTTAATTCTATTTATTAAAACAGGGCAAACGGCTATTAATTCATTGGTCGCTGATAAAATCAGCAATGGTGCATTAGCAGATACTAAATATTTGATGCTAAGAAATAAGGGAGAAGCACGTATAAAAGATATTGACTTAACAGGAAGTACATTATTTTATTACAAATATAAAACCTGGAAACCAGGAGGAAAATGGGAAATACATTTAGATTCAGTGACAGGGCCCTTACTAAAAAATATTATCGTTGAGAATTCAAAAGGAGATTGGAAAATTGCAACTACGAACATTCCAACAACGGTAGGAAAACATCATTTAGTTTTTAGCTATAATAATCGTCAAATAAGTAATCCGGAAGAAAATGGAATACAATATGATTGGTTTAGATTAGATAATCCATTTCCAAAAAATGGAACACCAGAAGGCGAACTAGCTTTTAACAATTTTGATTCATTGTTACATTCAAATAATTATACACCAACCCCTATCATGCTTGATAACCCAAGCAATATGTCTCGAACCACGCAAGTATTTGAAAGAGGAAACTGGCTAGTGAAAGGGGATGTGGTGGTGCCAGATGTACCTGCTTCATTAGGCGGTTTACCTGCAGGCGCACCAAAAAATAGATTGGGTATGGCAATGTGGTTGACAGATAAAAAAAATCCATTAACTGCGCGAACAATTGTTAATAGAATATGGGAGCAATTATTTGGTCAGGGTATTACAGAAACTTTAGAAGATTTTGGAACACAGGGCATACCACCAACACATGAGGAGTTACTCAATTATTTATCCTGGCAACTAATGAATACGCATCAGTGGAGTTTGAAAAAGATGATCAAAGAAATGGTGATGAGTGCTACCTATCAACAGGATTCAAAATTTAATCAGGATGCAATAACCAAAGATCCCTATAATAAATTATACGCAAGAGGGCCAAGAGTAAGATTATCTGCAGAACAAATACGGGATCAGGCATTAACAGTAAGCGGCCTATTAAGTAATAAAATGAATGGCCCTAGTGTATATCCTTACCAACCGGAAGGTATTTGGAAGTCGCCCTATAATGGTGCTAAATGGATAATAAGTACAGATGGAGATCAATATAGGCGCGCCTTATATACCTTTTGGAAACGATCAGCACCTTATCCATCGATGTTAAGTTTTGATGGTACGAGTAGGGAAGTTTGCGCGGCGCGCCGTATCAGAACCAACACGCCACTACAAGCACTTAATTCATTAAATGATTCCGTATACATTGAGGCTGCACAACACTTTGCAAAACGCGTTATTAAAATGGTTCCACAAAACGCAAGCAAACAAATTAGCAAGGCCTATGAATTGGCATTTAATAAAACGATTAGCCCCGATCAACAAAAAGTATTTGAAAAATTATATCAAACTGCGTTGACGAAATACAAGCAAGATCGTTTTCGGATTGAACAAATTACTGGTGATAAAAATGCGAATGCAAGTTCGGCAGCATTAATGATGGTCACCACTGCAATCATAAATACGGATGAATTTTTGACAAAAAATTAAATTGAAATGAGTAAGCGTAGTAACAAAAATATTATACAGGAAGCCAATCTTGAAACATCACATCAAATAACTAGAAAATATTTTTTTAAAGAATGTTTTTCTGGCATCGGTGCGATGGCTTTAGGTTCCATGGTGGGCGGATGTGATTGGTTGGGAAACAAGGATCGTTTTGACCAATTTGGGAACAGCAACCCACTCATGGCGCAAGCACCGCATTTTATAGGTAAAGCAAGATCGGTTATTTATTTACACATGGCTGGTGCACCTTCGCAATTGGAACTATTTGATTACAAGCCTGAACTATTAAAATTAGACGGACAGGATTGTCCGCAAAGTTTATTAGAAGGAAAAAAATTCGCATTCATCCGTGGTGTTCCTAAAATGTTGGGGCCACAAGCCATATTTAAACAAAGGGGGCAAAGTGGTGCATGGATTTCAGACAATTTGCCACATTTAGCAACAGTCGCAGATGAAATAAGTTTTTTAAAAGCGGTGCAAACAGATCAATTCAATCATGGTCCTGCGCAATTATTAATGCATACAGGATCAGCGCGTTTGGGTAGGCCA
>CAIWBA010000332.1 GCA_903910765.1 uncultured Bacteroidota bacterium
GTGGATCGTATTTCGCCTGAAGCGCCTGTGCCTATTGTTTCCCTGCAACGCAAGGAAACCCGTGTAGGAGGCGCTGCAAATGTCGCTTTAAACCTGAGGGCCTTAGGTGCACCCACTACCTTATTTTCAGTCATTGGGAAGGATGCAGAAGGCACTGAATTAGCCAGCTTGTTAAATAAGGAAGGAATCAATACTTCCTATATACACGAAAGTGAAACGCGCGTAACGACCAATAAAGTACGCATCATGGGCCGCAATCAACAAATGATGCGATTGGATCATGAGCATACCAATGATATCACCGCAGAACAAGAAGCCGCTTTATTAGCTGGATTTTATAAATATGTAGACACGGAAAAACCTTCCTTAATCATTTTAGAAGATTATAATAAGGGGGTATTAACGCCTAATATAATTAACTCGGTGATTGATTATTGTAATGAAAAAGGAATCCCAACAGCCGTTGACCCCAAGCAAAAAAACTTTTTAGCGTATAAAAATTGCACCTTATTTAAACCGAATTTAAAGGAAGTAAAAGAGGGGTTAAAAATATCGATTGGTGATATCACGGTTCAAAATATGAATAAAGTGCATACTGCATTAAATGAAAGTTTGCATAATGCAATTTCATTTATTACTTTATCAGAGCATGGGGTATATTTTTCAGATGGCAAGGAGCAAAAATTAATTCCAACCCATATTCGTAATATATCGGATGTTAGTGGTGCGGGGGATACGGTTATTGCAGTTGCATCATTGGTTTATGCGAGCTCAAAAAATATGTTATTATCGGCTGAAATTTCCAATATTGCAGGCGGAATGGTTTGTGAGTTAGTAGGAACTGCACCTATTAATAAAAAAGATTTAGCAGCGGAAGTTGTGCAGTTGTTAACCAAATAGGAATTAAACTTGAAACAAGTATCAATCATGTATTCTAATAAAATTGCCATAATAGTAGCTGGTGGCACAGGTCAGCGTATGGGGTCAGTGGTGCCTAAGCAATTTTTGGAAATTGAAGGGAAATCTATATTGCTACATACCATTGATCAATTTGTAAATGCATTTGATGATATTAGCTTAGTGGTGGTGTTGCCAGAAGGGTATATTGAAGAAGGAAAAAAGCTTTTAAAGAATAGAACTAAAAACCCCATTCAATTTATCGCTGGCGGTGAAACCCGTTTTCAATCGGTGAAAAATGGATTAACTGCAGTGAAGGAAAAGTCAATTGTATTTGTGCATGATGCGGTTAGATGCTTGTTAACGCCTGCATTAGTTCAAAGATGTTATCAGCAAGCAGTTGAAAATGGTTCTGCCATCCCAGCGGTAAGTTCAACAGATACCGTGCGTATCATGGAAAATGAAAAACATCATTTGTTTGACCGTGAAAAAGTAATGCTGATACAAACCCCGCAAACTTTTCAATCTGAAATTATATTAGCCGCTTTTGATCAAGCATATCAACCCAATTTTACAGACGAAGCTAATGTGGTTGAAGCGAGTGGGCAACCCGTTTTTCTAGTAGATGGGGAGTTTGAAAATATCAAAATTACAAGACCTTTGGATTTGGCCATTGCGACCTATGTACTAACCAAGCGACTAGGGTAATCAAGGATTATTCTGATTCTAAATCCTCTCTCGGTGCTAAATCAGTTGACCAATTTTCACTGATATTGGAAGTGCTTTTACCAATTTTTTCTAAAATTTGAAGCGCCACTTCCATGGCTAAATAGCCATCCATTTCATTCACCACTGGTGTTTCGTCATTTAAAATCGCATGAACAAAACTGCTAAGCTCCGCTTTAATCGCATTGCCTTGTTCAATTACCGGGGTGTTGATGGAAATAGTTTTGGTGCCTTGGTGGGTTTCAATATCAAAGGAGAAAGCAGCAGCTTCATCGGGTTGTTGCAACTTAATGATTTCTGTATTTTTTTCTAAAAAGTCAATACCGATATA
>CAIWBA010000333.1 GCA_903910765.1 uncultured Bacteroidota bacterium
CCATATCTCCTAAATGATCTTCATCACCTAAGATATCTGTTAAGATGGCGTATTTACCATCTTCTCTTGAAATTAATCCCATGGCCACACCACTCACGTGCTTAGGCATTGGAACACCTGCATCCATTAAAGCTAATGAACCCGCACAAACTGTTGCCATAGAGGATGAACCATTTGATTCTAATACATCAGAGACTACTCTTAATGTGTATGGGAAAGTAGTTGTATCCGGTAACATTTGTTTTAAAGAACGCATGGCTAAATTACCATGACCTACTTCACGACGACCTACACCACGCATCATCTTCACTTCTCCTGTAGAGAAGGGAGGAAAATTATAGTGTAAGAAAAATTTAGTGTATTCAGCACTTGCTGCAGTTTCTTGCATTAACTCATCCAACTTCGTACCTAATGTTACTGTAGTTAGTGATTGTGTTTCCCCTCTTGTAAATAAAGAAGAACCATGCGGTGTTGGTAATGGATCTACTTCCATCGCTAATGGACGCACTTGATCTAACTGTCGACCATCTAAACGAATACGCTTATCCACCATCATATCTCTTACCACTTCCCATTTCAAATCCTCATAATATTTACCTGCTAATTTCTTTTGCAAGTCAGTTATTTCTGTGCCTAAATGTTCTATGATTTCTTTTTTCAATGCAGTAAACGCATCACTTCTTTCATGTTTTGCAGAACCTAATTCAGCAATCGCATTTACTTTTGCTTTTGCAAAAGCATATACTTTTTCTTTAATCGCTTCGTCTTGTTCTGGTTTCTTATAATCACGCACTTCAGTAATTCCCACTACTTTTCTTAATTCTGCTTGTGCTTTAATTTGCTTGCGAATAGCTTCATGTGCAATTTCTAAACACTGAACCAACTCTTCTTCAGAACATTCTTTTGCCTCTCCTTCAACCATCATTAAATTCTTGTCCGTTGCAGCAATTAAAAATTCAAAATCAGAAATAGCCAATTGCGCTTTAGAAGGGTTGATAATAAATTCACCCTTGATACGTCCGATACGCACTTCTGAAATAATTTCCTTAATTGGAATATTAGATACTGCGATTGCAGCAGAAGCAGCCAAACATGCCAAAGAATCAGGCATGACATTTTCATCACTTGAAATCAAAGAGATTAATACCTGCACATCGCACAAATAATCTTCTGGAAATAAAGGACGCAATGCACGATCAATTAAACGACTCGTTAAAATTTCATAATCATTTAAACGCGCTTCTCTTTTAAAGAAGGATCCTGGGATACGACCTGCGGATGCAAATTTTTCTTGATAGTCAACACTTAAAGGAAAAAAGTCCTGACCATCCTTAGGATCCTTATTAGCGACAACAGTTGCTAATAAAATACAGTTGCCTTGTCTTACAGTTACTGCTCCGTCAGCTTGACGGGCTAATTTTCCAGTTTCGATAAATACCTCCTGACCAGGATTAATTTCGAATTTGACTGATTTAGGTTGTGATAACATGTTAATTTTTTTTAAATCTTTTCTCGTAAGAAACGATTGTATATAAACAACTAATCCCAACCGTGTTTGACAGTTGGGACAGCTATTATAAGATTGTTTTGAATTATTTTCTTAAGCCTAATTTTTCAATTAGAGCGCGGTAACCAGTAAGGTTATGTTTTTGCAAATAAACTAACAAACGCTTACGCTGACCCACTAATTGCATTAACCCTCTTTGAGTTGAATGATCTTTGTGGTTCTCTTTTAAATGTCCAGAGATGTGCGCGATACGCTCAGTTAATAAGGCAACTTGTCCTTCAATTGAACCTGTGTTTGTTGCTTTTCCGCCAAATTCAGCAAAAATGCCTGCTTTTTTTTCTTTTGTTAATGTAGCCATTGTAAAACTTCTTTTTTTGTAGTTAACGATTAACTACGGTTTTATTTTTTATTTCGGCTGCGAAGATACGCGGAAAAGGCGTAAATCAATCAAAAATTTCAACGTTTTTTGGATATTTAGCGCGATTGAAAATGAATAGGTTATCCGCTAACTGCGCTGTATAACTTATAGAAAGGACCTTCACATCGGTTATATTATTGCTTTTATCTAAGATGGAGGCGTTAGATAAGGCCGATTTTAACAGATCAATAACCAGGGTCACTTTTTGAAAATTCTTTCTTTTATCAATGGGAAACAACTCGATAATTGCCTTGCTAGTATTTTTACTTAACAAGCTGAAATTGAAGTCTTTATCGTAGCTACCTGATAATAATTTTTGGGGACTTAATGTTTGATCCGACTCCCCCATGGCCGACTTTGAGATGGAGTTAGCCCCATCAAAATTATAGATACTTAACCCATCACAAAGAATTTCCATTTTACCCTCATTTAAGAGATATTTCTCCCCTTTCATCTTCAGGTTAATGGACTTTGTCCCCATGGACTTCCCCTTATTATTTTTAGTACTAAGTTGAATATTGACTAATATCCCTTTAGACAGCTTCACTTTTTGGCCTAATTGGTCCAGGATAACCTTGGCTTGTGGATCTTTTTGCGCCAAAACTGGCAAGCTGATAAGGGCTATAAATAATATAAATAAATATCTCATTTGCAATTTTTAGTTGATGTTAAGCTTTTTATTAAAAGTTATCCGTTGGACAAAAATAGTCATTTGTTGTTTAATGAGCCATCCAATAGAATATTGCCTTTTATTTAGGGGGTTAATGTATTGAGGTAACTATAAGTTTTGTAGAAAATCGTAAAGTTCGGCATCTGTTTTATACAACACTTCCCTGGGCTTACTACCTTGGCTCGGCCCAACGATACCTGCAGACTCCAATTGATCCATTAAGCGCCCTGCCCTGTTATAACCTAGCTTCATGCGTCGTTGTATCAAGGACGTAGATCCCATTTGTGCATTCACAATTAATTTAGCTGCATCCTCAAATAAGGGATCCCGATCGCCTGCATCAAAACCACTTGCATCCGTATCTTTCTCATCGGTATATTCAGGTAATAAAAAAGCCTGCGGATAACCTTTTTGTTCTGCGATAAAATTACATACGCGGTCCACTTCTGGGGTATCCACAAATGCGCACTGCAAACGCGTAATTTCCCCATTGTAACTTACGAGCATATCTCCTTTACCAATTAACTGCTCTGCACCACCCGCATCTAAGATGGTACGGCTATCAATTTTACTAGACACTTTAAACGCGATACGTGCAGGGAAATTTGCTTTAATGGTACCTGTAATAATATTTACAGAGGGTCTTTGTGTTGCGATAATTAAATGTATCCCCACCGCACGTGCTAACTGGGCCAAACGCGCAATTGGCATTTCAACTTCCTTACCCGCAGTCATAATTAAATCCG
>CAIWBA010000334.1 GCA_903910765.1 uncultured Bacteroidota bacterium
CAATTTAGTGCGAATGCCTTTTTTATGGCTAAGCCTGAACTAACCATTAATAACAATGCTGAAGCATCGGGTTTTAAATCTATGGTGTTTTTTAATTTTGAAAAAGAAGTGAATGACAATAAAAAAACTGCCATGGTGCATGCTTCTTATAGCAATAGGAATAATATAGACCAGCTTTTAGTAGGCGCTGCATTTAGTTTGCCTTTTGGAAGCTATTATGAATATGTGAATCGCATTTATGCTGGTTTATTTTACAGGGTGGGTGATGCCGTGATCCCGCAAGTTTCAATATTAATGAAGCAATATCGATTTGGTATCAGCTATGATGTCTATAGCAGAGGTATGACAGGTGCAGTGCTTAATCCCAACAGTTTTGAACTCTCTTTTTCAAGTAGTTTTGGTCAAAAGCGATCAAACAATTTTAGAACAATCTTTGATTAGCATTTAAAATACAATACTTCCATTATGCCACTCTGGATCAAAACTAGCGTTGTATTTTTTGTAAAAATTGATAGCAGGTTCGTTCCATTCTAATACCTGCCAATTCATTCCTGTGAATTTTTTTTCTTTGGCTTCCTTGATTAAGGTGTCAAATAAAAGGCTACCAATTTTTTTACCACGCATTTCCTGGGTCACTAAAATATCTTCCAAATACATTCTTTGTCCTTTCCAGGTAGAGTAGCGTACATAATATAATGCCATACCCACAACTACACCTGCCACTTCAGCTACAAATCCCCACCATACTGGGTTTGCGCCAAAGCCGCTTTCCTCAAAATGAGATAGGGTGACGGTTACTTCATTGGGTGCTTTTTCGTATTCTGCTAATTCTTGGATGAGTTCTAATAATCTAACACAATCTCTTTTTTCAGCGCGGCGTATTATAATGTCCATAGTTATTTATTTGTTGGCTTGTATAAAAGGGGATATTTAAACCTTTGCTAATGCCTGTGTTAAATCAGCAGCAATATCCTCAAAGTTTTCAATACCTACGCTCATTCTGATTAAACCATCCGTAATGCCATATTTTATTCTTTCCTCTTTTGGTATACCATAATGCGTCATGCTTGCAGGGTGTGATACAAGGGTATCTACCGTGCCTAAAGAAACGGCACGCGTACAAATTTCTAAAGCATCAATGAATTTTTTACCTGCGTCTATTCCGCCTTTTAATTCAAAACTTATTAATGGCGCATGTTGTTTCATTTGCTTTATTGCAATAGCATGATCAGGGTGTGATGCTAATCCTGTGTAATTTACTTTTTCAATGGCTGGATGCTTGTCCAAAAACTGCGCCACTTTTTCAGCGTTGCTGCAATGTCTGTCCATTCTTATTTCCAAAGTTTTCATTCCTTGTATTAATAAGTAAGCATCGAATGCATTGCTATTGCCGCCTAATAATACATGCCATTTCCAAACCTTAGTATTCATGAATTCCAAATCCTTGCCTAATAAAACGCCATGCAATGCAGATCCATGACCATTTAAGAATTTAGTTGCAGAGTGAAATACAAAATCCGCACCCAATGCAAATGGTTGTTGCAAATAAGGAGTTGCTACTGTATTATCAACCGATACGCGTATACCATGTGCGTGTGCAATTTTACAAATCGCTTCAATATCCACGCATTGCAGTGTAGGATTGGCAGGGGTTTCCAGGTGTATTAATTTTATACCCGTATTTTCTTTAATTGTTTTTTCAAGTAAAGCAGCATCACGCACATCAATTAAAATACATTTTATGCCAGCCTCTAATAAAAGCTTTTGCATTAATTCCTGGGTACCGCCGTATAAAGAATAGTGCGATACTAATGTATCACCCGCACTCAATGTGCTTAAAAATAAAGTACTCATGGCTGCTTGTCCACTTGCGTGTAACAATGCCTTTAGTTCAAGTGGTTCTCCTTTTTCATTCTTTAATCCAAATGATTCTAATGCTGCAATCACATCCTGTGCTGCAGTAAATGTAGGATTGCCCCAGCGGGAGTAAATCCTGGTTTTATCTGTGCTCTTGAATCGCTCCATTCCTTCATCTGTAGAATCGAATGTAAATGTCGATGTCGCATAAATAGGAGTGGTATGTGAAAAGTTATCATTTTCAGTGCTTGCAGAATGTAAGGTGACTGTGCTGATTCCTTTAAAATTTTTCTTTTTCATATTTTATTGTTGACGCTGTGATAAATATACCTATTTATCACAGAATGAATTGATTAGTAAGCCCATTTAATCCAACAAGCGCCCCAAGTAAACCCACCGCCAAATGCTGCTAATACTAGGTTATCGCCTTTTTTTAGTTGACTTTCCCAGTCCCATAAGCAAAGCGGAATAGTGGCAGCAGTGGTGTTACCATATTTTTGAATATTAATCATCACTTTTTCCATGGGCAATCCCATTCTATTCGCGGTGGCATCAATTATTCTTAAGTTCGCTTGGTGCGGTACTAACCAAGCAATATCATCGCCTGTTAAATTATTTTTTTCTAGTAGCTCCGCGCTCACATCTGCCATTCCTTTTACGGCAAATTTAAAAACGGGTTGTCCATCCTGAAATGCATAATGCTCTCTGGCCATGACCGTTTCAATCGTAGCGGGTTTTAAACTTCCACCAGCTTTTATATTTAAATATTCTCTCCCACTTCCATCGCTTTTTAAAATGGCATCCTGAAATCCGTTACCATCATTACTTGGCTCAAGTAATACAGCACCAGCACCATCACCAAATATGATACAAGTGGCTCTGTCCGTATAGTCAATGATGGAGCTCATTTTATCAACACCCACAATGATTATTTTTTTA
>CAIWBA010000335.1 GCA_903910765.1 uncultured Bacteroidota bacterium
AAAGTAATGACCATCATTTATATGGATAAGGACATCAAATTAAAAGCCCCTGAAAATAAAAATCAGCAAGCTGATTGGGATACCTGGTGTCCTGGTGCCGAAATTGGCAAGGTGGTCGATACGCCATTAAATCCAATTTTGTATCAGGAATAAACTATTGATTAATATAAGGTTTTGAAATATTAAATCAGTTAAACCATTATTTTATGCCCTTTAATATAAAAGTTACTTTTTCATTTCTTATTTATTTTATACACTTAACAGGGTATTCGCAAACAAATAAAAATTTTTCACATCCTGCGATTAAGGACTATGGTTTAAAAAAATATCTTGCACTTAATAAAACACTTCCGCACAGTGATACAGTTCCTTGGAAATTGGTAGGAAAATTACCTTACAATTGTCATTTCCAACCTTGGATTGAAGTAGAAAATGCAGCAGGGAAAACAATACAATTAAATTCAAGTAATCCACTTGTACTTTATTTAACCAAAACTGAAAGCTTTGTTGCAAATAAGCAGTCAGAAATTTATGAGGCAAAAAATTGGGTCAGTGGGGAAGGCGCGGTTTATACCATACCGCCAGGCGTAGTGGTTAAATCTGTTCAATATCGTGAGACTGGCTATGACACTAAATTTGTAGGATCATTTGAGTGCAACGATAATGATTATAATATACTTTGGAATAAAGGAGCGAGAACTGCTTACTTGTGTATGCGCGATTGGTTTTATGACTGTCCTGATAGAGAGCGCGTGGGCTTTTGGGGCGACGGAACCCCAGAGTTAAATCAATGTTTTTATGCGTTCGATTCCAATGCGCATCAACTAGCGAAGGAATTGGTTTTACGACCCTTAGATCCTAAATTTTATCCAGGTCAACAGTTGGAATTTTTAGGAGAATATGGGTTATGGTATTATTATTTACAAACAGGCGATCTTACTTCTATCAAAACGGTATATCCAGCAACAAAAAACTTTTTATTTAATACTTATAAGTTCGGTAAAAAAAATCAATGGTTTGATTGGGGTAAAGAAAATAAAGATATAGCCATTATTGAAAAATGTTTCATGTATATAGATTTAGGTGCGCTAAAAAAGATGGCATTGGTGACAGGAAATTTAGCAGACACCTTAATCATTAATACAAAAATGGACAGCATTAAAAACGATTTTGATAAAAAGTATTGGAAAGGATATTATTATATGTCTGATCAAGTGAGTGAGCCAGATGATCGGGCGAATGCGATGGCAATAAATGCCGGCTTAGCGGATCGGAAGAAGTGGAATACTATTTATGATTTTGTTTTAACTAAAAAAACATTCTCCAGTTGTTTCTTTGACAGATGGGTGTTTGAAGCGCTTTGTACTATTGGTAAACAGGAGTATGCAATGTTAAGAATGTACAATAGATATAAAACCATGATCCCTGCTAGTTTTTCTACACTTTGGGAGCATTACGATCGGTGGTGGGCTTCTAGAATTGATGCATTTGATGAAGGGTCATCATTGAATCATGGTTGGAATCCACCAGTCATCAACCTTTCACAAACTATTGCTGGCATTTCGCCTATTGAAGCAGGGTGGAAAACATTTCAGGTATTGCCTAAGGAAGGTTTTTTACGCAGTATAAAAGTGGTTGTCCCTGCTATTATTGGGAAGGTATCCGTAAGTATTGTTAAAACAAGTAATAATTATTCTCTTAGCGTTCATGTCCCGGAACTAAGTAAATCAGTCGTGGGGATTCCAAAAGCATCTTTTACCCAACTACAAAACATCAGCGTGAATGGCAAGTTAATATGGGACAAACAAAATATAAAGCAAGTAAAAGGTATTCGTTATTATGGCGCCGATGAAAACTATATCATGTTTGAAACAAATGCAGGTGACTGGCAGTTTTTAGCAAGGGGACAGTTGCAATTAAATTCTCCAAAAGTTCCTGCCAAAAACAGGTTAGCTGCTATACCAATCAATAAAAATAATTGGACTGCAAAGGCTTCTGTCAATGATAGTGTTTACATGTTCACAGATGATAAAATTCCAATTGATGTCCCTGCTAATAATGCAATAGATGGTGATCATTGGACTGGTTGGCGCGACATGACACAAAAACAATATAAAGGGCAGTGGTTTGAACTTGATATGAAACAACAACATCAATTCAATAAAATTGAATTAGATAATACTTGGGCTTTATGGGATTCGCCCAAAAACTATTCAGTGGAAGTTTCTAATAATGGTACTAGTTGGAGTACCCCCATTGCCACTGGATCAGGAACCTTAGGTATCACTGAGATTACCTTTCCGCCACAGCGCGCTCGATATATTAGAGTTAAACAAAATGGCACTGATCCTTTATATCATTGGTCCATTTATGAGCTAAGCGTTTTTAATATTAA
>CAIWBA010000336.1 GCA_903910765.1 uncultured Bacteroidota bacterium
CCGCACTACTAATCGCTGCGCATGACTATGTAAATCACGAATATCTCCTGCTTCTAATCTTTCTTCAAAGATGCGAAATTGTGCATCCTCATAAACAATGGTATTTTTTTGAGGCTCTACCCATTGTTCTGGTGCTGTAAGTGGTGGATGATTTTTTTTAAAGCCGATTTCAAAATATTTTCCAGATGAAATTTCATAGGATTCATTTTCTAAAAACACCGCCACTTGCCCACGCACAAGTGTACGTTTGCTTTTATTACTTTTGATAACAACCTCCTCTAATGCAGCAATTACCCTTGTACCAATAGAAGCGTTGTTGGCTAATGTGAAGCTAGTGCTGTTTTGATTCACATGCAGGTAAGGGTTATCAAGTACAACGCCATCTGCACTAACTATTTGAGTCGACTGCGCTTCGGTAGTATGAATGATAGTGAAACATAATAGAATAAGTAGTAATTGCTTTTTCATAAAAGGAATATTTTAGCGCCTAATTTTTTGCTTTGTTTTTAGCTTTATTCGCATGTCTACCTGTGCCATCTCCTTTGTCTAAAATACCAGCTCCCGGATTTAAGCTATCCAAAATACCTTGTAATCTATCTTTGATGGGTTTGGTTTTTTCATCTATAGCTGTAAGCTTTTCTTCAAAAGGTGAATTACTCATATCAAATAGTTGGCCAGCGCGATTTAATTTCCAATTGGCTTCTCTTACATACCAGTCATTTCCTAATTCAGTGAAAATCCAAGTACGTGTTGGTTCTTTACTTCCTTTTAATTGTTTGGCAAAACTTGTGCCGTCTAATTTAATATTTTTGGGTAATGGCGCTCCAGCTATTTCAGCAAAGGTTGGAATAAAATCGGAGGCATCTATTAAGTTTTTGGAAACAACGCCCTTTGGCGTTACACCAGGCCAATTCGCGATGAGTGGCACTAAACTTCCACCCTCTTGCATCGTTCCTTTTTTACCGATAATTTTTTTACCATTCACAGTACCAATAGTAGCAGCTTGACCAGCCGTTCCATTATCACCAAAGAAAACAATAAGGGTGTTATCTCTCAATTTAAGACTATCTAATGTTTTAAGCAACTTACCTACAAGTTTATCCATGTAACTAATATTATCATTATACAAACCCTGATAATCGTTGGTACCTGGTTTACTATCTGGAGTTGCGATAATTTCACCATGCACATGTACTAAAGAGTAATATAAATAAAATGGATCCTTAGTATGTTTAGATAAAAAATCAACCATGTGGGTATGCATTAGATCAGGCATATATTCCTGTTCACCCAATTTCATTTCCTGTCCGTTTAAAATGTATTTTTCCTTTTTCTTATCACTACTTCTATAAACACCACTACCAAAAAAATGCATATAATCATCAAATCCAAATTCACTAGGGCCCAATGGCAATTGACCCCATTTACCAATCATAGCACTCGTATAGCCAGCGTGTTTTAAAATTTTCGGCATCATGGTTTCCATCGCTGGTGTAAATTCACCAGTTTGATCTTGATTCACCGCACCGGTTCTAAAAGCATATCTGCCA
>CAIWBA010000337.1 GCA_903910765.1 uncultured Bacteroidota bacterium
AATTTTAGACAGCACGGCTATCCCCCTAACTGAAAACTTAGCTGCGCATTTAATTATTGAAGTGGATGGCAATAATATGAATGTGCTAATGAGTGAAATGGAAGCGATTTCGGAAGTGCTTTCCCAATTTGACGCAGGAGAATTATTTTTCGCAGATGATGCGCAACAAAAAAACGAACTTTGGAAAATACGTCGCAAAGCCAATGAAGCTGCAGTGATGGCTGGTTATACCATTGAGGAAGATACGGTAGTACCTAGAGCCGAATTGCCTAAATTAATAAAAGGCGTCAAAGAATTAGGCGCAGAAAACGGATTTAAAGTGGTTTGTTATGGTCATGCGGGCGATGGCAATTTACATATCAGAATAAACCACCCTACGATTAAAAAGAGCTATGGCAGTGATGAAATGAATGCCATCTTAAAAAAATTATTTGAACTTGTTAAGGAACTAGGCGGTACCATTAGTGGCGAACATGGAATTGGGCTGATACAAAAATCTTATATGCCGGTGTTGTTTAACGAAGTGTCGCTTGAACTAATGCGCGGCATAAAAAATACATTTGACCCTAACCACATTTTAAATAGCGGTAAAATTTTTGATTATAAAAAGTAATCGCAATAGGCTATTCAAATAAATGAAGTAATTATATAGCAATGCTTAAATATTCTCAAGATAAAAATAACAACACCGTAACTCATCCCCATGCATCTTAAAAAAATTATACTAGCTGCCTTTATTTTATTCAGTATTACGGCACAGGCACAAACCACCATAACTACAAATGCGATTTTAGATAAAAAACCCGTTTTCGTGGGTGGCGGATTGTTATTGGGTGGCGGCGCACATAGTTTTCAGATGGGTTTGAATCCTGAAATTATAAAAAGCTTTACGCCATACTTGGATGGTGGTTTGGCGATGAATATTTACTACGATTTTTACAACCCCTATGAGTTTAGCGATATCAGAAGTCGCAATTTTAGATTAGGCATTGGTGCATTTACGCGTATTTGGCCGATAGAAAGTTTTTTTATCCAAGTGCAACCTGAATATAATTATGCATGGATTAATCAAAAAAATGTAAGCACTGGACAATCTGGTGCTACTAATTTTGGTGCTGAAAGTATACTGGCCGGCGTTGGCTATGGCAAACGCAGTGAATTTGGAATTAGTTATTTTTCGGTAATGATTGATTTATTAAACAATCCACAATCCCAATACAATAGTGGTTATAACAGAAAGGAACCTGTATTTAGAGCAGGTATTGGATTCCCATTAAGATTCGGGCCTAAGAAAAAACAGCTTTAATTTCATCAAGCGTTGCACAAATATGCAAGCGATACCTACTTCGTTCGTATAAAAAATCTTCCTCCTCCATTTTATTAATCATGGCAACCAACGGATCATAAAATCCTTGATAATTATATAGTACTATTTTTTTATCGTGGATACTTAAGTTGTTCCAAACAAGCATTTCAAAAAGCTCATCAAATGTTCCCAAGCCACCTGGCAGTACAATAGCGGCATCCCCTTTTTCATACAATAGCATTTTACGCGCATGCATATTTTCGGTAACAATCAATTCCGTTAATCCTCTGTGTTCGGCTTCCCACTCTAATAAAACCTTTGGAATGATGCCCACCACCTTGCCTCCTTTAGCCAAACATGCATTGGCTGTGGCACCCATTAATCCTTTATTTCCGCCTCCATATACAAGTGTAATATTTTCTTCCGCCAACCAATTGCCTAAAGCCATGGCTATTTGTTCAAAAGCAGGATTTTTACCCGATTTGGAACCGCAAAACAGTGTAATGGCATGAATGGTCATAAAATCCTTTTTGTGCTTAATAATATCGAATTTAGTTAAAATTAAAAGATTGTCTTTACTTTGCTTGAACTAATTTAATAACCTATGAGCGCTCCCTTATTATTCCTATTTGTAGTACTCTATTTTTTAGTCCTACTTGCGGTTGCAAAAGTGACAGGGAAAAATAGTAATAATATGTCCTTTTTTATAGGTAATAAAAATAGTAACTGGATGCTGGTTGCCTTTGGAATGATTGGAACCTCATTAAGTGGTGTCACTTTTGTAAGTGTTCCTGGGGCAGTGGGAAAAGACGGATTTCATTATTTACAAATTACCATTGGTTATCTGATTGGTTACTTCACGATTGCTTATGTTTTATTGCCGATCTATTACAAGATGAACCTAACTTCTATCTATAACTATTTAGAACAAAGATTAGGTTTTGGCGCTTATAAAACAGGTGCCTCTTTTTTTATATTGTCTAGAACTTTGGGCGCTACAGCAAGATTATATTTGGTGGTAAAAATTTTACAAGTATTTATTTTAGATAATTTACATGTTCCCTTTTGGGCAACCACCCTTGTTATTCTTGCTATGATTTTATTATACACCTATGAAGGCGGTGTAAAAACAATTGTATACACAGATACCTTACAAACATCGGGTATGTTACTAGGCTTAATTATTTGTAGTATATATATTTTGTCCAACCTACATTTATCCGTTGGAGATGCCTTAGTTGCAATGCAAGCAAAAGGTATTGCAACGGTGTTTAATCCTGATGTAAATGCGAAATCATTTTTTCTAAAACAAATCATTGGAGGCGCATTCATTACCCTTACTATGACTGGCTTAGACCAAGAGATGATGCAAAAAAATATTTCTGTAAAAAACTTAAAAGATGCACAAAAAAACATGATCACCATTGGGTTCACCATGTTATTTGTAATCAGTTTATTTTTATTTTTAGGAGGGCTACTTCATTTATATGCTGCACAATTAAATGTAACCGCAGTAGGTGATGACCTATTCCCCACCCTAGCCTTACAACATATGCCCCCGTACTTGTCCATAATTTTTATTTTAGCACTGATATCCGCCTTATTCCCAAGTGCAGATGGTGCCATTACCGCACTCACTTCTAGTTTTTGTATTGATATCGTAGGCATGCAAAGAAACACCCAATGGGATGAAGCCAAAAAGAAAAAAATTCGTCAAAGAATACATTTAGGTTTTGCTGTACTTTTTTTAATCATCGTTTTGGTATTTAAATGGATTGACAATAAAAGTATCATTGATTTATTATTAAAGATTGCTTCCTATACCTATGGCCCTTTATTAGGCTTATTTGCATTTGGTATTTTAACCAAAAGAAGCATTAAAGATAAGTGGGCATTTTTACCTTGCTTTATTTCACCCCTATTATGTTTATTACTTGACTACTTTCAACCTTACTTTTTTGGCTCAGCCCCTTCTAGCTTTAGAATTGGTCAGGAATTGCTGATCATTAATGGCTTATTTACATTTATAGGATTGTTTTTAATTTCATCGCCGAATAGCGAAAAAAAATAGAACTTTGACTAATGGATTTTATACACCCTTTAGCCAATGAATATGCAGCGCAATATAGCAATGCAACCCCTGCCTATTTAAAGGAGGTATATGAAAGTACATTAGCTACGCATCCGCATGCCGATATGCAGAGCAGTTGGACCCAAGGAGGCTTTTTAAGCTTAATCAGTAAATTATTGCAACCCAAACATATTTTGGAACTGGGCACCTTCTCAGGCTTTAGTGCCATGTGCTTGGCAGAAGGTTTAGTGCATGACGGTCAATTACACACCCTTGAATTAAGGGAACAAGATGGCGTGAACGCACAAAATAATATCAATCAAAGTCCACATAAGGATAAAATAAAAATTCATGTGGGAGATGCTGGTGAAATTTTACAACAATTAACTGCGCCTTGGGATATTGTATTTATTGACGCTGATAAAGTGAATTACGCCAAGTATTACCAAATGATTTTCCCGCATGTAAAAACAAATGGGCTAATTATTGCAGACAATGTATTGTTTCATGGTGAAGTGTTCAACGAAACATTGAAAGGTAAAAACGCAAAGGCGATCCACGCCTTTAATGAAATGATTATGTCAGATCAACTTGCAGATACTGTGTTGTTAACTGTAAGAGATGGATTAAGTTTAATCAGAAAAAAATAAGCATGAAATTTAAATTTACGATATTATTACTCCTTCCTTTTTTTTGTATTACGTTAGCTGCGCAAAAAACGGCAACGCTCATATATGTTGATCAATACAAGGATATTGCGATTAAGGAAATGAAACGTACTGGTATTCCAGCTTCTATTACGCTAGCCCAAGGCATTGTTGAATCAAATAGCGGAGAAAGTAACTTAGCATTGAATTTTAATAATCACTTTGGTATCAAATGTAAAACTGATTGGAAAGGGGAAACCACTTATCAGGATGACGATACCAAACAGGAGTGCTTTAGGGTGTATCCAAATGCCAACGCCTCTTTTATTGATCACTCCAATTTTATTAAAAACAGACCCAATTACGCACCACTCTTCCAATTAGATCCGGTAGATGATTCTGCATGGGCGATTGGTTTAAAAAAGGCAGGATATGCTACTGCAAGTGACTATGCAAGTAAATTGATGAAAGTAATTGATGATTACGAATTATCACAATACAATTTTCCAGAGCTAAATGATGAAAATGATACTGCATCATCCGAAACGATTGTGGCAAAAAATGCAACCTTAGATAAAAAAGAAACTACTGCAAGTTTAGTATCGGAAGCACCCAAAGAAACAGGGTTAAGGATGCCCGAAAAAAAGGATAC
>CAIWBA010000338.1 GCA_903910765.1 uncultured Bacteroidota bacterium
ACAGATGGAGATGGTGTAAGCGATGCACAAGAAGCGATAGATGGCACCGATCCAAATGATCCATGTTCATTTAAATTAGCGAGTCAAACAATTACCCCAAGCAATGCATGGAAGAGTGCAGATTGTGATGGAGATGGCATGTTAAATGGAGTTGATTCAGATCCACAAACACCTGTATTTACTCCAGACTTTAATGAGACGAATATTAATGTACCAGTGAGTGGTAATGCTTCCACAAATGATAAGTTACCATCGGGTAGTAGTTATGGTACACCAATCCCATCAATCACGAATCCATCGGGAGGAAGTATAATAATGAATGCAGATGGAACATATACGTTTACGGGAACTACACCAGGTAAATATACGTATGAGGTTCCGGTATGTGCAGCTGGTCAAACAGCGAACTGTCCTTTAACACTATTAGTAATAACAGTGAAGGATCCAATGAGTAATTCGAATGCACCGATAGCCAATACCGATGTGGCAACACTTGCATCAGGCGGCAGCGAAACTACGAATGTATTAGCAAATGATAAATCAACCAATCCTGGAATAATATTAGATCCAACAAGTGTAACCATTACAGTGGCGCCAACACATGGTAAAACGGTGGTAAATGCTGATGGTACAATTACCTATACACCAGCGGCAGGTTTTGTAGGAACGGATAGTATAACATATAAAGTATGTGACAACAGTGCACCTTCGATTTGTACAACTGCTAAAGTTTTCTATACAGTTAATCCTGCTACATCACCATCAGCAACAAGTGCAAGCGATGACTTTAGTAGTACAATAGGTTCAACACCAGTAACAGGAAATGTATTAAGTAATGATAAAAATAGTGGAGGATCAACATTGACTGTAACAGGAAATAGTGCGCCACTAGCATCACAAGGCACGATCATAATAAATGCAGATGGAACTTATTTATTTAAGCCAACTGCAGGCTTTGGTGGCCCAGTGGATATAACGTATACCGTTTGCACAAGCGCTGGAGTATGTGCAACAGCGACCTTACATATATTAGTAGATCCAATTCCAGAGACAACAGTATTAAAGCCTGATTTTAATGAAACTTTTGTTAACATACCTGTAACTGGAAATGTTAGCACAAATGATAATGTTCCATTAGGAACAACATATGGACCACCACAGTCTGCTATATCTAATCCTTCAGGGGCAAATTTCAAAATGAATTTAGATGGAAGTTATACTTTTAGTTCAACTACACCTGGCACATATATTTATTATATTCCAGTTTGTAATCTTGGGCTAGTAAATGGATGTACTATTGTTCCAATTCAAATAACAGTAATAGATCAAAATGTTAAAAATAATCCACCTATAAGTAACCCAGATGTTGAATATACTTTTGTAAATACAGCTGTAAATACAAATGTGTTATTAAATGATAAGGCAACCAATGTGGGTGCGGAATTAAATAAAGCTTCATTACAAATTTCAAAAAATCCAAATAATGGTAAATCAATCGTGAATGCAGACGGAACTATCACATATACACCTAATCCAGGTTTTGTAGGAACAGATAGTTTAATATACACTGTTTGTGATAACACAACACCAGTCGCTAATTGTAAAAATGCTGTTGTCTATTATACAATTAAACCTTTAGGTATTGCTCCTATAACTATTGCAACAGATGATTATGCTAGTACTTATCAATATAGCGCATCTGGAAACTTATTATTAAATGATAAAAATACAGGATCTGATATAAGTAATTTAGCGATAACAGGATATAGTAAACCACTAGCAACTCAAGGAACAATAGTAATTAATTCAGATGGCACTTACACATTTACTCCGACTCCTGGATTTATAGGGCCTATTGATATAATTTATACTGTTTGTGGAGGAACACCTAAATCATGTGCGAATGCAACTCTACATATTTTAGTAAAACCATTAATCCCAACTCAAATATTTGATATTAAAAAGGCTGCTACTGGAGTAAAATTAAATTTAGATGGAAGTTTTAATATCATTTTTAGTATTAAAATAAAGAATCTAACAAATGAAATAATAGATAGTATTAGTGTAAAAGATGATTTAACTAAAGTATTTAATGATATAAGAGGTTTAAAAGTTTTAAGTGTTAACACTTCAGGAATTTTGATTAAAAATAACAGTTATGATGGCATTGCTAATATTGAGTTATTATCAATTTCATCAACCTTGAATTCGAATCAAGTAGATTCAATCAATATTTTAGTTAATGTAGGCAATAATAACTTCGGCAATTTCTTGAATACTGCAATATTAAAAGCGCCAATGAGTATTGGATTGGTTGATTTAGCTTCAACTGATCCAGCACGTTTAAGTACGGATAGTACTAAAAGAATACCCACTTTATTTGTAATCCCTAAAATTGAATTTAAAATTCCGGAAGGATTTTCACCGAATAATGACGGTATAGATGATACATGGACAATTCTAAAACCATTTGGCACGAAAATTTCAGTAAAAGTTTTTAATCGTTGGGGGAATGAAGTATACCATAGTGATGATTATAAAAATGATTGGAGAGGGAAGGGTATATCTAATTTCCTAGGCGAGGATCTCCCTGAAGGGACCTATTATTATATTCTAGAGGGAATAGATTTTAATGGAAGTATAGTGAGATTAGCAGGACCATTCAATTGACTTCCCTTATATGTTCCAATGATTTTCCATGGAAGAATTTTATCTGCTTCGTTATAAGTGGTCAGACCCTGTCCTTCTTCC